>JBBEBN010000319.1:0-14318 GCA_040882305.1 Cyclobacteriaceae bacterium
CCCTCAAGCCTTGTGGCCAGATCGCGGGAAAAATGGAACGGATTGTTTCCGGGGCGGATCAGGCTTTTGGCCAACCGGTTCCCACACCATTCCTGGAAGAAGTTGATGAGCGGTGTCCTCAACCTTCCAAACACGGCGCTCCCCAACTGATAGCCGATGTCGGTACACATCGCGCTGAGGTCGCCCGTGTGAATGGCCATCCGTTCTAACTCTATGGCTATCGTTCTGGCAAACGACATATCCGGGGTCGCAGGATAACCGCACAGGCATTCCCAAAGGTTGGCAAATGCGGTGGTGTGGCCGGCAACGCTGTCGCCGGCAATAGATTCAGCCAGCAGGCTGCGCTGGAGGAGTTTACTGCTGGACAGAAAGAGTTGCTCGATGCCGCGGTGTTGATACCCCAACTGAATTTCCAGGTGCAGTATTTGCTCCCCGTTGCAAATAAACCTGAAATGTCCTGGCTCGATAATTCCCGCGTGAATGGGCCCCACACCAACTTCATGCAGTTCTTCGCTTTTTATCTGATAAAAAGGATAATCGCCGACCCGTGCATTTCTGTCTTTACGGTCAACGGAATAGCGGACGGGTTTCAACCATGGATGGTTGGAATAAACAAGTCCGAAGGTTTCATGCAGTACTCTTTCAAAAAGATGAAATCCCAGGTGGTGTGCCGTAAACGATGGATATCCATTGGCGGTGTCCGGATCTATCTCCGCACTTGAAACCAAGATGGAGGCGTCGCTGTCATTTGCGATGCAGCACATTAACTTCAGCTTCCCTTTATGGTTGAAGCCGAAATACTGAACACAATGATGGGTTTCCTGTCTGGCGAACCCGGCATTCAGGGCAAGAAAATCCTCATACGGCAACACAGGAATGGCGTTCAGTGGGATACAGGTGTTGTTTGCAACGCTTACATTTTGGATCATATCATTGTGGTAAATTTCTTGTGACTTCATGGATCAGGTTCACGAGCGCCCGCGGCGGATTAAATCCCAGGTATATCACGATCGCGAGCAGCGCATACTGGCTGATGGTTTCCAATGGCGAAATCCTTGTTATATGATCCTCCCGGAAGCCGACGGTCTTGATAAAAAGCATCTTAAAAATATTTCTGGCCAGGGACCAGATGATCATGGTCAGCAGGATCAGTATCACGACCAGGAGCCATATGTTGCCCGATTCAAACATGGCGCGGAAGATCAGGAATTCGCTGATAAACATCCCCGATGGAGGCATGGCAGTGATGATGAAAAAGGCCAGCAACAAAACAAGGGCGCCGGGCGTGTGGTAGCTGAAATAATTTCCGATATCATAAATACTCTTGCTTTTGTAGATCCTGTAGATCTGATCAACCTGAAAGAACAGCGCAGGTTTGGCGAAGGAATGGAGGATGAGATGAAGTATGGCCGCATAATATCCTGCGCCCCCCGACGCAATACCCAGCATCACAATGCCCATGTGTTCTACCCCCGAATAGGCCAGCATCCTCTTAAGATTCTTTACCCGCAGGATATAGACAGCGGAAACAAATATTGAGAGGAGACCTCCGATGATCAGAATATTATTTGCCCACGATACGATTGAAGTATTGCTGATCACCTCGTAAAAACGGAAGATCCCCAGAAAACCGACGTTGACCAGCACACTTGCCAGCAAGGCGCCGGCAGGTCCGGGTGCTTTATCTTTCGCGTCGATGCCTACCGTATACATGGGCACCAACCCAGCCTTTGCCGTAAATCCGGTAAAGATGAAAAGGAAGGCAAGTTTAAGCCAGAATGGGTTGAGAAGCGCGGCGTTTGCAACCAATACCTGATACGAGATTTCCTTTAATCCCTTCTCCTGGGCGGTGATGGTCAGGAAAAGGATGCCGATGAATACCAGGGTGATGCTGATGGAACATACAAAAACATATTTCCATGTTGCCTCCAGCGTGCGCTCATTTCTATTGTGGTAAATTAGCGCAGATGTGCTGAGGGTTGTAAGCTCCACAAATATCCAGGTCACAGCAATGTGATTCGACAGGTAGGCCGCACTGAGAGAAGCGACCAGCACGATCATAGCTGCGAAGTAAAGGGCCCGTTCACGCGGTATATTTTTTCTGGTATTGAAGAACACATAACTGTGATAGAATGCCGGCACGCACACGATGCTCAGGATTCCAAGAAAGATGAGGCCGAGCGGATCGAAAGTAAAGAATTCCAACGTGGTCTCGTATTTGTGATTAAATGCGAAGATTGTTAAGGCCCATTGCAACAGCATAAAGCACCACACCACGATATGGGATGCCATCCTGCTCCGCAGGAAAAAGATCGCAAGGCTAAGGATCAATGTCAGGGCAATATAGATTCCAATCATATCGTACAGTCAATCCTTCAGTTGTCGTAATTGTTCCGCGTCATGCTCTTTCAACACGTCTCCGATCCTGTTTACAAAAATTCCCAGCAACAGTACGCTGACAAAAATATCGAGCATGATCCCCGTGTTCACGATCATCGGCATTTCGCTTCCCACAGCAATGGACAGAACAAACACACCATTTTCGATGATGAGGAATCCCATCACGTGGGTAATGATCTTTCTTCTGGAAACGATGATGTAAAGACCCGTAAAGAGGGCAGCGAGGGCGGCCACAAAAAACATGCTTTTCAAATGGTCGTCATGGATGGTATTGGAGAGAAGGAAGGACCCGATGATAATGGCTGTAATGACAACCACAGAAAGAAAGTTTGAAACGTAGGGTTCGGCTTCACGGGTCAGGTTGTTCCTTTTGATAACGTAATTTAGGAACAGTGGAATGGCGATTGATTTAAATATGATCGTCTCCAATAAAATAAAAACAAGGTTGACCACACTTATTTCTATGAGTTCAATGAACGTAACAGCAAAGAGCACAACGCCCTGGAATGCAATGATCGCAATGTAAGTATAAAGGCGATTTGCTCCCACCACATAGATGAGGCTGATGATGAGTATGATAAGCAACGTGTTCGTCATCTTCGTTACATTTTAGGTCATCCTCCCAAGCATAAGCAGCACGCCGAGGAATATTAATATGGAAATGGAGGTCAGCGAAAAGATGAACTGTGAATTATGATTCATGCGGAATCGCGCCATGAAAGATTCGATCGTTCCTGCCGTGATGGCAAAAAGAACCTGAACCGCCATGAAAAGGGGAATTGAATAGAACAATTGCATTCCCGACGTAATGAATATGTTAGCGATAAGGGCGCCATACATCGCGAATTTCAAATTGGTGGTATGAAGGATCAGGCCCAGGTCGAATCCGCTGTTGTCCAGCACCATCACCTCATGTACCATAGTCAACTCAAGATGGGTTTTTGGGTCATCCACCGGCATACGGCTGTTTTCGATCATGGCGATAATAACAAACACAAAAGTTGCCAGTGTTCCGAGGGCGAACGAAATGGAAGATTCAAAATGCAGGGCATGGAAGATTCCGTGAAAGGACGTATGTCCTGAAAATAGGGCGAATGAACCCATGAGAATAAAAAATGCGGGTTCGGCTAGCAGGGAAAATAGTGCTTCGCGGCTGGCGCCCATTCCTTCAAAGCTACTTCCGGTATCCATGGCAGAGATGATCATGAAAAATTTCCCCAGGGCAAGCACATAGGCAAAAAATACAAAGTCGCCGTTAAACGAGAGTATTCCGGGAAACCTTCCAAAGGGTATCAGCATCATGGCTGAAAGCACCGAGGCAAAGTAGATGCTGGGTGCGATGCGGAAAATGAAACTGCTTGTTTCACTGTAGACGACTCCTTTTTTGAAGAGGCGGAGAATATCTTTTAAAGGTTGAAGAACGCCAGGCCCTTTTCTCCCGGAGAAAAAGCTTTTCGTACGGATGACAACACCCGTGAAGAATAGACTGGCCACCAGAGTGAGAATGAAGCTGATCATAGTTTATTCATATCTGTCCGAAGAGATCCACCACATAGGAAACGGCGCTGACGACCTGTGGGATGGCGATGCTAATGATAATAAAAACGATTCCGTATAAAATATAAAACTGCACACTTCCATTTTGCAGAATTCTGAACCTGCCCATAAAACCTCTGATATACCTCGTTGGCAGATCAACCAGGAGAGATTCTATTTTGTCATAAGGATGTGTTTGAATATGTATGGGTTTTGGAAAGACGCCTTCAACCACCTCTTCCTTTTTGTTCATCATTAACACAGGACGGATGAGCTTCCTGTATGAACGGACAAAAGAATTCGCTGTGTATTGAAGCTGCGGGCTGCCGGCAGAATAACCGCACGCCCAGGTTGGCTCAACTGTCATGGGCCGCGAGGCAGTTACGAGCTTGCGAATAATGAGAACGATGAGCGTCAGAATGATCAATGACCAGGCGGCCAGGCTTACCATAGGAAGCGCGTCCGCTATTGTCTTGTGCTCCGGATCCAAAACAGCTGCCTGTTCAAAAAGTGATATCGGGTTGGTCAGCAACTCGACAAAGACACGGGGCAGCAGGCCAATGGCGATTATGACGCCTGCAATAATGTACTTTGGCAGATGCCAGGACAGATCTCCCTTTCTGAAAGCATTGTTAAACTGATGACGGCCGACACCCAGGAAAACAATACTGAAGGCCTTGGTAAAGCACAGTATGGCCAGACCCCCGATGATCACCAGACTGAAGATTGCCGTAACCATGAGCGCAGTATGCACCAGCGGATGAGAACCCAGGTTGCTGAACAGGCCGGAATAGATCAGAAATTCGGAAATAAATCCATTGAAAGGAGGTAAACCGCAGATTGCCAGTGACCCGATCAGAAACAGAGCAGCCGACTGAGGCATCTTCTTGATGAGTCCGCCAAGTTTTTCCAGGTTCAGGGTATGTGTGGCCCTGTAAACCGTTCCGGCGCAATAAAACAAAAGCGATTTAAAGAGCGAGTGATTCAACGTATGCAGTAGAGCTCCGGCGAAGCCCGCAAAGGCCAATGCAGGCTGCGATGACCCGAGGCCTATTGCTCCCAAGCCTATACCCATGCCGATTATGCCAATATTCTCAATGCTGTGGTAGGCGAGTAATTTTTTCAGGTCATGCTGGATTATAGCGAGCATCACTCCGTACACACCCGTAATGAATGACAGGATAAGGATCGCATACCCGATCATCAGGTGATTCTCTCTTATCAGCAGAAGCATACGTAGTATGCCAAAGATCCCTAACTTGATGATCACCGCCGACATGATGCCTGAAACATGTGCCGGCGCTGCCGGATGTGCATAGGGAAGCCAGGTATGGAAGGGAACAAATCCGGCTTTAAAAGCAAAGCCTACGAAAAAGCAACCAAACAGCAGGAAACTTAATGGCGAAATGACCGAAGCGGTGTATAGGCTGATCGCTTTAAAATCGTAAGAGCCGGTGTTACTGCTCACCCAGATAAATCCAACGGTGAGAAAGACAATGCACAGGTGTGATTGAACCAGGTAGTTGATGCCAGCCTTGAGCGTTTCCATTTTCTCATGTTCAAAGATGATTAGCAGGAAACAGGTAATGGCCATAAGTTCCCAAGCGCATAAAAAAAACAGGCTATTTTGAACGGAGTAAATTGCCAGCATCGCCAAATGATTCAGAATGTAGCTGGAATAATGCAGGCTCATATTGGCTGACTGATGAAGGTGGGGAGTCATATATCGGATACCATATAGGATACCCGTGACCATGGTGAGGTTCATCACCAGTATGAACCATGCCGACAGGGCGTCAACCCGAAGTGGAATCTCTCCGAAAACCATTCCCCCGGCCATGACCATTTCATATGAGGCACCGGATAATGCGCGAAAGGCAAACCATGAACTTACACCGGCATTCATCAGCACAACAGCGAGTGCAATCATTCCTTTGACCTTTCCAGATACCACCGTAAGCATGGGCAATGCGAGTGTTGTGATCAGGATGGGAACGAGCATGCTCAAACTAAAGCAGGTTAGAGAAGGTGGCTACAATTAACATCAACATGAAAATGAATCCGTATAAAACATAATACTGTACTCTTCCATTGTGAATGAAAGTGAAGTAATTCATAAAATTCAATACTGGGTTCAGGACGATGTTGATGTATTTTTCAAAAAATTCTCCATAGCTGGAATGATAACTGCGGTGTGTAACAAAAACCGTTTTCGGGGGGATCTCCTGATATTTCTTTTCTTCGCTGGTAATAAAGCCAAACAGTTTCGCCAGGCTTTTGGAAAAAGCTTTTCCAGTGTATTGCATTTTTTTGTTTTGACCAGGGTATCCGCATCCCCATGTCGGAGCTACCGTGATCATATTTCTGCGGACCATCCATCTGTGAACAAAGTATACCAGTGCCGCGGTAAGAACAAAGATGAACGAGGCTAAGCCAATGCCTGAAAGAGACTGGACTGGGAGCAGACCATGAACATCTGAAATGCCAGGATCGAAAACGTAAACTATCCTTTCGATGATCGTCAGCAGGAGGGTAGGGGAGAGCCCGATGGTCAACATCAAAAAGAGAATCACGAACAGCGGAATATGACCAAACGAAAAGGTTTCGGCATGACGATGTGTTGTGCCCGCCCGGGGCACTCCCAAAAATATGACGCCAAAGGATTTTGTAAAGGACAAAACGGATAGTCCGCCGACCAGGGCAAGGCCGATCACGGCTGCCATCATGAGGATATTGAACCTGAAACTTTCCATGCCTATTCCTTCCATCAGCCCTGAAAAGAGCAAGAATTTGGAGACGAATCCGTTGAAGGGGGGAAGCCCTCCGACTGCCAGTGCGCCGCATAAAAAGAAGAAAGCCGTGAAGGGTAATTTTTTTATCAAGCCTCCGAGGTGCTCGATGTTGCGCGTGTGCGTGAACTGATAGATATTACCCGAGGCGAAAAACAAAAGCGGTTTGTAGAGTGAATGGTTGAAAACATGCAGGAGGGCTGCAGAAAATCCAAAAAAGGTAAGGGTGTGGTTCTCTGTTCCTTTACCGATCAGGCCGATACCGATACCCATTCCGACAATCCCCATGTTCTCGATCGTACTGAAGGCAAGTATGCGTTTGTAATCGCGATGAATCGCGGCACTGAGTATGCCGTAAAATGCGGTCAATACAGATAGTGTAAGCATCCCTGCTCCGATGATTGTTAAATCCTGCGTCAGGTAGGCAGCCATTCTTGCTATTCCATAGACTCCCATCGTCACCATGACCCCGGACAGGACGCCTGAAATGTGAGCCGGAGCTGCAGGGTGGGCGTGGGGAAGCCAGGTATGCAGCGGGATGAATCCTGCCTTTATCCCAAATCCAATGAATAAGACCAGGAACAACCAGAGGGCATCCGGTTTATTCAGGTACAATTCCATCGCGCCGAATCCAAAGGATCCTTCCCTAACCCAAACCCAAATGAAGGCGATCGTGAGAAAAGCCACACCGATATGTGTCTGCACCAGATAATTGATCCCCGCATTCAATGTGTTGAACTTTGTATAATCAAACATGACCAGCAGAAACGCGCTCAGGGACATGACCTCCCAGGCCACCAGAAAAGCTAAGCCATGTTGAATGGAACAAATCCAGATCATCGAGATGTGGAGCAGCACAAACACCGACCAGTGTAGGGATAAGTTACTGCGCTGCGCTAAATAGGCCTTCATATAGTGGCTGCCATACCATGCACCATTTATACAGGCGACGTTGATGAGGAGGATAAACCAGGCTGATAAAGGATCGACACGTATCGCGATATCACCAAACACCAATCCACCAGGGAATGAAAAGGCTGTGGTTTGGCCTCCCAGAGACGCGGTGGAAACAATGGTTGAGCTGATCGCGCTCAGCAATACAAAGAACAGGGCGGCGTTCGATTTTCGCGACGCTGGTAAAAACGGGATGATGAGGCAGGCTAGTAATGTAATAAGTACCGGGTATATGATCAGGTAACGCATGTCCATTCCCACATTCTCTTATTTAAGGTCTTTAGAAGGATATACCCAAAATTTCGGTGTTTGTTAAATTGTAAACAAACATTAAAAGAGATTTTCGTGTTCCTCTCCGCGAAGCGTTTCCAGTATCCCAACTGCCTTGTCCACATTTGCTGTTTCCCTGGCAGAAAGCCCCTCTGCCTTCAGGTATTTCAAGGCCATGATCATGTTGAGAATGAAACCGCGCCTTGCTTTCGCCCCATTACGTCGTTTGGCTTGCAACTCGCGGAACGATGTATGAATGATTTCTTTCAGTGACGCATCATCCTCAGCGGCTTTTATTAGCTGGATGATAGTATGGCTGTAGTAGACCATGTGGCTCAGTGTTATTGTGAAGACAGTCGGGCTTTTCTAATGATCATAGGTGGCAGCGGCAGGGCAAACTGACGTGCATGGCGCACCAGACAAAATTACCGCATGTTTTTCCCCCAGCCATTGAAAATTGTCATCATTAACGTTGATAAAAATCAATTATTGCCGCAAAGACGAACAATTTGACTATTGTTCCTCTGCCCTTTCAGGATTACTTGGCTCGCGTAAATCAGGAAAGAGACGCTCAGAGTGAAGGTTTGGATCGGCTTCAATGGGGTACGAGGGTCCGTGATTTGGATGGCCCCTCAACTGTTCCGGTGATTTTTGTCAATATTATGTAACTTGCCGTCTGATAATTTTTTTGAATGCCTACCGGGTTTCGCTCTGATAGTTTCCGCTTTAACACAAAGGGAATCTTCGAAGGACTTTCAGCGGAAAGTTTACAAAGACTTGATGATGCCAGCGTTACCCACCTTTATAAGAAGGGTGAGATTGTGTTCAGGGAAGGAGGCATTCCATCCGGGATTTTTTACCTGCTGAAGGGAAAGGTTAAGAAATATAAGACCACGGGAAAGGGAGCCGAACAGGTATTTTATGTATGTACCGCCGGGGAGCTTCTGGGATACCACGCCGTTCTAAGTGAGGAACACTATCCTGATTCTGCTGCAACGATCGAGGATTCTGAGATCACCTTCATACCCAGGGAGAATTTCCTCAACGTTCTGCACGCCTCATCTGTTCTTTCAAACAAACTGTTAAAGACCCTTGGGCATGAGTTCAGTGTATTCATTAATGCCATCACAAACCTGGCAACAAAATCCGTCAGGGAGAGAGTTGCCCTGAATCTGTTGATCCTGGACGAGAAATTTAAGCGCGAGGAAAAACAGGAAGCCGCCAGTGAAATAAATATGTCGAGGACTGATCTTGCTAATATGGTGGGCACAGCAAAGGAAAGTCTTGTGAGGTTACTCCAGCAGTTCAAAATTGAGGGCCTTATTGAATCCAACGGCCGCATCATCAGGATATTAAATAAGAAGGGAATTATCCGGGAGGCGAATTTGTCCGGGGGGCATCAGAAGGTGTTTTAGCGTAACACCTCCACCAGCATCTTCGCGATTACCTCATATCCCTCATCCGAGGGATGAAGTCCGTCATAGGTCATTTGAACGGCATCCGCCGGATAGGGGTATTCATCTGTTTCGGGCTTGAATGGTATGTCGATAAAATCAGGATAAGAAAAGTCTTTGTATTCACCGGTAGCCGGATCTTTCAGACGTTTAAACCTCACCAGGTTTTCATGGGTCATTCCGCTTTTGTTATACAGATCGACCACCTCCAGCTTTTCGAATTTTCCGATCTCGAGAATGGCGATGGCAAAATCACTCAGTGACTGTCCGTTTTTTTTTCTGTAAGAGCCATACGCATTGTTCTTCATGTCGGCGACATAGACAAAATCCACCCTTTGCATCGGGGTGATAAGAATGATGGGAGCATCCGAATTCAGTTCCCGAAGTTTGCCAATTATGATTCGGAAAGACCCAAACAAGGTGCCGCGGCCCGTCTTGTTTTTATAATCTTCCAATGTACCGATCGGGGTTCCGCGCCACCAGTCGTTTGTTCCAAGGAAAACTGTATAGAGGTCTGCCTTTGAAAGACCGAGGTTGTTGACTTCCCCGGCGACGTCGGTGGCTGTCCACCCGTTGAACCCTTTGTTAATGTACTTTAAATGCGACATTTCATCAGTAACCAGGGTCATATAACCTTTAGTCACCCGGTCGCCCGTTTCATCGGTGTGATCATTCAGGTACGTGATGGAATCGCCAATTGCCACCCACTTTTCTTCCTTCGAGCATGAAACAAGTGCTAAAATGAACGCTGCCGATACGATCCAAATTTTCATGATGCGTCGATTGCCAAGGTTGAAAATTGTTTTTGTTAAAACTAATACATTAAAGCCGGGGCAATAGGGCAAATTTATTGGATTCTTTGTAATTTTCTTCAGTGCGTTTCACAAAACGACATTATCACTGTTATTTTCCGGTGAGGTCCATGTTTCATATACTGACATTTATCGATTTCATATGAAAAACAATTCAATAAGGCTTACTGCCATAGGGATATGCCTTATCGGCCTTTTTTCATTCAATGTCTTTGCCCAGCTTTCCAAACCCGATGAGGTAAAGACCAATAAAGGTTCACTCATCATTCAACCCATACAGCATGGTTCGGTCGTATTGACGTGGGATAACAAAACTTTCTACATTGATCCTTTTGGAGGCGGTAAATACTACAAAGGGATTGCCGCTCCTGACATGATCGTCATTACAGACATTCACGGTGATCATATGAATCCGGAAACGCTCGGGGCAATTGAAACCGGTAAAGCCGTCTTTGTTGTTCCCGAGGCTGTTGCTGAGCAGCTCCCGGAGCAATATAAAAAGCAATGCGTTATTATTGGCAATGGTGAAAAGATCAACAACCTTGGTCTTGGCATCACCGCCACTCCCATGTATAATTTGCCGGAAACAGGGGAGTCCCGGCATCCGAAAGGCAGGGGTAACGGCTATGTCCTGAATTTTGGCGGAATGAACCTGTATATTTCCGGTGATACAGAAGACATCCCTGAAATGAGGCAGCTCAAAAACATTGACATCGCTTTTGTTTGCATGAATGGACCCACCATGGATATTCAACAGGCCTCAAGTGCGGTGTTGGATTTCAAGCCGAGGATCGTTTATCCGTTCCACCACCGCGGAAATGATATTGACGCCTTTAAGAATCTTGTGAACGACGGGGATGGAACAATTGAAGTGAGGCTGCGCAACTGGTATCCGGAGCTGAATTAGGAAGGATCTTGGATCTTTCGCATTCCTATTCATGAAAAACAAACATCGGGTAATTATAGCTCGTGGGCGAAAAGTCCGTGGGGCACAATATTTTTTTCATTCCTCCGCTTTATTTTCTTTTGTTATCGCTTCGTGTTCCTTTTTGGGATTTGGATTTTTCTTTTGTTCTTTTTCTTGTTGTTTTTCCAGCTTTTTAAAATATTTCCTGAAGAAAAAATTGCTCTTCAGCGCTTCCATGTTGTCATTGAAACGGGAAGTCCCTTCTTCAATATGCAGGGCGCTTTGCATCAGCTTGTTTCGCAGCACCGTATCCGACAACAATAATCCTGCTGTTCCTTCTCCCGCTTTCATGTCGTCGACCACCAGTTCGAGCTTTTCCATCATGAGGGCAGTCCTGTCGGTGGCCATTTCTATTTGTTTCAGTGAATGGTCCAGGCGCTGGGTAAGCGTTGTGTCAGTGAATAACGTGCCCGCTAATCCATCTCCATTTCCGAAGCGTTGAACGATTTCCTTTGCATTCCCGGTGAGCATGGCGGTGTTTGCTGCGGCTGACCTGAAATCCATGACGCCATCCTTAAGGTCATGAGTGATGACGGTGTCAGAGAGCAAATTCCAGAGACTGTTGCTGGTGTTCAGTTTAATGGTTATTTCATCCAGGTTTCGGGTCACGCGTTCGATTGTATTATTTGTTGTGTTCAACGTGCGCAACATTTCATCTGTTTCAATAGGTTCTCTTGACAGGATCACGGAGCCTTGGCCGACTGGAGGCGCAGGCTCCGGCTGTGAGTCGATATTCACGAGCTTGTTCCCCATGATTCCATCGGTTGCTATGGAGGCTATTGCATTTTGCTTGATGTAACGGGTCATTTTCTTATCGATGATCATTTCGACGAGAATAGTACCGTCTTCCGCCAGTTCAATGCCCTTCACGGTACCCACATCGATTCCTTTGAACCGGACGTTGTTTCCCGGCATCAGTCCGTTAACCGAACTCATGGAAGCTTTTATGGTGAAGGTCGCGCCGAAAAGGTTGCGGTTTTTTCCGATCATATAAAGTGTGAGAATCAGGAAAAGGAGGCCTGCCAGGACAAACAACCCTAATTTTACATTTTCAGATGCTTTCGTTTTCATAGTTATTTCATTCAAAGAACTCGGTGACCTTTGGATCGGTGGAGTTCTGTAAATTATCAAATGTCCCCTCTGCATAGCATTTTCCATCGATCAGCATGACCACGCGGTTAGCAGTGATATCGATGCAGTTCATATCGTGGGAAATGATCATAGAGGAAGTGTTATATTTTTTCTGGACTTTTAAAATGAGCTGGCTGATCTCACGGGCGGTGACAGGATCCAGGCCGGTCGTGGGTTCGTCGTAAAGAATGATTTCCGGTCTCAGGATTAACGTTCTGGCCAATGCGATCCTTTTCCGCATCCCCCCGGAAAGCTCCGAAGGCATCATATCCACAGTATGTTCAAGACCCACGTCCCCAAGGGCTTCGCGGACGGCCTTATCTGCGCCCTTTTCCCGCTGCTCCTTTACCCAGTGCCGCCGCAGCGGAAATTCAAGATTCTCTCGCACCGTCATAGAGTCATACAAGGCATTACTTTGGAAAAGGAAGCCGACCCGCGCCCGCATATGATCCAAAGCTTCCTCACCCAGTGCACCGATATTTTCTCCTAAAACTTTTATCCCTCCTTCATCTGGTGATATCAGGTTGATGATGCATTTGATGAGCACTGACTTTCCGGATCCTGACTTTCCCAGGATGGCAACATTTTCACCAGCATTCACATTCAGGGAAAAATTCCTGAGAACGTGATTGCTTCCAAAAGACTTATCGACATTCCGCACTTGAATTACAGGTTCTGCATTCATTACAACATCAGGTTAACCCAAGGAGATCAGTGATCTGGACCGCGATCAGATCAATAATAAAAATTAACAGCGATGCAATAACCACGGCCGAGTTTGCTGATCTTCCGACACCCTCTGTGCCTTTTGTTGAAAAATATCCTTTGTAACATCCAATGATTCCAATGGCAAAGCCGAAAAAAAATGTTTTGGCGAGGGATGGCACTACATCACCGTAACTTAAAGAGTCAAATACCTGGTTCCAGTAAAGGCTCCAGCTTACCTGGCCGCGAATGTTCACTCCGACATATCCACCGTAAAGAGAGATCGCATTTGAGAGACTGGACAGGATCGGAAGCATGAGTGTGGTGGCGGCTACCCGAGTCACCACCAGATATTTGAACGGGTTTGTGCCCGATACCTCCATCGCGTCTATCTGCTCGGTCACGCGCATCGATCCAAGTTCGGCACCCATGCCCGATGCGATCTTACCCGCGCAGATCAGGCCTGTGATCACTGGTGAGATCTCGCGTAGAAGGGAAATGGCAACCATACTTGGAAGGAGTGACTCGGCGCCAAATTCGAGAAGCGTCGGTCGGGACTGGATCGTTAGGACAAGTCCCATGATGAACGCCGTTATCGAAACAAGGGGTAAGGTCTTGTAACCTACCCAAAAACATTGTCTGATAAATTCCTCGAATTCCTGTCGCGGTTTGATCGACTCCCTGAAAAACCTTCCGGTGAAGCTGGCGATTGTCCCGGTCTCATTCAGGAATTTGTAACTGCCCTTAAATTTTTGTCCCCAGGACATAAAGGTTCTATTCTTTATTCACAAAGGTATTCTCAGTGCCTTTTTAAACTTGTGACGTTGCTCAACCGCATGCATGATAATTGTCATCTTTTTATTGCGGCTTTGAACCAGGCAGGTTCAGAAAAACGCTAAAAACGATGGCTAAAAAGTGATTGCTTTTTCCTGTGGCTTGACGCGATCCGGATGACCGCTCAAATTTTCTTTTTTGCCTGCACCACCACAAAAGCTCCTTCGCCGTAGCCATCCTTTGGAATTTGCGTTTCCGTTATTTTGTCCGCTGCAG
The DNA here is from genome assembly GCA_040882305.1 of Cyclobacteriaceae bacterium. Taxonomy (GTDB): domain Bacteria; phylum Bacteroidota; class Bacteroidia; order Cytophagales; family Cyclobacteriaceae; genus Chryseosolibacter. The sequence continues at coordinate 14,069 of JBBEBN010000319.1, forward strand.
AAAACAGCGTTTGTGTGAATTCAAAATGCTGAAAGCCGGTGCGGGCCAATTCAGTTATGACCTTTTCCGTGTCGCAATCTGAATGCTTCGACTCACCGCAAATATAGCTTTCAGATGCAGGATTTTTTGAGTCAACAAACGCGACCACCAAAATACCTCGTGGTTTTAGTAGCCGGTATGCTTTTTTAAAATTTCCGGATAAATTGACAGGCGAATCATGACAAAAAGAAACAACTATATAATCCAGGCC
>JBBEBN010000320.1:0-14256 GCA_040882305.1 Cyclobacteriaceae bacterium
TTTCCCATTATATTGAATGACAAGCGTATAGTTCTTGCCAGACACCGCCCGGCCGACAGGCGTGTAATACCTGCCTGAACCCGCCGGAAATTCAGTGAGTGCATACACCGAATCCGTCACGACAAAGACCGATGCTCCCGTCGCGGGCATGGATTCACCATTCACTTGCTGATAGGGAAGAGACAATTTCACAAGATGGTTCTTCCTTTCATTTGTCAGCACTCCTTCAACGGCCAAAAGCCCCGTGTCTTCAGGGAAAAGCTTCACGTCCACCTTTTCCTCGCATGCGGTAAGGACCAGGACAGCAAAAATGAATTGTTTGAGCGATCTCATAACCATTTGAAGCTATAGGAAACAGAGGGAGCGAAACCAAAGAGGTAAAATTGTGATGTGACCCTGGTCGGGTCGATCACGCTCGATGGGATCCTGAAAGAACCATCCGGAGTTTCCACTTTATTAAAATTTATGAACAATGGATTCTTGCGCGCATAGAAGTTGAAGATCGAAAATGAAAGATGGTGCTTGAATTTATTCCCTGGATTTTTGTTCAACCGGTGCGTAGCAGACAGGTCCAGGCGGTGATAATCCGGAAGCCTGGCATTATTTTTTTGTCCGTAGACCGGCACTTCCTCGCCATTGTACGAATAAAAGCTGACGGGAGAAGAGTACGGTGCGCCTGTGGAATAATTCCAGTTTGCTCCCAGCTTCCATCGTGCGGAAATGTCGTACAGGGCCATGACACATATCTGATGTGGGCGGTCATAAAACGCATTATATTCTCTTCCATTATTAAGATCCGGAAATTTTCGTTTTGCACGCGACCACGTATAGCCGATCCATCCACGGAGTTGCCCTTCATCTTTTTTCGCGAAGAGCTCTGCACCATAGGCAGTTCCTGTACCAAAACGCAGCTCGCGTTCCACCAGGGGATTCAGGAGCACTTCCGCGTGTGACTCATAATCGATCTGGTTGGACATCTTTTTATAAAACCCCTCTGCAGAGAACGAAACGGTTCTTAAGGGAAGCGTGTGATAATAACCCACCGTTACCTGGTTGGATGACTGAGGTTTTATATTGAAACTGCTGGGCAACCAGACGTCAAGAGATGTAAAAGGGCTTACGGAATTTGATATGAGGTGAATGTTCTGAATGTTCCTGGAGAAGCCCACTTTCAAAGTGGATTGATCATTCATAAAATAACTGATTGTTATCCTGGGCTCTGCATTGGCAAATTGTTTATAGCGCTCCCCCTTGTCGTAATACAGTGTGTCTGCAACGTTCCTGTTCTCGTCAAAAATGTATTCATAGGCTTCGCCCACATTTGACCACGAGGTTAGCCTCAGACCGTAATTAATTCCAAATCTGTTGTTTAATCTGACCTCATGATTGGCATAAAAAACAACCTCGCCAGAATTCCTCACCGAAAGGGCGGGGAAAGCGCTGAGGTTCCTTCTTGACTGAAGGTTTCCGGGATTAAAGGCATACCCATTAAGTCCCACTCCAAAGGTGACCTCATTTTCAGGCCTTACGTAATAACTGAAATCCGTCTTCAGGTTGAAGTTCGAAATATGCGAGTTCCATTTTGTATCCGTACGCACGTCGGTGAAGAGAAAATAATCATATCCGCCGGCGGCAATGGTAGTGTTCAGGAACAAACGATCACTGAAGAGGTGATTCCACTGGATGGTTCCCGCATTGTTTGACCACGCAATTCCATGGTTACTGGTGAAATAGTTGTCCGCTCCCGAATAAAAAGAAAAGAATATCCGATTGGAATCATTGAACCGCACATTCACTTTTCCGGTCAGGTCATGGAAGTCGAACCGTTGAATATTTTCATTACCTCTGAGGAACAATTTGATGGTGGAGAACCTTCCTGACAAGAGATAAGAGCTTGCGTCCTTTCGGAATGGGCCTTCGACACCGAGTTTGGTTGAAATCAGTCCCACGTTTCCCCATGCCTGAAAATGTTGATCGTTACCTTTCTTCGTTCTCACATCCAGCACGGAAGACAGCCTTCCTCCGAAAGATGCGGGCATATCTCCTTTGTAGAGGGTGATGTCATTGACGGCGTCAGGAATGAGCGTTGAAAAAACTCCAAGCATATGGCTTGGGTTGTAAATGGGAGCATCGTCGATAAGCACCAGGTTTTGGTCGCGGTGGCCCCCGCGCACATAATAGAACGTCGATCCTTCGCTGTGAAATTTTACCCCCGGTATCGACTCGAGTGATTTCACCACATCCATTTCACCAAAAAGCTCCGGGCGCTCCTCAACGTGGGTGGTGACCAGGTTCGTGTTGCTGGTCAGGATCTGGCTGGTAACGGATGGGACGCTGGTTATAATAATTTCGTCTAGCAGGGGAGCTTGTTCATGAAGGGAAAGGTCTTCCTGGAGAGATCGGTTCAGATCAACGGACTTAGTGACTACTTTGTAGCCGATGAAGGAAGACGACACACTGTAGGTTCCTGCCGGCAGGGTGATGGAATAAAAACCAAAAGGGTTTGTTATAGTGCCCGTTTGCAGCTCCGGGATATAAACGGAGGCGCCGATCAATGCTTCACCGGTACCGGAATCCCTTATGGTGCCGCTCAACGTAAATGTCCGGGCGGCTATTTTTCCGGATTTCTTATCGGGCTTCAGGACGATTTGATCTTCCACCGGTTCGAAAACCAACCCAAACTCAACGGAGAGATCATTGAGCACGCCTTCAAGTTGTTTATCGGTAGCGCTGTAGGATGTTTTTTGCTGAACGGGAATCCTTTTTGGATTATAGGAAAAGGGCATCCCTGTCTTTTCAGTGATCAGCGTGAGTAATTCCGCCAGCGTTGCGTCTTCCGCAACAACGGACAATGTAACGTCGGGCAACTTCTTTTGACCGAACGTTTCAATACAATTGAATAAAGGCAGAAGTAATATTGCCAGGAACCAAAGTTTCTCTCCTTGATGATCCGGTTTGTTTAGCATCCTGCTTCGGTGATTTCGACTTTATTTCCGTTGATGGTATATTTCAGGTTCAGGGTACTCTCAAGAACCTTGAGTACTGATTCCAGGGTTTGTTGATCAAAGGTAACGGTGACGATACAGGATGGAGGGATTTCCGTGCCGATGGTGATTTCGGCATGATAGGTTCTTTCCAGCGTTTCTATAACTGAGCGAAGGTCACTGTCAACGAACACCATGTGCTGTGTACTCCATGATAAAAAATTGACATCATCATTTGCCGCGCTGGCAATGCGTTCGTTTGTTCTTGAATAAATACCTTTCTGCCCCTCAACGAGCTCTACTTTCTCATCGGTTTGATTTGACCGAAGTGAAACGACGCCTGTTTTCACGATCACCTGCACTTCATCAAGGCTGTCGTAAGCGTTCACGTTAAAAGAAGTTCCCAGCACTTGCACCGTGGCTTTTTCCGTGCGAACAATGAACGGCTGGCTGGCGTCGGGTTGCACCTCAAAAAAAGCTTCTCCATCAAGGTTAACTGTCCGGTTTTTATCCGCAAAGTCCGGATCATAAGAAAGGGACGTATACCGGTTAAGGATCACGCGCGACCCATCGGGGAGGGTAACGGTCTGTTTATTTGCCGCCGTCTGGTACACCAGTGTTTCGGGGGACGTAAAATAATAGAGAATGCCTCCGGTGGCCATCAACAACAGCAAGGTGGCAGCAATTCTTAACCAGACCCTTGAGGTAGGCAGCGGATGGGTTCTCTTTGCAGCGCCGAGACTTTCCGTAAAGTGATCCCATTCCTTATCTACATCTATGGGCAGATCTTCGGAAGGGGGGGTTATAAAATGTCGCTCGGTGAGCTGAAAGGCCTTTTTAAGGTCATGGTAATGACGCCTGTTCGCCTCGCTAAAGTTGACCCATGCGAACAATTCCCTTTCTTCATCAGCGGAAGTTTCTCCCGCCAGATGCTTTGTGATCAGTTCATTTACGCTATCGTCGTTATCATTTATCATTAGAGCTATCCTATAGTGCTAACACCTGACTTTGGTTTTACCCTTACGTCCAAAAAATAAAAATTATCGTGAGAAATTCGCTCAAATGTTCCCTCATGACAGCCAGCGCCTTTGACATTTGGGCTTCAACGGTCTTCAGGGAAATGTTCATCTTCCCGGCGATTTCCGAATATTTAAGTCCTTCGATACGATTCAACTCAAACACCATCCGGCATTTTTCCGGCAGGGACGCAATGGCCTGTTCTATTTTCTGGGCCAATTCGGACGTTTCCATGGTGGAATTGAGTTCCGTCAGGCGGTGCTCCGGAACATTTTCGATCGTCACAAACTTTTTCCTGTCGCGGATATAGTTCAGACACCGGTTCCTCACGGCCGTATAGCAATAGCTTTTATGATTTGTTCCTTCGGGGAGGGTATCGAACTTTTCCCACACCTGAATAAAAACTTCGTGAACAAGATTTTTGGAGGTGTCAAGATCACCTGTAAATTTCATGGCAAAGCCGCAGAGAGGTTTGAACAATTCCCTGAATAGTTCCTCAAACTTATTTAAGTTGGCGGAAGGCAAAATGAGGCGTTATTTTGACAAGTTTAATCTTCAAAGATAAGTAAAATAATGATGGGGGATTCTTACGAGTTGCCACGGGCTTCAGCCAAAAAAATCCTTCTGACCCTAGTCGCATTAATGATACTCCACCTCTACCTGATAATTCCTCCCGGGTTCAACTGTTAGCCACACGTACTCATACCCTTTCATCGACTTAATGGAATAAGTTTGCTCCTCACCATTCACGGTGATGTTACTTACTTTATTGCCATCAAAATTGAACGGAATGAGGCAAGTGATTCCCCGATTGAATTTCATGGATGAGTTGATTTGGAAAAAGAGTATATCATTTGACCATGTGATATCATCAAACGATGCTTCCTCTTTCACTCTCAGAAATTGAAGGAGCTGAAGTTCGGTCCACACGGGAACACTCTTGCTGTTGGCATAGTCCAGCATCTTCATCAGCGGAATCTCGGAAAAGAAATACTCATTGTTGTGCGCCCTGACGCTGATAGTAGAATATACTTCTTCCTTCAGGCTCCTGTCCATGAGACCTCTGAAGGCATTGAAGTATCCCTCCCGGTCTTCGTGTTCCATGTATTGCTGATCATACACGTTGTTCAGTTGCTGATATACGTCAATGATCTTTCCGTCGACATCCGCAAACTTCATAGCCAGGCCGCTCCCGGTGTAGTTACCCTGGTTCGTCCCCATCGTGCCAAGGAAATGTCCATGGCTCGAGCCGTTATCATAATGCGCGTAATTGCAATCGAGTCCGACGCCATTCTCTTCTTCAATCCGCGCCTGGGCGGCGAAATTTTGGAAGCCATCCTGATCTTTTCCCACCCACACGAACCAATGGTTCGTTACCGTCTCCATGGAAGGGATTTCATAATGGGTTTTTAATTCATCGATCAACGCTTTGTAGACGCTGTCCATCGTATTCCAATCAGGATTCGCAGCCTGTTTTGTGTCATCGGGATGCCCGGAGATCTCGAAACCTTTATTCCGCCACGTATCCACCCAGCTCTTTGAAACAAATTCAACCTCTTTAACATAGAGCGTCATCTTCGCGCCTTTCCTGTCAACATCTTCGAACTGTTTGACAAACTCCGCTTCCTTTGAATCCTCGCCGTCATTGTTGAGGGTTACCAGGCACTTTAAAGTATCGGGAAAATACCACAAGCGCGGTATCGGTCGCTTGTGGGTGCTGAGCGATTCTATGCAGTGTGACAATAAGCGCATCTGTTCATCGGCCTGGTTGACGGTATTTTTGGAAGTATCCACCCATCCGTACGTAAACATGTCCATGGCGCGAATGCCAAGAATGCCATCCATTTCCTTGCCCGCGTCGCGGGAATTTCCCTGGCGTGTCAGCACGATGCTCTCCGGAAGGTTGTACAAGAAAGCAATAGCCTCACCGTCTCCATACGCATTCCTGACGACTGCGGGAAATTCCGTTGAGGTGTTCGCATCACCGAAGAAGGTGGCAATTACCTTTCCTTTTCCCGGGAAATATTTATCCGCTTCACCATGAAACTGAAGCGTCTCTTCGATGAGCCCTTTGCCGGGTTCCACAGTGACATTAATACCAACATAGGCATCGTCAAGCTTCCCTCCTGCGTCGTTAATTCCGAAAAGCTCACTGAATTTCTTGTCGGGCCGGAAGGCGATAAGATTGCCGCCGCCGCGAACATAATCCTTGAACATCCTTTCTTCATCAGCCGTCACCGCCGTCGCCGTGAGTATGACAATATCAAATCCATTCAGATAATCTTCCGTTATAGGTGAATCTTTGAAGGATTCTGTATGGAAACTATTGAAGCCTTCCGTCATAAGGATCTGCGCTGTAAATAACCCAAAGCTGTCCTCATCCGCCAGCAAAAGGATGGGTGAAGAAGAAGCGTCGCCGGTGCTGCAATGGGTTCCCGCGAATGAGGCCATCAGGATCACAAGAGAAATTAATATGCGATTGCTCATTGTTCACCAGGGTTTTGGGCTTCGATTAAGATTCTGCTGTAGATATCCCTGGCCTGGCGATATCGTTTCTGCACGCTATCAAGATCCTTAGTGAAATATCCACTCCATTCTCCACCGGGAGAAGTTTTCGTGATCAGGTTATCAATCCAGGTAACAAAATAACGGGCGTCTTCCGCACTCGCGCGCACGGGTTTCCTGCCGACGGTGATATACACGGGAGCGGTATGCGTCTGGTGCCCGTTCTCATCCATGCGGCGGGCACATATCCAGCTGCTTTCGCTTATCTCGGCGTCGGCATTGAGTAACAACGGTGCGTCCGGCTGTACACTCCCTTCCCGGACACCCACAACCTTTCCGTTGACAACCAACTCAATCCTGCCCGTCAATTTTTTCACAGCAGTCCATTTCACTTCAGCGGAAACTGCGCCGTGATCCTTCAACCTAAGTTCGTCGCCCGGATTGTATTTCCCGTTTAGTTTCAATTCAAGAAATTCGCTGTGACCGTTTCTGGCCACAACGGTTTTGCCGTCTCTTATTCCTTCTATCCATTTACGATACGTCAGCTTGTTGTTTCCCACGTTTACATAGGTTAGCAACGTGCCGAGGGGTTCGTTGTTATTGCAGGGGTAATCGGTGCCTGCCGCGAACCCCAGCCTGAATCCGCAATTGAGCAATTTATAGTATGCATGGATGGCAGCTTCGCTATTATAATTTCCGTTGTTAGGAGATCCGTCAGCGTAGACATCTTCTGAAATAAAATCCATTGTCCCAAGCGCAGCTTCCACAGGATATTCCAGCGGAATGCAACAGTTTAATTTCTCCTGGATCTCGTCGTTGAGATACTGGAAATGGCAGAAGCCGCCGATCGCGTTCTGTTCCCTTGCCCATTCCAGGATTCGATAAGGCGATTCATCCCATATCTGATGCGCTCCCTTCAGTCCCAACAACACAAGGTGGCCGCCCAAAGCCTGATGTTCAAAGTTGGAATACGTGGCATCCCAATGCCATTCCGCATCCCAATGAATGATACGGCCAGGTGGTGATGATTCAGTATCCTTACCGTTAACCTTCGGCAGATCACCCCTGCTGTCGAGCACTTCGCCATTGCCCATATCGGCCAGCACGGAGATGACGGCGAGGTCGTTTTGTGCCATCATTTCCGGCAACTTGCTTTCGGATAATATCTCCGCTCCTCCGCAATTGCGATGAACATGAATATCACCGGCAAACCAGCCAGCGGGCTCCGGTCTGATCACCTGGCCCAAACCTGTATTTGAACCAATGACAGTTACGGTCGCAACCAAAACAACAAAACGGAAAAATAAAATCATCTCCTTAACCTACTGGTTGTTATCATTCACCTCCTCCCACTTTTCTACGGATTCTACGATTACCCGCCATATCGTGGCGTTCATGGAGTCAAGTAAAAGGTTGATCGCGGGCTTCAGCTCCCTGTCATTCCAGCTTCGCGTATTTGCATTCACTCCAAAGCCATCCACTTGCTGAAATCTCTTTGACCCGTCGATTTGCAGCGATACCGCATCGGCCTGGTTTCCCGTCTGGGAGAAAACCTCGGTAATGCCTGTCAGCATCATTGAAAGAATCAAAAGGGTTAAACCTGTTTTTGAAGTTATGCGCATAATAACATGGTCATTTCCCGGAAACGATAACCGGACCACCGGCCATTCTCTTTATGGTGACTGCATAGTCACCCTTTCCCAAATCCTTCAAAGTATATCCCGCTGCGCCTTGATCCGAGCGCAAAGGGAGATTCACTCCTTTGATTGTGACAGCGGTTGGTTTGAAGGCGACCCTCAGATATTCGATACCTGAATTACCTGCAGGAGTATACCGAATCTCACGGGCCAGGTATGAAACATTTTTCAGAACACTTTCAGAGTACAGTATATGGTTCTCTCCCGGGGGCGCCCATTCCGGGACACCGGCAAAGGCGTGATAAAACATCCTGGGTCCTTCCCCATAACAATCAGACCACCAGCTGGAGATCCCTTTGCTCAGCGGACTTTCGAAAGCCATTCCGATGGAATCGTTGCAATACGTGACCCAGTTCAATGCGCGGTAAGCTTTTTCCTTATAGTCTTCGTCTCCGGAAACAGCGTACCACCTGGCGCACTCGGCGGCGTAGCGTGCGGTCTGGTAATCCATCTTAAAGAGGAAGTCATCCTGCTCGCCAACGATGTTGGCGCCCCACATGTTTCCCGGCTCACCCGGGGCGCCGCGCGAAATAAAGAATTCTTCTGTCCACTGGATCAACGTTGGAACATCTTTTTTCCAGTGGGGGTTAAAGTCCGGAAAGTCGAACATGAATAACTTGAAGTTGCTTGCGCTCAGATTACTCCTGTATGTATGGCTTTTCACGGCGTTGTCAGAATGTCCATCCGTCCAGTAGCCTGTCTTCAGTGGGAATTCCATCAGGAAGTCCTTCAAATGGGTGCGGGCTTTTTTATAGGCATCGACATTGCCTGTATTCGCCTGGATGAGGGCATCCAACAACATGTAAGCGCCTGTCCAGTTTGCGCTGTATTCCGACGTCGCCTTTCCGCTGTCCATGATCACGAGGTAAGGCCATGGAGAGTGTGTGGCCGAGCCCGGCCGGACTTTTTTTGCCAGGGTATTGGCAACGTTCACCGCGGCGGTCTTGAATTTTTCTTTCCCCGTGTATAAATATAAACGATAATACGTCAACCCGATCTCGCTTGCGTGGTCAACCTGAATCTCATGAAGAGAAAACCGCCTGGCAGAAGTAAAACCCCGGAACACGGTGTCGCCGGCGTTGGTGGTGGTGTAAGGAAAATTTGGCCATGAAAAGTCGGCGGGAGTTGTGCCGTGTTCCAGCGCGTACGTCGCCATCTCTTCAACAATCGTCATCACCGTGGCATCACCAGTATACGCATAGTACAAACGGGCAGACTCAAACCAGTTCGGAATTTTCTCGCCCACATCATTCATCCACATATCCGGCTCCAGGGTCCCGTTCTTTGGTCTGTAAGCGCAGTAAAAATAATACTGCGGATACGCCGACCTCGGCGGTGGGCCTGGACTTGCGGGCACGTGGTATTTGATGAAATTCCACCGCTGATGAAGAAACATGTCGTAAGCTTTGGATTGCGGTGTGATCCACGAAATGATCTTCGACTGGTTATCAAGTACAACCTTGTGCGTGTTTTCCTGAAACCGGATCTTCGCTGAATCGACACCTTCCTGATCTGCTTTGGTTTGGGTAAATCCTGATAATTGTATTCCTGCCATCAGAAATACTGTTGCCATGGAAAGTTTTACCCACCGGCGAAGGGGTACCTTACGCAAAATTTGTGAAGTTCGAGCCATAAAATTCCAGCGCTGAGACATTGTTCTGCAAAAACAATATACGCCATTATAAAGCTTTATACTTATTATATACTTCCCTGAGGCTTTTGCCAGCGAGCAGCTTCTTTCGCATAAATTCAAAAAGCGACGGATCACTTTGAAATTCTTCCATCATGATTTATTTAAATATTGGGAAAATGTTGGGGAACCCGGCATGACAGCAGCAGCTTACGGTTGTAACAATAGCGTTTTAACCCCAATACTGCAATTTATTATTTTCAGGGAACAAAGGCGATAGTCCCGGGGGACAAAAAAAGCCCGCATCATCTGCGGGCTTTCCTGATCTTTCGTTGGAATATCAATATCAATGTGGCAGTCGCTCCCTGAAGTATCCATATACCCATGTTCCGGCGATGGCGCTCAGCAGGGTTACAATGATCACAACGGCTCCGGTTCCGATCTGTGCGAACAACGGACCCGGACATGCGCCAGTCAATGCCCAGCCGAAGCCAAACAACAACCCTCCATACACATTGCCTTTGTTAAATTTCTTATGATGGAACTCAATCGTTTCTCCATAAATGGTTTTGATGTTGAACCGCCTGATAGCCCAGACGGAGATCATCCCAACCACCACGGCTGACCCGATAACACCATACATGTGGAATGACTGAAGGCGAAACATCTCCTGAATTCTGAACCATGAAATTACTTCCGCTTTCACGAGCACAATTCCAAAAAACAAACCTGCCAGCAGATATTTTAAATTAAACCACCATGGATGCTGGAGTTGGGATTCGTTGATGCACACCGCATCGAGCGAACGCACTTCGAAATCAGTATTCTCCACGGGGTTGACGAAGGCTGTGGGTTTCTCTATCGACATCGCGGATTTATTTTCTTTTGAGTTCATTTATTAAAGTCTTAAAATGTAAGGAAGAACCAGGTTGGCCATGATAAAGCCACCCGCCATAAAACAACATGTAGCAATGAGCGACGGCAGCTGAAGATTAGATAAGCCCATGATGGCATGGCCTGATGTGCAACCACCGGCATACCGGGTACCGAACCCAACGAGGAACCCGCCAGCCACCATCATCACAAAACCCTGCAGGGTGAAGAGGTTCGCAAAATTGAAAATCTCGGCAGGCACAAGCGCTGAGATATCAGTAACCCCATAAGTCGCCAATTCTTGTCGTAAATTTTCATTTATCTGCAACGGCTCATTGGATCCAGCAAAAGTCGCCGCAACAATTCCACCTAACAAAATACCTGCGACAAAAAACAGGTTCCATACTTCCTTCTTCCAGTCGTACCTGAAGAACTTAATATTTGCGGGAAAACAGGAGGCGCAAATGTGACGGAGCGATGAAGATACACCGAACGTTTTATTGCCCATGATCAGCAGTATTGGAACTATCGATCCAATAATGGGGCCGGCGACATACCAGGGCCACGGTTTCTGTATTGTATCTAAAATCTCATTCATAGCCTATTACCTTTTCATGATTAGAAATGCGATCTATACCCATATCTTACCCTAAATTATTGCTTTCCGGGTGATTCTCACTATCGTCCATTAAACCAGTTTACCTCTCCAGCTGTTGATACCTCCGGCCAGGTTGTTGGGACGCAAGCCTTTTGAGGCTAATACACTACAGGCCTGACCGCTGCGATTACCGCTACGGCAATAGACAAAATAGCTTTTATTCTTGTCGAGGCAAGCAACTCTACTGTGAAAATCAGGGCTCATCAGATCAATATTGACTGCCCCCGGGATCTTGCCGGACTGATACTCTCCTTTCGTGCGCACGTCAAGCAACACCGCCTCTCTATTGTTTTTTAGCTCTTTTTCAAATTCAGCGCTAGCCAGGTCGGTATAGGCTTTGTTCCTTGCAAATACATTAAACATATTTTTTTGGTTTTTTGTTGATCCTACATAAAAATTTTAACTGCAAAATTCCTCATATTCTCCGGGTTGTCCGGTGACCCACGGTCACTTACAGCACAACTTCGTTAAAAATGACATAAATCCCCATTACCAGCACAAACCAGCCGAAACCGCTCTTCAATTTCCGGCTCTCAATGTATTTGGAAATATGGCTGCCGAGGAAAATTCCGGCAATGGCGATAATGGAAACGATGATAATGAACTGGAAATTAATTTGCTGCCCGGAGCCCACATCTCCCAGAAAACCGATCAGCGATTTGGCAGCGATGATAATAAGAGAAGTTCCCACAGCCTTTTTCATGGGTAGCTTGGCAAAGAGCACCAATGCAGGGATAATGAGAAATCCTCCACCGGCGCCCACAATTCCCGTCAGAGCACCGACGACAAGACCTTCCACTACGATCATGGGATAATTGTATTTGATCGCGTGGTCTTCGACTGATTCTTTACCGTGGTTTAGGATCATGCTGGCGGCAGCCACGAGCATAATTACGGCGAAGAACACCATGATGGCGACATCGCGCGTCACCACAAAAGACCCCAGGGTGAAGAGCTCCTCCGGTAATAATGGAACAAAATATCTTCGCGTCATGTAAACGCCGATGAAACTGGGAATGGCAAAAACAACAGCGGTTCTGAAGTCGACCATATTTTTCATGGCGCTTTGCACTCCGCCCACCAGGGAAGTAGTCCCTACAATAAACAGGGAATATGCGGTTGCGAGGGTAGGTTCAACGTGGAAAAGGTAGACCAGTACTGGCACTGTGAGGATGGAGCCACCGCCGCCGATCAATCCCAGAGAAATTCCAATTAAGCCAGCGGCGAAATAGCCTATGATGATGCTTTCCATACGTGTTTATAATATCAACACAAAGGTCCGGAGACGGGAAAGCAAACTCCGTGACCGGGATCACAGAGCGTGTATTTTCAGAAATATTATTGCACCGATGATAAGGATGTTGGCTGGCGGGCGGTCAGGGGTGAGAACATCAACCGTAAATCGTAATCAGCTTTGCCCACCGAAGGTAAGGGCGATAGCGCGTTGATAGCGAAGGTTGGTCAATAAAAAAAATCATAAAGAAAGCATGGTGATCTCGTTGCGTGAAATGGAAATATGTTTACTGCTTTCGAGCTTCTTCAAAAGCCGTGAGATCACTTCGCGGGAGGAATTGAGATCATCCGCAATTTGCTGATGGGTGATGGAAATGGTTTTCGAATTAAGGGTATCGAACTGCCTCTTGAGATAAAACTCCAGTTTCTCATCCATGGAGTGAAAGGCAATCTGATCAATCACCTGGAGCAGCTCCTCAAAGCGCATTCGATAAGTTTCGAGAACAAAATAATACCACTGGCGATAATCGCGCATCAGCGCATCCATGTGTTGCAGGGGAATGGCAAAGGCTTTCACAGGACTCACTGCGATGCCTTTGATCTCGCTCGTTTCATTCCGGGTGGCACATATGATCGAAAGAGCGCACGCATTTCCGGGCTCCAGATAATAAAGGAAAAATTCTTCTCCATTATCGCCCTCGCGGTAGACCTTCACCCTTCCCTCCAGCAGCAGTACGGATTGTTTAAAGTACTGACCCGGCCTTATCAGCATGTCGCCTTCGTTAAAGTCAACGACCTGTCCAATCTTTTCGAGCTGTTTGATCAGGTCTTCATCGAACTTTGGGAAAATCTTCTTTAAATCCACCATACTTAATGCAGAGGTTGCTTGTGTAAATATAGGTCTTTGCGGCCAGCAGGATCAAATCTAATGCCGGTCCTATATATATGACCATCCCACCTCCTGCTTCATTTGGATTTTCTCCCATAAAATTTCTTTATCGGCTCGAATGGTCCGAATTTATGCTGGACTTCACCAAATGGGTCTGAGTACGGGCCAAACGGATGATCGATGGGTTTCAGACTGATGTCCGGCCAATCTCCGGACAGATCTTTCCGCGGACGCGGCAGTGAGTTCACATAGGCCGCGACATCCCAGGAATCTTCCTCCGAGAGAATCGGATTGTCATGGGTCGCCCCCAACGGCATATTGGCGCGAATGAACTGTGCGAAGGTGGAAAGACGGTACAATCCTGCGCCGTGATTATAGCTATTGCTCCCCCAAAGAGGTGGGAATTGATATTCTGTACCGTCAGCGACTTTTAAGCCTTCGCCATTTTGGCCATGACAGACAACGCATTGACTCTCGTATAAAGCTTTCCCTTTAAGGGGGTCAGCAGCGCGATCGAGTGTTTCCATTTTCACCAGGCCAGCGCCTTTCGGCGCACCTCCTTTTACGACGCCGCTCCCAAGCCACTGGATATAGGTCACCATGGCTCTCATCTCCCGGGAATCATTGTCCAAAGCTTTCCCGTTAAGGCTCCTTTCAAAACAATCGTTGATCCTTTTCTCAATGGATTCCACCGTACCAGATCTCGCCCTGAATTATGGATAGCCAGTGGCCACCGCAGCATAGTTGTTTCCGAAGGTCCTGGTGCCAGC
>JBBEBN010000321.1:0-1939 GCA_040882305.1 Cyclobacteriaceae bacterium
GTATCGCGGGTCATGCTGGAGTTTATTCAGCCAGGATTAAAGGGAAAGCATGACATTGTATTTACCACTCATCCGTTCTGAAGGGTGATGCGGGCAATCCTTCGGAATTATAAAGGTTCGCATCGCCCGGGTTATCGGCCCAGGCATAACGCACAGCCACGGGGTCGGTTACTTTATCGGAATAGACGACAACCTGGTTGTCTTTGATCATGGCCTTCGCCCAATAGAATTTCTTGTCCTCCCCGGCGACGGCAAAGGATTTCAGGTACCCGTACTTGTCTTTGGCGACAAGCCCGCCTTCCACGTGTTTAAAAGTCAGGACGATCTTATTGCCTTCCTGTTGCATGGATTCGTAAGCAGGTCCACTGTCAACAACGGTTTTTCCGTAAACCAGCTTCAGTGCATTTCGCGATAACCTGTCGCCGACAGTCTGTTTATCCTTCGGATGAATATCTTTTGCCTCGCCCACATCGATGGCCACTGTCATCGCAGTATTTGGGACAGACAATGACATCAGCTGCGCTTCACGAAGGTTCGCCCAGTTGCTCGGGCCCGGTTCGGGAAGTTCGTCCGTGAAGTTTGCAAGTTGAACGAACAGAAAAGGAAGGTCCGGTTGTTTCCACTTGTCTCTCCAGCACTGGATCATATTCGGAAACAATGTCTGATACAGTTTTCCCTCCCACGCATTTGACTCGCCCTGGTACCAGATGACACCTTTCACAGGAAGCTCAACAAGCGGATGGATCATTCCATTGTATAACGAAGTATGGATCTTATTGGGATGCACATCAACACCGGACTCCATTTTTTGAACGGTCTCCGCCAGAACCGAGGGATAGCTCCTGTATTTGTCCATCTTCGTGAGATAATCCATGCTCATCCATGCCTCTGCGTTGGAACCTCCCCAGCTGGTATGGATCAGTCCGATGGGAACATTTAATTCTTTGTAAATATTCCTCCCAAAAAAATACGCCACAGCACTGAATCCGGAAATGGTTTCAGGTGAGCAGGTTTTCCAGGATGCGTTTTTGATATCGTCGACCGGTTCGGTTGGCATGTTCCGCGGAACATTCAGCAGGCGAATGGAAGGGTAGTCTGCTTCAGCAATTTCCTTTTCAGGATTGTTGGCGTTTTTAACAGACACTCCCATATTGGACTGACCGGAACAAATCCACAGGTCGCCGATCAGTATGTTTTTCAGCGAGATGACATTCTTCCCCTGCACTTTCATTTCATAAGGCCCGCCCGCCTTCATCTCCGGAAAAACCAGCTTCCATTTCCCCGCGTCGTCAGCCTTCGTTTTTTTGGTGACGTTGTTAAAGGTGATGCTGACGCGCTCGCCTTTATCGGCCCAGCCCCAGATCACAATGGCGCGGCCGCGTTGAAGCACCATGTCGCTTGAGAACATTCCCGCGAGTTTTACGTCTGCCTTTAAAGGAAGTGTAAAAATCAATAATAGTAGTACGGTCATCAGCCCATAACCGTTCAATCGCTTTTTGTTTTCCATTGTGTTTTATTCCGTTTATTAAACAAGCTTACTGATACTTATCTTATGTCCTTATTTTCTCCCTTCTGCGTCTTCACCTCGGCCTAAACTTTCTTCCACTCGCGTCGGGATGGTGGCTTTTGCAGCCTGGGATGCGCAAACCGAACGAGTAAAATTTATCATGCTAATAACTCTTTGTTCCTTCCTCAATGCGCTTCTCCCGATCTACCTCACCCTAAATCCCTCTCCTGAAGGAGAGGGACTTTCTCCATCCCGAGGCGGGATGGTGGTTTTCGACCGAGCGGTCGGTAAATTGAACGAGTGAAGATTCATTTCTCTCTATTAAATGCAGTCCACACCTTAAATCGTACTTATTGTTTTTTGGAGTCTTCACATTTAAGACTACTATTTCCTATTACGTTAATTCTTATTCGAAAGCAACCATCGCTTCGA
>JBBEBN010000321.1:2039-14209 GCA_040882305.1 Cyclobacteriaceae bacterium
TGGAAAAGCCCTCTCCTTCAGGAGAGGGTTGGGGTGAGGTAGAATACGCAGAAAGCATACTGATGCTTGCACACTTTCGGTGCTAAAGAACATTGTAAACACTGCCCGCACACGGACGTCCACACCTTAAACCTTCCTTGTATATTCTTGGAGTCTTCACATTTAGGAAACTCCTATTCCATTTACGTTAATTCTTATTCGAAAGCAACCATCGCTTCGATGGAAAAGCCCTCTCCTTCAGGAGAGGGTTGGGGTGAGGTAGAATACGCAGAAAGGTCAACTACCTCTACACCCTTTCGAAACTACAAACTGTCATCGAGAAACAACTCCTCCAGTTTCTCCTCAAGCGCTCTCCCCCGCAGGTTCAGCTCAATGATCCTGCCTTCCTTATCGAGCAATACTGTCATTGGTATCGCCTCAATATTATACAACTGTATGGCTGTACTATTCAATCCTTTATGATCCGAAACATGGTGCCAGGGCAGCTTGTCGGTTTCAATTGCTTCGATCCAGCGGTCTTTGGATTCATCCAGTGAAATGCCGAGGATCTCAAAACCTCTTTTATGGTAGCGCTTATATAACCTCGCCACATTTGGATTCTCTTCCCGGCACGGCTTGCACCAGCTGGCCCAGAAATCAAGCAACACATAGTTTCCCTTTAAGGAAAATGAACTGAAAGATGTTCCGTCGGGCTGTGGTAAAACCACCTCCGGCGCGATCTCGCCAACAGCAATTCGGTTAGAAGGCGCACGATTTTCGTTTAGTAACCGAACATATTTTGAATCGGGTATGCTTTGATTAAAGGCGATGAGCATGCTGTCCAGAAATTCCCCTTCTTCTTCCCCTATCATGGCGTACGCCGCGTAGGATGCTACAAAGGAATCCGGATGTCGCCTGACAAAATCTTTCCTTTGCTCTGCAACGGCGGTGATCAACTTCAGATACTTTTCCTGATAGTAGAGCAACGAATCAGACTGGCCGGCATGTTGAGCCGCCATAAAACGTTTCTCCACATCAAAAACTTTGCGCTGATGGTTCTGTTCGGCATCCATCAGATCTTTAAGAAGCAGCGATTCTTCTGAAGCCTTCACCTCATAGGACTGTTGAAGGTTTTGGGCATCCGCCTGCACTTCGATCTCAGGAGCGTCTATTACAAGCCAAAGGAGATTTTCATGCGAAAGGGAAATGCGTGCAATTTCAGGGGAGGTAAATTTCCCTTCAAACTGAAACCGCCCCTCATCATTGATCGACGCAGTATCGGCGATCGCAAAACCGTTATCCTGCAGGGTACTGAGAAATATCGGGTCAGGCGTGGCGTTTTGCAGTTTACCGCGAATGGTAAACGCTGTACTTTCTTTTGCATCCTCCGATGAAAGCCGACACCCTAAACAAAGGATCAGCGCAAGAAAAAACACGAGTATATGATTTTTCGGAAAGCAGGTCATTCTTAGAACTTAAGGAAGTCGTTTTCCGAGGATCTTTCCCTCCGATTCCCAGATACACATCACGCTGCCATCCTGAAGGGAAGCGAGCCGCGGGTAGATCCCATTTCCTATCGTTTGTGTGCTAAGCTTCTCCGGCGTGAGGACCATGATCTGGTTTTCCTGCTGCCACGCTAAATAATTTCCATGGGAATTTTTTATCAGGGAAGAGGCTCTGCCTTCCCCGATCTTTATTTCAGGTTTTCCGGGTTCAGCATAGTACACGGTATTTTCTCTTCGCCACGTGGTGCCTACATTGCCTTTGGGGCCGATGGAAACCGCTCCGCCATCCATCGGACATTGTTTCAGCATCCATGTTCCTGTCCCCAGCTTTTGAGCAGGAGCGAAAGTCTTTCCACCATCCTTCGAGTGGGCCATGTACAGATCGCGCGCTCCTTTCAATTCATTGCGGAACATCACATAGACGTTGCCCTTTCTGTCCGCCGAGATCGATGGCCGGCAACAGGGACACACACCACCTTCAGGAGCGGAATACACGAGCCTGTTTTCAGACCATGTTCTTCCTCCGTCGGCCGAATAAGAACTAAAAATATTATTTTGTTTTCCCAGTCGCAGGTCCAGCCAGACGGCATACACATGATCCTGTTTTCCTGCGGCGAGCGCAACGAAACCTTCCCTGGCTGTCGAATCACGCTTCAGTATGTTGACGGGAGCACTCCATTGACTTTCACCATTTTTTAGACGGTAGGCCATGATCGCGCCCCTGTGGTCTGCCGCCGTGATGAGGAGATAATTCTCAGTCGAAATGATCTGCGGGCCGCGGGTGGCTCCCAAAGCAAGTTTGTCCTGTTGGCCCACAAGTTCAGGCTTTGAAAAAGTCAAACCCTCATCTTTAGAAACAGTATAAAATATTTCCTTTCCCTGACCAAATACAACGTGGACGTTATTGGTCTTGTCCACTGTTAACGTCGGTTGCTTTCCGAAAAAACTGATCTGCGCCGGGCCTGCCTGCCAAACAGTAGCTTGCGCACCGGCAGACAGGTCGGGTGACGCTACTCTATTCGTGAACGAAAAATATAATGCTGCTGCAAGAATCGACCAGACACTGACTTTAACGAAATTCTTCTTATAATCCATATAAAGACTTTTCCTTTCCGACTACGTTCACGGGTCCACTGAATACCACTTTCAAGATACGACAAATTTCAATCTCACCGGAACAACTTACTACTTACTCCTTACTGATTACTGAATTACGGATTACTGCCTATTACTGCCTACTGATTACTGCCTACAAGGCTTCCCGTTCTCAAGAAAGCGATAAGGTCCGCCATTTCCTGGTGGGTAATATCTTCTTCCAGTCCCGCAGGCATGGCCGACATGTTCATCGCCTTTTGGGATGAAATATCCTCGCGGGCAATGGTGTTGACCTGACCGTTGGCATTGCGGATGGTGATCGAGGAAGGCGTCTCCTGCGTGATCACACCCTGCACCGATTCTCCATTTTTCAATGCAACATTCCAGAGATCGAAACTGTGGGCAATGGATTGATTGGGATCGAGAATATTTGCCATGATGCCTGACGGTGGCCAGCTTTGAATGGTGCCGAGGTCCGGACCAAAGGGGATACCATCCTTGCCTTTCACCTGGTGGCAGATGGCGCAACTTTTCTGATACACCAGTTTTCCGTTGGCAATATCACCTTTCAATTCCAGCGCCGGCTGGTATTCCTCGATCATTTTTTGCCGCTGATCATCTTTCGCAAAGATGGCTCTTGCGCGGTTCCGGATTTCGATATTCCGCTGCGTCATCAGCCTGATACTGCGTTGCCACCCAACACTGGTTTGCTGGATCTTTCCTGACTCCAGTGCATCCACGAGTATTTTGATACGCGACTCTTTTTGCATGAATGTATTCAGGGCGGCATCCTGTACAGTCGGATCAAGGTTCTGCCAGTTCTCCATGGTGAATTCCGTAATCGTTTCATCCGGGATGGCATTCAAAGTTCTGATCGCGGCCAGTTTGATCGGCAGCGATTCTCCGGAGAGTGCCAGTGATTTCAGGAAAGGCCCATCTGGCGCGGGATTTTGCAATGCGAGAAAATTGATTGCAAGAGCGCGATCCCGTTCCGAAGCATTCTCATCGGCTGCAATCTTCCTTGCCTTTGTCATCGCTGTATAGATCTGCTTGCCGCCCTGGAGTTTTTTCGATTGCAGCACCTGAAGACTCGCCTGCCTGACGGCCACGGAGGGATGTTCAAAAAATGCTTTGAACAACAAGGTTTGTTCCTGTGAGGAAAGCAATGCAATGCTGTTGCTGAACCCGTGGGCCAGGCCCTTTAGCACAGGCACCTGCCAGGTCACACTGTCTTCAGGGACAGAAGCAGTGGCATTTTGAAGAAGCGTATAGGCATAGCGTGATTTATGATCCGCCGCCACCATGGCTGTCAGGCGCTCCAGCAGCGACCCAAAGGCAGCGACCTTTGGCTGATAACGGGCAAGGACAGATTCAAGCAAATTTTCCGTCCGGGAAGAACGCGCTGACAGGGCCGCAACCTGGACAAACTCATCTTCGATATCCTTGAACAGAAGTTTATTTCTTACCTCGGCGGCTTGCCGTGAATCGATGAAGCCAAGCGTGCACAGCAACTGAAACCGCACTTTGGCATCTGCATCATCCTGCATGGCCAGGAGCTTTTCACTCAGCTCAGGCGCGTTGCTCAGATGCAGTTCCGCGAGTTTGATCGCATTTACCCGCATACCTGCTTCCGCATCGCTCAGGGCCTTCAGGATCTGTTCGGGGCTGAGTTGATTCATCCCCTGCAGGGTCCAGAGGGCGTGTAGTCGTCCTTCGGCGGAAGCATTCTCCGTCATTTTTATCAAAGAAGCAACGATAGCGGGATTGTTTCTGTCGAGGAGCATGCGCTGTGCGGTTCGCCTCCACCAGATATTGCGATCGGCAAGTTTCTCAACAAGTTCCTCGTCCGTGGCGCTGCTCAAAGAAAGTTCCTTCGTCCAGGTTGCAGGGCTGGCATCGGTTGCTGAAACACGGAAGATGCGGCCCATATCGTGCCCGTTATAAAGCTTGCCGGAATTGATAACGTCATCGGAGAGCCATTCGGGGTGTTCAATGATCTCGCGGTAGTAATCCACCACATAGAGAGCGCCATCAGGACCGATGTACAGGTTCACCGGTCTGCTCCAAAGATCCGTCGAGGCAAGAAATTCTTTTTTAGCACGCAGTCGGCTGGCGATGAAGGTGGAACCATCCGGTTTCAGGCGATCGACGTGAACCAGATTTCCCACGGGTTCAGCGACGAAAGTAGTGTTGCTGTTAAAATCGGAAGGAAATGCTCCGCCGGAATAAGCGGTGATGGAACATACCGCCGTCATCACGCCGACATCGGTGAGCAGTTGGCGGTCAGGCGTTTTGGTGATGGGAAAAATCTCGGCGGCATTGCCATGATCGGGGATATGATTCGTGCTTCGGGTCACGAGCAATTTTGGATTGCGGTTTAAGTATTCGGCGGAAATGACGGAATGCATGAGGTGATTCGCATTGTTGACCAGGAAGTGATTACCCCAGACATCAAAGGTGTGACCGTACTGGGTAGTGCTGGCCATCATCTCAAGTTCATGTGTGTCAGGCTTAAAACGAACATTGCGGCCATTGGCATTTTCAGGGAGACGTGTGGCATCGGGTTGTTTGGGAAAGAAAATTTCTGTTCCGCGGTCACCGAATTCAGCCTTGTATACTTCGCTTCCAACAGCCCTTTCATGCGCGAGATAGATCCAGTTGTCCAGGCCGAAGACCGGTGTGTTTACATTGTGCTGCGGATTGCCGAGCGCGAACCCTGTAAGCATCACTTCGATGATGTCGGCCTTGCCATCGCCGTTCGTGTCTTCCATGTAATAAACGTGTGGGGCGTCCGTGACGAGGATGCCTTTCTTCCAGCGGAGCACACCCGTTGGCATCATCAGCGTATCCGCGAAGACGGTGCTCTTGTCCATAACTCCATTGCCATCGGTATCGCGCAGCATTTTTACCGTGCTGATCTTGGTTTTGTCCAGCGGATAGCCATGGTTCTCAACGACGTACATGTTGCCGTTTTCGTCTATCTCCATAGCAACGGGATCAGCAATGAGTGGCTCAGCTGCGACCAGTTCGAGCTTGAAACCAGGCTCCACTTCGAAGGTTGAAATGGCATCCTTCGCAGCAACAGGTGAATCCAGCGTAACGGGTCCGCTTTGTTTATCGCACGCCGTGAGGAAGAGCGAAAAAGCAATGAGGAAAAAATAATTGGAATTTTTTGCAGGGCTTTGTTGGTTCATCTTTCTCAATTTATAGCATTCCAGGCATCACCCGAGAGGTCAGCCCATCCGTCATTTGTGTTTTCCGCCATGTAGCTGAATGTTCGGGTACGTACCCGAAATGTAGAAAAAAGACAGCCTGCAGCAAATGCTTTTTACAGAGGCGGGATCTGCAGGGCCGGGTGAACCGTGGGGGTATAGGAGACGGTTTAGGGTGTAGGTACGCTATTTTAGAAAATATTCAAAAAACAGGTAAGCAATCTCATTCGATTGTGCGTTGGGAGAATGTGTCGGGCGGTTGGTCATGGCTACCTTGTTTTTGGCACCCAGCAATTTATTCACCGCTACGGAGTGGTTTAAAGCGACCCATCGCTTTGAGGGATCCTCCTCTCCTCCGGAAACGAGAAAAGGTCGCGGCGCCATCAAAGCATGCAGTTCGTGGAGGTTGTAACCTTCAGCGATCAGTTTTGGATACAATCCAAAGGCCGGATTATCTTCAGTGATCAATCCTCTTTTTCGCCAGGGCTTTGGGTGATACCCCAGATACCAGGGTTCCCAGTAATTGATGCTCTCGCGGGATCCTTCAAACACAATTCCCGGATCGGACCACACTGCGCACGCGAACCTTTGGTACAGGCACGATGCAAACATAGCCCATTTTCCGCCGAAGGAATGGCCGATAATACCGATTCTCGTTGAATCAACGTAATGGGTATTGGCGAGAACATGCCAGGCGTTGGAGGCCGCACAAGCCAGCATAGAAAGAGGTTGAACCTGCGCATTATCAACATCGGGATAGTAAAGTGCATAAGTTTTTTCTGCAGTAGCGTCCGTTGTACCGATAGAAAGAGTAACAAATCCCCTTTTAGTAAGTTGATAAGCAAAATCGCGTTCTGGCTGTCCCTCACCAATGGCAGTCTCCGGCTCATAATAAACAGAGACTACCGCGGGTCTTTTCTGTTTCCTGTCCCCGTCCGGAATCAAAAGATATCCGTGGGTTTGTTCGGTAGGTGCCCAGTAAAATCTGACACGGTACTGCGTAAAATCTTCGCGGTGCGTGCTGTCGAGAATTTCCATTCGCTGGTCCGTCATCAGGACGGGCCATTCGCCCATCAGTTCATTCCACCGGTCCAGTATTTCTTTTCTCCGCTCCTGCCACTCCATTTTTGTCCTGACCGCGCGGCCGTCGTAAAACTTCAAAGGGGAACGGTAATCACCGAGTTGACCCGCCAATTCTGCCGGCGCAGAAAAATATGAACCTATCTTTTTCCATATCTCCTCTTTTTGCTTATTACCAACCTTGTCCTGTGCGAGAATGTTCCCCAGGCAGATGAAATTACTGGCGACGAAAAAAAAGATGAAATTGATCGCTGAGCGCCTGAAACTCTTTTCTGAAAATTTCTTAACGGACGGAATGGAGATCAGCAAATGGATTCTATTTAAATAAGATAAGAAAATATTATTAAAATTCATAATCATTTTGAATGTAGTTCACGCTCCTCGCAACTGATAACCGGCAACCCTTACTGCCCTTATTTTCCTATTTCCCTCTTACCCAATACCTCTTTAAAGAACCCGACAACATCCCCATACATCGACTCCGTCATCCGATTTATCTCAGGAGGTGTATCAAAACGGAGGCTGGCACGGCGCTGGTAGAGGTCGTAAATGCTACTGACCTGTTCCATCGTTTTTTCCACGGCCGGGAAGTCAGCGTGCCTGTCCAATGTCGGAGCGATCACCAGTAAAGGACGCGGTGCAATAGCCGAAATAATTTCGGGATAGTCGACGGGAACTTCAGCGGCCCGGTTGGCATACAGGCCAAGTCGCGGCATCAATCCGTGGGAGTGGGAGTTAATGCGGATACTCTCATATTGATCCTTGCTTGCACGCCAGGGGGAAAACGCAGACAACACCGCGACCCCTGCCACCCGATCATCGAGGGCAGCGCTCATCAGGGCCAGGTTTCCACCGAGCGTATTTCCCAGCAAGAAAATGTTTTCGTCGTCAATAAAATCAAAACTCTGCAAGGCATCTACAGAATATTTAACATCAGTGATCATCCTACCCATCTTTGACCATTGCGGGTAGCGCTGGTAAAAATATTGGGCTTCCTCTATCCGTGAACCAAATCCAAAGAGGTCCAGGGCCAGGACCGCAAAACCCTGATCGAGGAGTGCCTGAAACAGGCGCGCATTTCCGTTGCGGTAAAAAACGTCATAACCAAATGCAAATCCTGTTGAGTGGGCATACTGATGGAGGAAGATCACGACAGGCATTTTTCCATTTGACCTGACGACTTTGTTTCCGTCTTTGTCCACTGGGTGGTAGAGCATTCCGCGCAAGAAATCGCCCATGGCGTTGGTAACGGGAAAGCTTGGCCCGATTTGTTGCGCTATGGCATTGGTAACCCTTGGTCTGCCGGTGATGTTGTCGATCCAGTCACCGTCACGTACAAATCCAATCTTAGCCGGTTTTGCGCCGGATGGTTCCTCTCCCAACAGCCACTGCAGGTTTTCTATAATCCCTTTCTTACGGATTTCCCACGATCTGATGTCGCGATATTTTTTTTCCATCCTGATGGGCTCCATTTTCCGGGAGGCAAGACTGTCGGAAGCGTGGTTTTTCACCCATGCGCTATACGAATAGTCATTGAAGTAAAGCGGACTGTCCCAGGGAATGGTTTTGCGTTTAAAACGGTTGTCGAGATAATCAATGCACTTCTCCACGTCGCGTGCATTTACGAAGTGCTCGCCATAACGTGTATACAGGTTCGCGTTTTCTTCCGCTCCCAGTAAACGGTAGACGCTTTTCACTGATTGAAAGCATTGCTCATTTGCCCAGGGATTTAATCCTCTTTCCACGATGGCGTAATGGTGCAGCAATATTCTCGGCGCGATCAGTGAGATCAAAAGGTTTTGATCAACGGGAAGTTTATCTTCTCTTCCGAAGAAGAAATTTAAGCGCGGATGGAACCAGTGTCCGTTGTAAGCGGTGACAAGGTCAAGCGTTTCACTTGCATACTGGGGATCGCCGTATCGCCAGGGAGCAATGCCACCCGTTCCGGAACTGCAGTCGACCACTGCGGCAATGCGTTCATCAAAAGCTGCCGCCCATAAAGATTGTTTTCCATTTCGAGAAAGTCCCATGATGGCGATCTGGTGTTTGTTCACATTCTTTTGCGTCGTCAAAAAATCCACCACCCGCGAAGCGCCCCAGGCCCGGCGAAGGAGCATGCTCCAGTCAAAGTCGGGATATAACACCTGATACAATTCCGTGTCATCCTTGGAGTCGGCGGCGGCATAAACGCAGGCCATGTAGCCGCGTCTCAGGGCGATCTGCGCGTAGTCGCGGTGATCCCACTGCGTCATGAAAACAGGAAAGGGGCCGTCGCCTTCCGGAATCATTAATTCGACAGTCATCCGGGCTCTGTTGTCAGGGCCAAACCTCAACTCGACGACCCGAATAAGTGTTCCGCTCTCATTCTTTTCGGACAGGATCGTGACCTCGAGATTTTCAGGCGCAGGTGGTGCCGTTCCGGAGACCCAATAGGCGTATTGCTCTTTAATCCATGCGCGCTTTTCCTGCCAATCATTTTTGGTTCTTACGGACTGATCTTTTCCGTTTTTATGGAGGCTGAGCGGGTCGGGCAGAAATGGGATCGACCGCATTTTTGAAAAATCCGGGGGTAACTCACCGGTTCGCTGAAGCCAATCCTTCCAGGTACTATCCTGGGCAGTTACCCTTCTCGTGTTTCCCTTGAAGACCTGCGGAGTATTGATCCGCAGAATATCTTCGAGGTATTGCCTGCGTTTGGTTGCATCCTGCGCCCTGAGCGTCGATCCGATGAAAACAATGAAAGAACAAACCAAAATTCCATGAACTATGCGCATCCCCGTGTTACTTTTTTCGTGTTAATTTTCAAATGTCCGCCCCGGCGACCTTCCCCTTCCCGGAATAACAACCCACAAACCGATGATTGATCATATCTACCTCCGGTACGAAAACTGATTCAATATAGAAAAATGTTTCATACTTTCGGGTACGTACCCGTAAATTACTGGCCTTTTTGAAGTTGCACTATTATATAATTTATAGAGGGGTACGAGGGGGCTAATCAGGCTGCGTCTATGAGTAATTTATCGGATCGAATAAATGTTTAAAAAACACAACAACAACCAATAAGCTTATGATGACTGCGGACTTCAAGAATGCCCGTTTTCTTTTCTCCTTTTCCCTGTTTATCTTTTTTGCGATTGGTGCGCTGGCGCAAAACCATACAAAGGTTAACACCACGCCGCAAGCGATGGCGAAAGACATGATCAACAAACCTTCGTTTGTGGAAAATGCAAAAGGAGAGAACTTTTGCTGGCATGCACGCGTAGGCATGGACCGGTTCCTGGAAAATTACGAGCTGACAGGAAACACGGAGTGGCTGGATGCGGGAGTAGAATATTTTGATTTTCTCGTCAGCAAAATGGACACAGATCCAGATGGCTACAAGGGATGGATCGGGCCCTACGGATATGATGAAAGATTCTGGCAGGATTCACACGTCGGCGACGCCATTCTCCTGACCAGCATCCTTGATTTTTCCGTAGTCGCTCTGGAAGATGAGGAGCTGAAAAGCGAATACGGGGCCAAGGCAAATGAGTATGTCAAACTCGCCGAAAAACATTTTGTCGAAAAGTATGACAGAAGAGGAACGTGGATAGAGGATGGACAGTATGGTTCTTATGTCGGTTTCGATAAGTTTTTGAAGCCTGGCGATCTGACTGAATGGGTACACGATCCTTCTGTCTCCCGCGCCAGGATCAGTCACCCTTTCAACAAACAGATGGATGCGGGGCAGGTTTGTCTGCGTCTTTACAGGATCACGGGAAACAAATTTTATCGCGATCGGGCGGAGCGGATTTTTTACACAGCGAAAAGTCACTTTCAACTGCACGGCAACCACTATCACTGGAATTACTATGAACCCCTCACTCCGGGGGATATCGACCTGAAAAGAAAAGAAACCAACCACTGGGTAGCCGTTCATCCTTTCCGCTCAGGATATCAGGCAGGTGAAGTTGCGAAAATTGCCGAAGCTTACCATTACGGTATTGTCTTCAATGAAGAAGATATCAGGCGCATCATTAATACAAACCTTGACGTAATGTGGAATCAGGACAAGATCAATCCTGACTTCATCAATTCCAATCATCTCGGCCCCAAAGACGACACTACGGGATTAGCGGCCTTCAAGCGACATTACAAGACGGGGAATTTCGCAAAAAATGCCGGGCAACTCTGGACCGGCCTGTTGGATTTTGATCAGCGGATCCGCGACCTGTATGAACTCCGCTTTCAGGATGACAAAAGTCCCGAGCGATACCACCATTACAAGCACAGCGTACTGGCGAATCCTCCGGGCTTCAGGAGGAAATTTGCAAAAGACGATGTCAAAGTGCCGGAAATAAAATTCACAGACAGCAAAGAACTGTACATGGCGACAGTGCTGCCCTATCAGATAAAAAAAGGTGAACAGGCGATCATCGTATGCAAGTCAACGGCTCCCGGCGAACTAAAGGTAGACCTGTATTCGAAACAGGGAAAAAAACTTGAAACTCTTTTCACCGGGGGAATAGACAAGAACAGGACTGTGGTGCTCACCTGGGATGGAAAAAGCAGCGCCAACAAAAAAACGTACAAAGGCGAATACACCATCCGGTGGACTATTGGCGGCGGATATCGCGAATTTCCCATGGTGTTAAAATGAACACGTGACAGACGAGGAAATCAAAGCTTAAACACGGTCATTAATTTGGGGACGAGTGAAAAAGCAGTAACAACAGGCATCCGAAATAACAACAATGAGAAACCGGTGATAATTTTGGGTTTTTATCACATCTTTCTGAAACCGCTGTTATTAAACGGATGTCTGGCTTTTCCGCATCAATACAGAACATGAAAAGCGATCAGTATTATGAAAAACACTAAACCATCAACCGTTGATTTTCTGGCCACACTCACACTGGTCTTTTGCCTGGGGCTCGCTGGCTTTGCCCAGACTACGCCGCAGCTTGACACGACACCTGAAGCGCTGTATCAAACATCGATCAACAATCCGGGTTTTCAAAAAAGTCCCGATGGCGAAGGCTTTTGTTGGCAGGCAAGAGGAGCCATGGGCCGATTTCTCAGCTATTACAGTCTGACAAAAAACACGGAATGGCTGGACGCAGGGATCAAGTACTACGATTTTCTCGTCAGTAAAATGGCCACGGCGCCCGATGGATACAAGGGGTGGATCGGATCTTACTTATCGGACAGAAAGTACTGGCAGGATGTACTCGTGGGAGATGCACTGATGGTGGAGGGTTTGCTGAATTTTTCCATCCTGGTACAGGATGATAAGGAATTGAAAAGCAAATACAAG
>JBBEBN010000322.1:0-14127 GCA_040882305.1 Cyclobacteriaceae bacterium
CATCATCGCCTGAGTTGATAAACCTTTCAGCAAGCACTCCGGCGTAGCCATTCTCCGGGGCAACCTTGCGGAAAATGGTGCGGTGATCAAACCCTCGGCCGCGACGGAAGCGCTGATGACGCATACCGGCAAGGCCGTCGTATTTGAGGATATAGAAGATTACAAGTCTAAGATAGATGATCCCACCCTGGATGTTGATGAAAACAGTATTCTGGTGTTGAAGAACGTTGGGCCGAAAGGTTATCCGGGTATGCCCGAAGTAGGCAATATGGGAATCCCCACAAAATTGTTGGGGAAAGGCGTGACCGATATGATCCGCATCTCGGATGGAAGGATGAGCGGAACGGCATTCGGTACAGTAGTCCTGCACGTTTCACCGGAGGCTGCGCTGGGCGGAAATTTCGCGGTGGTCAGGAGCGGAGATGAGATCACCTTGAATGTTCCGGCAAGAACACTTATCCTGAATGTTAGTGAGGAGGAATTGATCAGGCGCAGAAAAGCCTGGAGTGCATCGCGTGTTAAATTCGAGCAGCGTGGTTACGTGCATTTGTATCAAACGCATGTTCAGCAGGCACACCTTGGCGCGGACCTGGACTTTCTCAGGGGTGGATCCGGAAGTGAAGTGACAAGGGATTCACATTAGCGGCGTATAATTTTTTCGCATGAATGATAGAGCTTTTCAAAACCAGGTTGCGATCGTCACGGGAGCCGGCCAGGGCATCGGATATGAGATCTGCCGGCAGTTGGCGGCGCATGGCGCCACCGTTATCCTGAATGATTTGGAGGGGTCCCTGGCGGCGGAGGCTGCGGAGAAGATCAGTCGGGAAAACAAAGCGGTTTGTGTCCCCGTCGCGGGCGACGTTTCAGACGTCGATTTTCTTCAATCCCTTGTTGATGGTGCTGTAAAAAGTTTCGGACAACTGAATATTGCCATCGCCAACGCGGGCATTACTCTCTTCGGTGATTTCCTGGAATACGATGTGGAGGATTTCGACAAAGTCCTCAGCGTGAACCTGAGGGGCACATTTTTCCTTGCGCAGACTGCTGCCCGCCAGATGAAAGAACAGGGAAGAGGTGGAAAATTGTTATTCATGTCATCGGTCACAGGTGTCCAGGCTCACAAAAATCTCGCCGCCTACTCAATGACGAAAGCTGCCATCCAGATGTTGGCCAGGAATCTTGTCATTGAACTATCAACCCATAAAATAAATGTCAACGCACTGGCTCCCGGTGCCACGTTGACGGCCCGCACCATGGCGGAAAAGGATTATGAAAGGATCTGGTCGCAGCTCACGCCCATTGGCACACCTGCCACCATTGAAGACATCGCCAATGCAGCATGCTTTCTTGTCTCATCAAAAGCGGATCACATCACTGGCCAAACCCTTGTGATCGATGGAGGATGGACGAGCATCAGTCCTTCTCCTATATAGGAGGATTTGGAGTGGGCAACCCAATAGCCAGGACCCAAAAGCCAACCGGCATTCGTCATTTGAAATTCGGTATATCCATTTTTTTATAGATGCGAAAGACTGCATTGATCAACCCCACGTGGCTGTAAGTTTGGGGATAGTTGCCCCACTGTGAACCATCCAGTCCAACATCTTCGCTGAAGATTCCCAGTTGGTTGGTGAATTTCAGAATGCCATCAAGTGTACGGATCGCGTCATCTATTCTTCCTACGCAAGCCAGGGCATCCACATACCAAAACGCGCAAACGAGGAAGGTGGCCTCTGGTTTTCCGAAATCATCCTGGTGAACATAGCGGTAAAATAATCCCTGATCGGTTTTCAATAGACTTTCCAGGGCCTTCAGGTGGTCTTTCGCCTTATCACTCCGGGGGTCCAGATAATTCATGGTGATCATCTTCAGTGTGCTCGCATCGAGGTGTTCGGCACCAATGGCCTGGGTGTAGACTTTGCGCACGGGATCAAAAGATTTTTCGATGTTCTCCACTGCTATCTTCTCAAGCTTCAATGCCCTGTTCACAAGATCGATATCATTCATGATCACACCGATCTTGCCCGCGGCCTTGCTTCCCGCCCAGTGGAACAGCAGCGTATAGGTATGGACCTGTTTCACATTCCGGAATTCCCATAACCCTGCGTCCGGTTCGAAGAAAGTTTTTTCTATCCAGTTAAGCAGACGGTCAACGAGCGGTTTGTAAGAATTCTTTTGGGTAAAAGAAAGGCGTCTATCGATAAACAAAGGCAGCAACCCGACGAGTACCTGTCCGTAAACATCATTCTGTATCTGAAAATGGGCCCCGTTCCCGATGCGCACAGGTTGATTCCCCAGATATCCTTCCAGTGGTAAATGAATTTCCTCCAGATGCTTCGATCCGGTGATGGTATAAAGCGGTTGCATTCGATCTGATTCACTCATGAGAATATTCTGGATATAATTAAAGTATCCTTCGAGCTCGTCAAAATGTCCCATCTCATTGAAGGCCTTCAGCGTATAGTACGAATCGCGGAACCAGCAATAGCGGTAATCCCAGGTTCGTGAGCTTCCATTGTGTTCTGGAAGGCTTGTGGTGCCAGAGGCTATGATCCCCCCGGTATCTTCGTACTGATGCAATTTCAACACCAGCGCAGATCGGATGATCTCCTCCTGGTACATATCCGGCACGTAGGTTGCCTTGATCCATGTTTGCCAGTAGCGAACCGTTTTATTAATAAAATCTTCGGCGGTGGCTTTCAGAGGCGCCTCCAGCGGGTCACCATACGTAAAAACGAGATACCGGTTTTGATTCAAGACAAAGGCTTGTCCTTCCTGAATGTAGGATAATGATACATCCGTGGCTAGCCTGACGGGCATATCGAAATGCAAGTAGCGGAGGTGATTACTGCTCACCACGGTTTCCGACTGCATCTCTCCGTAATTGCCCACCGGTTTGCACTTTACGATGATCACGGGATTTCCTTCCAGTAATTCAATTTTACGGATGAGCATCAACGGTTTAAAGTATCGTTCATACTGATAGAAGCGGGGAGCACAATCAATGATCCGGAAACGGCCCTCTGAAGTGATGAATTCGGTGATCAGGACGTTGGTATTGGGAATATAATGTTGCTTGGACCTATACTCTCCTGCCGGAGTGACCGAAAACTCTCCTCCTTTTTTGGAATCCAACAAGGATCCGAACAGAAAGGAACTGTCGAAGCGTGGCATACACATCCATTTAACGCGGGCATGTGTATCGATATAGGCCATGTAGGAGCAGTTACCTACAATGCCCATGTTATACTGGTGAATGGCCAATTACTTTATAAGTTGGTTTAACAAATGAATCACTTCCTGTTGGTTGGACAAACTATAATGGGCCGCCGTATGACCCGGACCGATCTTGACAGTTACCGCTCTTTCGGCGAGCGCCTTGAACATATCCTCATCAGTTTTGTCGTCGCCCACAGCCATGATGAAATCATGGTGTCCGCCTTCAAGAAATTGTTTCGCCACTGACCCCTTGTCTACCCCGGAAATCCGAACCTCAATCACCTTATTGCCATCAATAATCTGCAGCGGGGTATTTCGAACAAGGTGCTGAAGGTTATCCAGCAGTTCCCGCGAACGGATAAAGCCCAGTTCAGGATGGACATTCCGGTAATGCCATGCAAGTGTATGTGTTTTTTCTTCAACGAACGAACCCGGACTCCGTTGGGTATACAACTCCATGGTTGGACGCATGATTGGCTTCCACGACTGATCGATTTCCCGATGGTGTTTCCATTCGCCGTTTTTCATTCTCACAGTTGCCCCGTGTTCCGCGACAAGATTAACGGGAAGGTCGTTGAACCAGCCTTCAAGGGTGTTACTGTCCCTTCCGCTGATGATGGTTACAATCGTTTTTTCATCCTGGGCGATCCGGCGCAGTAAAGTGATCAGCTCCTGGTTTGGAATGGCGAGATTAGGGTGCTTTGAGAAGGGTACGAGCGTGCCGTCATAGTCCAGAAATAAATGTCGTCTTGCAGCTTTTTTATACTGGCTTGTGATGCTCTCCAACAGGGAAGGGCTAACATGTTTCGTTCGCTGCGAATACTGGTGTTCTTTTACCTCATCCAGTTGTTTCAGAAAATCGTTTACCCAATGGGCTACAGAATAGTCCCTGAGACGCTGCTGAAGTATTTCGATCTTCTGTTCCTGCTCAGTTTGAGGCATGGTCAACGCCGTATGAATGGACTGCGCCACCTCCTCCTCATCCATTGGGTTTACCAAAATCGCTTCACCCATCTCATTAGCCGCTCCGGCCAGTTCGCTTAAGACCAGGACGCCTTTGTTATGCTGGCTGGCAACGTACTCTTTTGCGACCAGGTTCATCCCATCCCGAATAGGAGTGATCAAGCCTACATCCGCCGACTGATATAATGCACAGAGGTCGTCAAAAGACAAATTGCTGTACCGGTATATGATCGGTTGCCACTCAAGGGAAGAATATCTGCCGTTAATCCTGCCAACCTGTTCTTCGATCATTTTTTTTCTCTCGCTGTATTTTGTAATGATCTGACGTGAAGGAACAATCACCAGAATAAAGACGACCTTTCCGCGCCAATCAGTATGATGATCGAGAAAGCGCTC
This sequence comes from Cyclobacteriaceae bacterium, assembly GCA_040882305.1. Classification (GTDB taxonomy): domain Bacteria; phylum Bacteroidota; class Bacteroidia; order Cytophagales; family Cyclobacteriaceae; genus Chryseosolibacter. Next base: position 4,579 of record JBBEBN010000322.1, read on the forward strand.
AAACCCGGAAAGCCTATGTGTGACTCCTTTTGTGTAATCAAGGCGGTCAACAGAAAAAATTACTTTCTTCCCCTGGAAGTTGTTTTGAATCTGTTTCAGCAGTTCGATGACCTTTGACTTTGAGCCGGCGTTGTGAAATTTCTCGAAGTCTATGCCGAGCGGGAACATTTCCGCTTTCACAACCCTTTCTTTCATAAAAATATTCCGAAACTGGCTGTCATACCCCTGCACCATCTGGACCGTTTTCAGGAAGTGCTGCACGTATTCATGCGTGTGAAACCCAATCAGGTCTGCCCCGAGCAACCCGGCAACAATCTTTTCCTTCCATGGTTTATGAAGTAGCCGGAAAATCTCAAAGGAGGGGAATGGGATGTGCAGAAAAAATCCAATAGTAGCATCCGGTACTTGCTCACGGATCAATCCCGGCAACCGCATCAGCTGATAATCATGGATCCATAAAATATCACCTGGCTGAAGAATCGATACCAGCTTATCCGCAAACTGGCGATTTACCTGCAGAAAACTTTGAAAAGCATCTTCGTCGTATTCAACGATAGACGGGAAATAATGAAACAACGGCCAAATGGTGGCGTTGCAAAATCCGTTGTAGAATTTATTATAGATTTTTGATTCGATAAAGATCGGGTCTACATCAAATGAATTCCCGGCACGCGGATTCTCCTTGTATTTTTCCCAACGGACAAGCGGAAAGTCTGCGGATCCGATCCACAAGACGGATGAAAACGCATCTTTATTCTGTTCCCTTTCAAAATAACTTTTGAGTGCGCTAACCAATCCTCCGTCGCTCTCCTTCATAAATACCACCATCTTTTTCTCCTGCAGTTGAAAAGGAAGCCGGTTGGAAACGACAATCAGACGCCTCTTTGTTTTTTTCTCCATTAAAAATTAATTTAATTCAGCACCGCTATGCTTTTACCGCTATACCTGAGGATGGGGTTTTCCCCAAGAAGGTTCCTTGCCTGAATCATCAATATCTGCGTTTTTGAACCCTGACCGGGAATTGATCACTTTAAACTGTGAAAAAATCATTCCATCGAACAGTAAGCGTCAGTATGTCCGGGCGTAAAGATAAGCGACAGATCTTAAAAACCTGCATTCGACAAAAAAAAGAAGCGGCACGGCGCCGCTTCTTTTTTGAAAAGATGTGTGGAGAAATTATTCGCTTCTTTTTCCTGACAAATTAAAAGTCCTCGTGTCTCCCAGGCGCATGGTGCCCTGCATATCATTTTTCGAAGTCCTCGCCTGCACTTCAACACTCATCGTGTTGCCGCCAAAAGTTATTGGATAAGAAAAACTGATGTCGTTCTTATTCACAGTCACGTTGTTCAACGGAATTTCATTGTTCATCCGGTCACGTCTGATCGTACCCGAATACTCGTTGCCGTTTCTTATCAGAATGATTGTTCCACCGCCGCCCTGCGGAGAATCGATGGTGTAGTTCCATTTTCCGGCAGCTTCGTAGACGGTGCTGTCATTGGATGGCATCAGCGTTGTCTGCGAAGGTTTATTATTTTGAACAGCCGGAGGAGGCATTCGCTGCCCTCCGCCACCCTGTCCGTTACCCTGAGGTGTGACACCTTCACCCATTTGCATACCACCATCTCCACCATCATCTTTCAGGTCATCGTTGTTGATGCTGCGCCTGCGACGAGGTCTGTCATCCATGCTCATTTTCCCGATACGATAGGTGAACGTTACCCTGAAACTAAGGGTATTCCTGGTATTAAGTCGTGTTTGCTTTAACAGGGGTGACTCGATGCTTGTGCGCATCTTAATGGAAGATTGCAGGAAGTTTTCCGCCGCGAAACCAACGCTTCCTCTCTTTTCATTGAATTCCTTTCTAAAACCAAGGCTGTACATATAGAATCCACCCTGCGTGCCCTGCAGTGCAACCTGACGGCCGCGATAAAAACTGAAAAACTGCGCACCCCAGCCTTTGTTGAAATTATAACTTCCAAAAATTCTTCCGCTTGCAACGACACCTTCGTTGCTTGTCTGCAAAGAATCAACGGGGTTGTTATTATCGATCATGGCGTAATACACATCAGTGCCGCCGTTCAATGAAAGCTTTCCGACATTTGCGTTCAAGAAAATGCTGGTACCATAGGCATTATCCTTTCCAATGTTCTGGTAAGTGGTTTTTAATACATTTACTCCCTCAATCACATCAGGAACCCGGACGCTCTGAATACCATCATTGGTGAGTCTTGCAAAACCGGAGATATTCAAAACAAGACCTTTCAAAATGGTGCTATATCCCAATTCAAAATTATTGGTATACTCCGGAGCCAGTTCCGGATTTCCAACCGTGACGTCCAGGTTGTTTTCCCTTTGAATGTTTGGATTCAAATAGCGGATGGAAGGACGTTGTATCCTGCGGTTATAGGATGCCTTGATAGTGTTGTTGTTCTTCATTCTTTTTGAAACATTCAGGCTTGGCACAATAATACTGTAAGCAGGGATGTCGATGTTATCCTCAGTCCGCGTATAGGCCGAGATCTCCGTGTGCTCAAAGCGCGACCCGGCCTTGATGCTGTAACCATTCTTCATGGCAACAGTATACGCCAGATATCCTGCCGCGATATTCTGGTCATAATTGAGATTGTTACTAAATCCGGCAGTGGCAGACGGTGCATAAGCCCCCTCGCCTATAGCCTGATAGGAGACAAAGTCGCTGAACACACTCCGCATAATAGTTTTTCCGCCGAACTCAATGATCTGGGTAGTGCCTATGGGCGTTTGATAATCAACTTGAAACGTCACCTCCTGGTTGTAGCTGTCATTGTCATTCAGGAAACGGTTAAGGGTTGTTCGGTCATCGGGATCCAGGACAAAATTTTCAAACATCGAGTTTCCCGTATTGCGGCTGAACATAGACTGGAAACTAAATTCCCGTTGGGGTTTGTCGTAGTAATGCGTGTAATTGAAACTGGCGTCCACATTATTGAAGGCCCCTTTATTTTCATTTTCCGCGAGGGTTGAACCCATAAGGCTATTGTTCAAATAGCGTTCGGTGGTAAGATCATCCTGAAAAGTTCTGTTGTTTCTAACGCCGAAACGCACGGATGCGGCAAGGGTATTTTTCTTATCAATGTCGTAATCCCAGCCAAGGTTGTAATGTCCGAAAAGTCCGCTGTTGCGGGTATCTGCTCTCTGGATGTTTATCGTTTCATCCATCGTTCCATCGCCGCCAAAGGAACGGGTCAGTTGCTCGTTCTCAAAACTGCCGTTAGTGTTATAGAATGCACGGCCAAAACCACCGAGAGAAAATCCCATTTTTCCCGTCCGCAGGTTTCCGCTCAATCCCAGGTTGGAGCCCCGCAGGCCGACACCGGAATTAATATTGAGCGTCAGTCCGTGCAGTGTATTCCTTTTGGTGATAATGTTGATGATTCCGGCCGAACCTTCCGCATCGTATTTGGCAGAAGGCGAAGTAATGACCTCGACCGATTTTATTTCATCGGCGGGAATCTGTTTCAAGGCATCAGAAACACTACTTGCTACAATTGAAGAAGGTTTGTTATTGATCAGCACCAGGATGTTCTGGCTGCCGCGCAGTGAAACATTTCCATCGAGGTCAACAGAAAGCATGGGTACTCTTTTTAGCACATCTGTGGCGTCTCCCCCGCGGGTCGTGAGGTCATTCTCCGCGTTGTAGACCGTCCTGTCAACCCGTTCTTCGATGAGAGCCTTCTGACCCTCCACCGTGACAGCCTCCAAAACCTGAAGCGTCGGACTAATGATTATTTTTCCAAGTTCGGCATGGCCATTTTTCTCATTGATAATAAGGGGAATCACTTTTGTTTCAAACCCGATAAAGCTGATGAACACCTGGTAATTACCAACAGCGACTTTTGTGAGTGTAAATTCGCCTTTTTCATCACAAACCGTTCCGTCAATAGGCGTTGTGGAGGAAGAGAGCGCCAAAGCTACGTTGGCAAATTCAACCGGCTTTTGAGTGAGGGAATCCATTACCGTCCCGGAGATTTTGGAGTGCCCCTGTGCCATGGCACCGAAAACACCAAAGAAAAGCGCTAAAGAAGTAAAGATCAGTTTCATTTTAAGGAATATGGTTTTAAGTGTTATCGGCCTCCAGGTTCAACCCATGGAGAAAAACGGTAAACTAAGCGGATAGTTCCCTTTCAAAAGGGAGTATTAGACTGATCGGGTTTAGTAATCGACATTCATGACATTAAATCGACCGTCCCGGACGCCCTGACATGACGGCGCTTCCGTCGATGAAAGTATTTCAATGGTCGAAAAAATGTCTGATTAGGTCTGGTATTGTGAGGGATCACCTACCTTTATTCATATTTACTTCGCTTGGGTATGAGAATATGCAATCATTGATCCACCGCAACAGGGTTGTGCTGCTGCACCTTTCATTTTGGTGTGTGTATTTATCGTTTTTTATTTACCAGGTCCTTTCTCATCAACGGGGAGAGGATATAGACTGGTTAACAGTCTTTACGGTAGTCGGCGTCCAGCTTATCTTTGCACTAATCATTGGCTACCTGAATTACTTCATTCTATTGCCGGCTTTTTTAAAAGACAAGAAGTTAGGACGGTACTTACTCCAGTTCTTCCTTGCCTTCGCCACTCTCATCAGCCTGCGCCTTGCATTGGGAAGATATATTTTCGATGGCTTTACCGGTGGGACCGGGTATCTATACACGACACGTTATGCGATCCAAGTGATCACTACCAATCTTTTTATCGTGATCTTTCTGGGTATGATCCGGTTTGCAGTGGACTGGTTCGAATTTGAAGCCAGGCAGAAGAATGTGGAAAATGAGCGGCTTATCGCCGAGTTAAATTTCCTGAAAGCTCAGATCAACCCCCATTTCCTTTTCAATACACTTAATAATCTATACTATCTCGCCTACACCAAATCGTCCAACACGACGGAAGTGATCGCCAAGTTATCGCAGATGATGCGGTATATGATCTATGATTCGAATTATCCGCTGGTGCCCTTGAGCAAGGAGATCGAGTATATGGAAAATTACATCAGCCTGGAGCGACTGCGTTTGAATGATAAGATCCCGATAAAGTTCACCATCGAAGGGGGGAATGCCCGGGATTTTTTGATTGCGCCGCTGATTTTTATTACTTTTCTTGAAAACGCATTCAAGCACGGGGTGAGCAACAACCATCCTGAGGCGTGGGTGAATATCTTCATAAAGATCCAGGGAAAAGAATGCGTATACCGAGTGGAGAACAGTAAGATTCCGTTTTCGAAACCGGAGACCGAACAAAAATCCGGTATCGGCATTCAAAATGTAAAGCGCCGGCTTGAACTGAGCTATCCCGGAAAGCACACGCTTACAGTTGAAGATTTAAAGGACCGTTATTCTATTCAACTGAATATACAATTGTCTTGAAGCTAAGATGCCTTATAGTGGAAGATGAGCCGCTGGCCAGAAATCTGCTCGTGGAGTATGTTAAGAAGGTATCGTATCTGGATCTGAAAGAAGCTACGTCGAATCCCCTGCATGCCCTGGAGGTTTTGAGAAATCATCCCATCGATTTAATGTTTCTCGACATTCAGATGCCGGAGATCACGGGCATCACTTTATTAAAGAGCCTCCAGAAAAAACCGCTGGTGATCCTCACCACTGCCTATTCGGAGTATGCCCTGGAGAGTTACGACCTGGATGTTGTTGATTACCTGTTGAAGCCAATCACCTTTGACCGGTTTCTGAAGGCTGTTGACAAGGCAAGTCAGCGATTAAGTCCGCCGGCAGCTGTACAGGAGGTTCCGGTAGAAAAGGGAAATCCTTTTGTATTTATAAAAGATGGAACGAAGCTCGTGAGGATCAATTTTGATGATATTCTTTTTGTGGAAGGGTTAAAAGATTATGTAACCATTGTTACGAAAACGCAAAAGATCGTGAGTTTGCAGCGCTTGAAATCCCTGGAGGCGCAGTTACCGTCCGATAAATTCATCCGCGTTCACCACTCTTATATTATAGCCATAAAAGCGGTGGATAGCATCCATAAGGGTGACGTGCAGATCGGCAGCCATTTGATTCCCATCAGCGATTCTTACCGGAAGGCTTTTAAGGAATTCATTGAGCGGAATCAGATGCAATAAGCCTGGAACCCTCAATTTTTTTTGTAGAAACAGAAATCTCTTTTACATTTGCAATCCCAAAAGACTGGCGGCTGGCGTTTCTTGAGGGGTATTAAGGGAACGGGAGCTTAGCTCAGCTGGTTCAGAGCATCTGCCTTACAAGCAGAGGGTCGGGGGTTCGAACCCCTCAGCTCCCACGGTGATAATCAAGCAGTTACGAGAGTGGCTGCTTTTTTTGTTGGATACACACGGGTAGAGACTGACTAAAAGACTTTTGTCCATAGATACATTCTATTTTTTAATTCGTTTGGCAGACGTTCCAGTCGGCATTGACCTGGTCTCAAATATTCTTTGAACCTCCTGTTTGTAGAAACCTCATCGAAACCGAAACCCGGCTCCGTTAGGAGCCACCTAAGCGACGACGGATAAGAGAGAAGAAAGGCGAATAGCGTTGCAGTGAAAAAACATGAATGAGATTTTGCAATCGAAGCAATTCATCGAATGTATTCAAACGCCTATAGGGCGTCTCGGTATCAATTCATCCATCACATCCTCGACAGCGCTTCACTACCTGCTTTAGGCGAACACGGTTTTCCAAACGTTTTCTAATCGGGTTCCGCCGGTTGTTTTGAAACTCCTTTGGATTCCAATGTTTTATCAATTCTCTAAAAGGCAAAATCTGCACCTCTGCGGCACCGACCATCAGAGATTGTTCCAATTTGAAACAAAATAAGTTAATGAAAAACATTGGCATTGAAAGTGACCTTGATATATGTTATATTGATTGGTGTCTTTCGCAGACAGAATTTGAAAAATAACCCCATTCTAAATTCTAAGAACATGAAATCATCAATTATCACAATTGAAAAAATCTCCCGCTTGTTGCTGGCGAGTTTGATGCTTAACGTGATTTGCATGGCAGGTGTCTCTGCCCAGACTACAACAGTCTATGCAAGAGTAGTCCTTCAAAAGGTGGCCCCTGAGAAAGTCCAGGAGTTTCTGACAGAAGCCAGGGACATCTGGAAACCGGCACATAGACTACGTCAGCAAAACGGCAAAATAACCAACTGGGCCTTGTACCTCGTCCACTTTACGGGCGTTAACGACGAGTATAACTATGCATCGGTTAGCTATTACAATGCTTGGGAAAAGACGGAAGGCAATGACAACTGGGCCGAACTAATGAAGGGGCTGGACCCCAGACGTGTGGACGTCATCCTGGCGAAGACCCGGTCAATCAATGTGCGGCATGCCCTGTATTCAAGAGTGGATGGAACGACGACGCCCCCCAATGCTATCCCGGCGAAGTATTTTGAAGTTGACTATATGAAAGCCAAGGGCGCCGCTGCTGACTATGAAAAAGTTGAACAGGACATCTGGAAGCCGATTCACCAGACGCTTGTCAACGATGGGAACCGGGCTAGCTGGACCCTATGGAGGCTGGAGATGCCAGGAGGAACAGGAAACGCCTACGACTACGCCACAGCCAACGCAGCTGTTACTTATAAACAGCTACTGGTGGAAACCTACGAAGATGCTTTTAAGAAGGCCCATCCTGGCAAAAATCCGCAAGCTGTATTCGATAGTACCCTAAAATCACGCGACCTTGTGAAGCGTGAAATATGGGAGCTGGTGGACTCGCTCAATTAATTACATTTCTGATAATTACGGTTCTAATACTTCATTTAAAGCAGTCAAAGTTATTCGTCAAAAACAAAAGGAGATCTTTTTCGCAAGAGGCTGTTGAGGTTTGATAGCGGTACTTGGCGGCAAAATTCCTTCTTTTGAATCAGATTAAAATAAAGATGATCGGCTCAGGTAGGGGTTGCTGAGAGACATTTTTAAGATGATCCCTTTTCCCAGCCTTAATGTTCGTAAATGAATAATACGTCATGACACTGCAACTACCAGTAATCGCCAGTATTAAGGTACTCACCCTTACCTTACTAGCCTTGATCCCTTTACATGCTCAGTCTCCTTCAGAGAGGCTTTCAGCGCACACTGATGAGTTTCGCAAGGAGGTTATTAAAGTCACTGATGGAATTTACGTTGCCGTTGGATACGCATTGGCCAATAGCATTCTGATCGAGGGTGATGACGGGATTATTATTGTTGATGTAACTGAAAGCCCGGCAACAGCCCAAGAGGTTAAATCCGCATTTAGGGAAATTACGGATAAGCCTGTCAAAGCAATTATTTATACACATGGCCATCCCGATCATGTGTGTGGAGGAAAGGTGTTTGCCGGGCGAGATAATCCTGAGATCTATGCACATGAATTGGTGGCTAATGGGGTCAATGATGGAATTCAGCCCATCTTAAGCGCACGCGCTGTACGGCAGTTTGGCAATTCCCTTCCACAAGAACAATTCCTGAATGCAGGTATCGGGCCTTCCATGAATATTGTTTGGGAGACGATTTCACCTACGAAGACCTTCTCTGAGCGCTTGGAAACGGATGTCGCCGGTATTAGAATCATTTTACAATATGCACCAGGTGAAACCGGCGATCAATTATACGTTTGGTTGCCTGACAAGAAAGCACTACTACCCGGAGACAATTATTATAAAGCGTTCCCAAACCTCTACACCATTCGCGGTTCCCGCTACCGGGACATTCGACAATGGGCTCAAAGCCTGGACAAGATGCTCGCTGAAGGAGAGATCGAGTACCTTGTACCGAGCCATACAAGGCCTGTCACAGGTGCAGATAACGTGAAAGCAACACTGTCAAATTATCGTGATGCAATCCTGCATATATACAATGCTACTATCAAGGGGATTAATGCGGGGGTGACAGACATTGAACTCTCACAGCAAGTGCAACTGCCAGCGAGTTTGGCTAAGGAGCCTTACTTACAGGAGTATTACGGAACCGTTCCTTGGTCGGTCCGTTCTGTCTACTCAGGATTGTTAGGTTGGTTTGATGGCAATGCCACTAATCTTTTTCCTTTATCAGCCAAAGAACGCGCAGTAAGATTGGCAAAGCTTGCTGGTGGTGCAGAAAAGATCCGAAAAATTGCCAAGGACGTTCTGAGCGCTGGCGATGCACAGTGGACGGCCGAACTTGCTGATCACCTCCTTGCTCTGGACGAGAATGATCGTGATGCAAAACTCCTAAAAGCGGACGCCCTGACAGTCTTGGGTGAACAACAAATCAGCGCTAATGGACGCAACTATTATCTCACACAGGCTCAAGAACTGCGCGTAAAATAGCAGATTCCTGGTGGCTGGAAATCACCCCCATGCGAAGATCATACAATGGGTTGCTATGCCCATCCTTGCATTCAATCATGCAAAATCCCTTAATCCTTTAATCAAGGTTCAGACAGAAATTCGTGAGCGGAACGTTGTCTGAACCTTGATTTTCTTGATTAAAGGATTTTCTTGATTAAAGCCAAAGCAGGAATTCTCATCATCCTTTAAATCTCGGTTAAGATGCATTCAATCATG
>JBBEBN010000323.1:0-14114 GCA_040882305.1 Cyclobacteriaceae bacterium
CTCCCCTCGAACAATAATTTCCATATATGGGACATCCAGCTGAAAAAGGGAATAATAATAATACCGGCACCGGAAAAGAGACGGTGGCAACTGATTCTATAACAAGGTGTTTGCGAGATTAGCCAGTTCCGATCGTTCACCCTTCTCCAGGGTGATATGCGCGTACAGTTCGTGGTCCTTCAGTCTGTCAATCAGTGTGGACAAGCCGTTGCTTTGAGAGTCGAGATAAGGTGTGTCGATCTGGTAAATATCTCCTGTGAAAATGATCTTCGTATTTTCTCCGGCCCGGGTAATGATGGTTTTAACTTCGTGAGGGGTGAGGTTTTGTGCCTCATCCACAATGAAGCAGATGTTGGATAGACTCCTTCCGCGAATGTAGGCCAGAGGGGTTATCACCAGTTTTTCCTGGTTCACCATTTCCGTGATCTTTGAATATTCCTTATCGGACTCGCTGTACTGATTCTGGATGAATTTCAGGTTATCCCACAATGGCTCCATGTAGGGGTTCACTTTCGACTTGATATCCCCGGGCAGGAATCCGATATCTTTATTGCTTAACGGAACGATTGGACGCGCCAGGTAGATTTGCTTATACTCGCGTTTTTGTTCGAGCGCCGCTGCCAGGGCCAGTAATGTTTTTCCCGTTCCTGCAACGCCCTGGATAGACAAAAGCTTGATCTCGGGTTTGAGCGCGGCGTGTATGGCGAAGGTTTGCTCAGCGTTCCTGGGCTTCACACCGTACACGGATCTTTTTTCGACATGCTCCATCATGCCATTAAATGGATTGAAATACGCCAGTGCCGATTTCTTGCCGCTCTTGAAAATGTAGTAATTATTTTTCATGGGGGCGGTCTTTCCCAACAGCTCTTCCGGCGGGCAATAACCTTTTTCGTACAAAAGATTAATGATGTCGGGATCAGCATCCTCGACGATGGTCTTGCCAGTATAGAGCGAAGAAATGTTCTGAACTTTCCCTGTGGTATAATCTTCTGACTGTAAGCCCAGTGCCTTTGCTTTCAACCGGAGGTTCACATCTTTCGATACGAGTATGACCCGATGATCTTTTTGGTCTTTCTGAAGCTGAAGTGCACTGTTTAGAATTCGGTGGTCCGGTTTTTCTTCGTTGAAGATCTTGTTGGCATCCACGGCGCTGTTCGTTCCCATCAGGACTTTGAATTTTCCCTTGGTCTTTCCGTTCATAGGATTCCACTGATGCAACATCTGGCCTTTGGCCAGTTTGTCGATCAGCCGGATAAATTCCCGGGCCTCAAAATTTTTGGTGTCGTTTCCTTTCTTGAAATTATCAAGTTCTTCGAGGACTGTTATCGGGATTCCGACGTCGTGTTCATCAAAGTTGAGGATTGAGTTGTGTTCATAGATAATGACAGAGGTGTCGAGTACGAAGATCTTCTTCTCCTTCTTGGTTTTTGACATACTTCACAAAGAACTTGGTTTACTAAATGTAAACAATCGGCCTGAAAGCTTTTACTTTTTAAAAAACAATTTTTTTGCTATCCTTAATGCCCGTTTCATTCCCGAAGGCGAGCGAAAAAAGGTCCCCTTTCTCATGGGGCGTGATCTGCAATACATTCGCGAGTACAAGCAACACGAGTTTTTTGGAAGCATAGAATCGTTTCAGTCTGCTTACTTCCATAAATTGTCTTAGCGTGATGGACGGATTGGTATCAAGGTAGTGCATTAAGAATTGTTCATGTTCGCCATAGTGAAATCGTATATCTTTTTTCAGCTGCGACCTTCTGGCAATCTCTCTGACTTCCCTGCTAGCCCGGATGCTCTGGTCATTTACGCGGATAAAAGATTGCTTCTTTTCCCCATCCAAAAAATAGTGGGGCTTGTGTTGGCTTTCGGCGATGTGATACTGAATGACGTATTTCCCGCTGCCGATAGGGATGAGGGATTCCGTGACGGGCAGGCCGGGCTTGCACTTTCGCAGGGATTGTTGGATAACATGCGATTCTCCTTCAGGATGTTTTAGCCCTGCCAGATCGCCATCATCACTTATACCCACGAGCAAGGTGCCGCCGTGAGCATTGGCAAATGCTATCAGTTCGCGCACGATCTTGTCGGGGTAAGAAGCTTTCCTTTTAAACTCCAGTCTGGAGCCTTCGCCCTGTGAAACAAGTTTTTTCAGATCGCGAACCTGCCGCGCGTGAAATGTGATTGCTTCCTGCGGCCTGCTCATGACATCAGAATTTTCCGCCGATCGCTTCGTCGTCATCCTCGTCTTTTGCATGCCCCGGCCGGGGCAGGGTGAACATGCTGCTGAGCAGGTCCTTGAACTGCAGCCCTGAGGAAAGATGATGTTTGCTGATCAAACTGAACTCTGCCAGTCCGTGGAGGGCAAATTCCATCAGGAAAAGTTTTGTGGGCGCGTCATGATGTTTGTGGAATGAGTTGACCAGATCAGCCAGTCCAGGAACACTCTTTAGTTTCTTTTCAAAATCTCCCTGTGGCATATCGTGTAACAAGTCGACGCTGTTGCCATCACCGAACCAGTCCGCAACGGTCTTGTAGGGACTTTTCTCCTTTTGCTTCCTGAATTTATCCGGGTCAGGAAAATAATTTAAGAACTGCGTGCGGATGGCTTTCCCCACCAGGTTTTGCGCCACGATGTTGGGACCTTCCTGTTCGCCTTCGTAAACGAGTTCCACTTTGCCTGTGATGGCGGGGATGACGCCGACAAAATCCGAGATTCGGATCGAAGCTTTTTTTTCACTGTTGATGATCGTTCTGCGTTCGGCTGCGGCGATAAGGTTTTCAAAGGCCGAGATGGTGAGGCGCGCGGAGACGCCGCTCTTGGCGTCGACATATTCACTTTTCCGTGCTTCAAACGCAATCTGCTCCACGAGGTCCTTCACGATCTCATTGGCGCTGACAGAAGTCTTCTGAATTTCCTTCAGCCTGGCTTCCTGCTGCGTGATGCGTTTTCCGATGTCCAGTGTTTTTGGATAATGCGTGGTGATCTGGCTGTCGATGCGGTCTTTCAACGGTGTTACTATGCTACCGCGATTGGTGTAATCCTCCGGGTTGGCGGTAAAGACAAACTGGATGTCCAGGGGAAGCCTGAGCTTGAATCCCCGGATCTGGATATCACCTTCCTGCAATATATTAAAGAGAGATACCTGGATGCGCGCCTGCAGGTCCGGGAGCTCGTTGATCACAAAGATACAGCGGTTGGAACGGGGGATCAGGCCGAAATGAATGACGCGTTCATCTGCATATGGTAACTTCAGCGTTGCAGCCTTGATGGGATCAACATCGCCTATCAGGTCGGCTACAGAAACATCCGGGGTGGCGAGTTTCTCCGTGTAGCGGTCTTCACGGTGTACCCACGTGATGGGTGTACTGTCTCCCAACTCACTGGCCTTATCCTTCCCAAAACGCGACAATGGTCTCATCGGATCGTCGTTCAGTTCCGAACCTTCAATGACAGGAACATACTCATCCAGCAGGTTCACCATGAGCCTTGCCAGCCTGGTCTTAGCCTGGCCCCTTAGTCCAAGCAGGTTGATATCGTGGCCCGCAAGGATGGCCCGCTCCAGGTCAGGGATCACCGTTTCCTCATATCCCCAGATACCCGCAAAAACAGGTTCTTTCTTTTTTAGTCTGTTGATGAGGTTTTCGCGCAACTCGTCCTTTATTGACTTCGGCATGTAGCCAGACCGTTTTAATTCCCCTAATGTCTTGATATTCGTCATCTTGGTGTCTGAATCATTTTGATAGCAGGAACTGGTAAGCTCCGTCCCTGCTACAGATTTTTTCGCCGGTTTCGCTTGAAGTCCTCGAATACGAGATGGCCTAATCCCTGGAGGGAACTGTAATAAGCGTTGCCGCTGTTGGCCTTTGTAAATTCCCTTACAAAAGCTTTCAGGTATGGATCGGTTGCAATCATAAACGTGGTCACCGGTATTTTTATTTTCTTGAGTTGACTGGCGAGGTTTAATGTTTTATTGAGGATTTTCTCATCCAGACCGAATGCGTTTTTATAGTATTTGATCCCCTGCCTGATACAGGTCGGTTTTCCATCGGTGATCATGAACACCTGTTTGTTGGAATTTTTCCTTCGGCGAAGAATATCCATCGCCAGTTCCAGGCCTGCCACGGTGTTGGTATGATATGGACCAACCTTTAGATAGGGAAGGTCTTTGATCTCTATTTGCCAGGCATCATCTCCGAAGACGAGCACATCGAGGGTGTCTTTCGGATATTTCTTGGTGATCAGCTCAGCGAGGGCCATCGCTACTTTTTTCGCCGGGGTAATGCGGTCTTCGCCATAGAGGATCATAGAGTGTGAAATATCAATCATCAGTACGGTGGACGTCTGTGTTTTGAATTCGCTCTCCATCACCTCCAGGTCATCCTCTGTTAAAAAGAAGTTTTCCAGTCCGTGATTAATCTGCGCGTTTCGCAGGGAGTCGGTTATGGAGATCTGCTCGAGCGTGTCGCCGAATTCATAATCCCTTTTCTCGGTGGTCTGTTCGTCACCAATGCCGCTGTGATGCGTGTTGTGCTCTCCTGACTTTGTCTTCTTTAGTTTTCCGAAGATCTCTTCCAGTGCGGATTGGCGGAGGTTCTGTTCGCTTTTTGCTTTCAGCTTAAATTCGCCTTTGGGTCCTTCGTCAGTGATGTAACCGTTCTTTTTGAGGTCTTCGATGAAATCTCCCATGCCATATGCTCCCTTCGTCAATTTGTATTGACGGTCCACTTCTGTTAACCACTGCAGGGCTTCCGCAACATTGCCGGAGGTAATCAGGATAAGCTGCATGAAGACTTTCAGCAGTTTATCAAAATCGCTACCTGCTTTGTCGGGAGGAGGGGTGAATTTGGAAAAACGGTAGCCTGACATAGAAACAGTTTATCAATAAACCATTAATTTCCGAAATGTGTTTCAGCTTCAAAATCTAAATTTGAAATAATCCACCGCAAGGTCGATAAAAAACCTTTTTCCGGCCCTAAAACATCATATCCAATTACAAAATCCTGTTCCCGCCGCTTATTCAAATCGCGATCGATCATACCGGGAGGAGGTGAGCAATTCCAGAACGGAGGGTTGTGATCAGGCCGCGGTCTTGTCTGCTTCCTTGTTCCTTGCGCGCATGGTGCCAAACACGTAATCCCACAGGGGAGAAGACACGCCAAAGACAACATCTCCGTCTTTGTAGTGATGAATACTATGGTTTATCCATAGGAACCTCAGGAAATTTTTCGGTGGCTGGTATATATGGACCATGTAGTGAACAGAAAGATAATAGGCATACCCCCCTAAGAATCCCGGCAGGAAAGCGAAGGCAAAGTCACCCATTATCAACCGGAATAATAACAAGAGTATCGTGGTGACGGTGATGCTCAGCAGCGGAGGCATGGCAAGCCTGTCTTTGTCTTTAGGGAATTCATGATGGACGCCATGGGCGTTATATTGAAACCTCTTCCTCCACTCAGTGGTCGTACTCAAGTGGTACACGTAACGATGCACCAGATATTCGACAAATGTAAAGGAAATGAATCCAAGCAGAAAAATACCAATGGTGGCTCCTGCCGTAAGGGTTGTATGGGTTACACTCCAGTAAAGAAGAGAGAGTGAATAGAGGCCAAAAATTGTCAGGGGAACCGAAATATGTGTCCTGGACAATTTTTCAAGGACAGGGTTTTCAAACAGTTTTTTGGATCCTCTGCTCTTTGGAGGGATGTAATTCTTTCCAGGACTTTCACCGGGGTCCGCAATTTTCTTTCCGGATTCAATACCTTCTGCCATACCTATATAAGTTACAAAAATCTTACGTTTTACAACAACCCCTTTTCTGCAACTGACTTCGGGAGCGTCTTTTCCAGTACATGTTCATAATACGATTCATAGAGCGGCAGGATTCGGGAAATGTCAAATTCTTTTGCTCTCTGAAGCGCATTTTCTTTAAAACCCGGTAAATTGGAAGGGTCCAACACGAACAATGCTTTCCGGGTCATATCCTCAATATCTCCCACTGCGCTCAAAAAACCTGTACCGCCCTGTATATTTAATTCCGGCAAACCACCCGTATTGGTAGATATTACCGGCACCTCGCACGCCATGGCTTCCAGGGCTGCAAGGCCGAAACTTTCCTTTTCTGAGGGCATCAGGAAGAGGTCGGCAACAGAAAGAACCTCCTCCACGGCTTCCAGCTTCCCCAGGAACCGCACGTCGTCCGAAATCCGCAACTCCCTGCAAAGGTTTTCTGCATTGTCGCGTTCAGGGCCGTCACCGATCATGAGAAGCTTTGCAGGAATTTCCTTCACAATATTATTGAATATTTTCACTACATCCAGAACACGCTTCACTTCCCGGAAGTTGGAAGTGTGAACGACCAGCGATTCACCATGGGGACAAATGGCTTTTTTAAAGTGATCTTTCTTCTGTTTCTTGAATTTTTCCAGATCGATGAAGTTGGGGATGACTTCGATCTCTCGTGTGATCTTGAATGAATTGTAGGTTTCTTTGCGCAAATCTTTTGAAACTGCGGTGACACCATCCGATTGGTTGATGCTGAAAGTCACCACCGGTTCAAAAGTTGGATCTTTCCCCACCAGGGTGATATCGGTCCCATGCAACGTGGTGATGACGGGGATAATGATGCCCTGTGTCTTCAGGATCTGCTTGGCCATGTAGGCTGCTGATGCATGCGGAATGGCGTAATGAACGTGAAGCAAATCGAGCTTCTCGTTTTTTGCAACACTCACCATCTTACTGGCAAGCGCCAACTCGTAGGGGGCGTATTCAAAGAGCGGATACGACCGGATATTTACCTCGTGGTAAAAAAGGTTCTCGTTTAAAAAGTCCAGCCTGGTGGGTTGTGAATAGGTGATAAAATGGATCTGGTGGCCTTCCTGGGCCAGACCCTTGCCCAATTCAGTAGCGACCACTCCGCTACCGCCAAACGTAGGGTAACAAACTATTCCGATTTTTTTTTGCTCCACAAGGCTATCGTTAATGTCACTTGGCAATAAGCCCACAAGGTATTGAAATTAGGGTCGAAAAAGCCATAAAATTATTGTTTCAGATAGCTTTTTCCTTCAAAATCCGCGCCCGGATGAGTTTTGCAAAAATTGAAAATCGCCTCATAAATAACATCCTGTATGCGTGAACGGATATTGGTCTGTATAAGTTTATCGCTCCGATCGGGAAAAATGCGGTTGGACAGGAAGATGTATACAAGATCAAATTCCGGGTCGACCCAAAGGCAGGTTCCAGTGAACCCTGTATGGCCGAAAGTTGCGGGGGAGGCAAATCGCGAGGTGGGACTGTTCCATTCCCCAACGACGGGTTTATCCCATCCCAGCCCCCGGCGGCTGGTAGTGTACTGTTTTGCGATAAACATTCTCACCGTTTCAGGTTTATAATACTGCAACCCGCCATACCCCCCTTTTTGCAGGAGCATTTGACCCAGTTTGGAAAGATCGTTTGCCGTTCCAAATAGGCCGGCATGACCGCTCACGCCGCCGAGCATGGCGGCACGCTCATCATGAACAGTTCCAAGTACCAATCCATGCCGAAAAAGAGTATCCAGTTCCGTCGGCGCGATCATTTCGGGAGGGAATCGCCTCAAAGGGTTATAACCCAGGCTATACGCACCGAGGGGTTCGTAAAAATTCTGCTGTAAAAAATCTTCCAGGGGCTGATTAAGACTTCGCTCCGCCAGTTGTTTAAACATCATGAAGCCCAGATCGCTGTAACGGTAGGTATAGGGGGTGCGGTGCAGTTTGTCCAGCATTTTTGAATACGTGATCCAGGACCAGACTGAGTCCTTTAAAATAGGAGACCCAAACAAATTCGGGGAGATCTGCAGTGGATACTGCACATTTTGCCGGGAACTGTAATAGAAGGGCTTGAGGGCAGGCCCCTCGACGGTCAAAGGCCACAACGGCACAAAAGGGATCAGGCCGGCCTGGTGTGTCAGCGCACCAATGATAGTGATGTCTTTCTTGTCTGTTCCTTTTAATTCGGGGAGATAGACAGAGAGTTTCTTGTAGATATCAATGATGCCGCGCTCCTGCATAAACATCACCGCCTGTAGTGTAGCGGAAACCTTTGTAAGGGAAGCAAGGTCATAAATCGTCTCGTCGGTTACAGGCAGTTGCTGATCATAGGTGAGATGCCCGAATGCGTGGTCGAAAATGACCTTCCCTTCTTTTGCCACCAGCACATAGCAACCCGGAGTGGAACCGGAAGCAATCGCTTCATTGGCAATATGGGCGATCTTTTCAAGGGTATTTCCGTCAATTCCAGCATCTTCAGGAAACGAATAGGCCAGCCTGCCAAGGTCTCTGGTTTTGATACCCGCTCCGGAAGGAATATCACCGTACCCAGCGGGCAAAATTCCTTCACCCGGCAACCCGCCAAAAATCACCTCCGGTATCATTCCGACAATATCGTGCTCATCCGTATATCCGGTGATCACCACCGGAAAACGGTTGGCATAGGGTTCAAATATTTTACATCCGAAATCTGCAATTACGATCTGCTGCGGGGGAACTACCTCCTGAAGGATACCCATCACATTTTGCAATGTTTTTTTCGAAGTATGGGGGAACAGGGCGACAAGCACCACGTCTTGTGTGGAAAGGTCCGCATCGTTATCATTCTCGTCGATAAGGAAACGGCTTGCCGGGACGTATTTCTTTACACGGCGGTGAAAGATGTCGGCCCTGATGCTGTCACCGGCCATCAGACACACAAAGCTTTTTTCTTCCAGGGCAACAATGGGCACTGTGTTACTTTCATTTTGAACTACCGTTACAGTTTCTTTAAACGCCTGGCTCCGGAGCACCTGACTTTCAGTCGCGTGCAGGTTGTGTTCCAACAGGTCAAGGTCAATAACGGATGGACGGGAAAGTCCCGCATCGTATTTTAATGCAAGAATCTTTTTCACCCGCTCATCCAGTCTGGCCGCATATGCCTTTTCAGAATGGATCAGTTTTTTGAGCTTCCTGATAGCGGGGTCGGTGTCGAGTTCGGAAATAAGAATATCCGCTCCCGCCTGAAAAGCAAACGCGGCGGCATCTCCCGGTTCAAATCTGTCAGCGCTGATCTCCATGCTCTGAACATCGATCATCACGATGCCGTTATATCCCAGCGGCGCGTGCAACAGGTCCCCGGATTCAAAAAGTTTCAGGCTGGCGTCGGATAATTTTTTCTTCAGATCTGATCTTTTAGGCTCAAAAAACAATGGCAGATCCATGGCATCAGGTATTACCGCGTTGAGGCCATGTTCAAATAAATTTTGAAAGGGTTGTGATACGACCGTGTCGTGGTAAAGGGTTATGTGGGATTTCCCTTTTTGGTCGATCACTTCGATGCTTTTCAGGGGAAAATATTTCGCGCAGCTTAAGATCCCGGCATCGTGCAACCCCTTCATGTGAAGAAGGGACTTTTTGGCCACACCTATTGGGTCATCCCCATACAAAACATCCGGATTGGTGGTTTCCGAATAGATTGGCGTCGCGTTGGGGCTGAGGCTCATGTGAATTCCCATGGCTTTCATTTGCTGGCCCGTTTCCCTGGCAATGTGGTAGACGAGGCTGTCGTCGGCAATGGCTGCCTGCGCGAGGGGAATGGGAAACCGCATGGCACTGTCGAGGATATGGCCTAGCCCTCCGGCTCCATCCTGACTGATCAACAGGGGAATTCTTGCCTCCTCCTGCAGGATGTTGGTGACCCGCGCCTGCCTCCGTGCACTGCCGGAGGTGAAGATGATGCCTCCCAATTCGCCGGCGGCTACCATTTTCTCCAATGCCCTTAGGACTTCGGCTGGAACATGAGATGAAAATCGCCCAAAGATAAGCTGACCAATCTTTTCATTCTGGTTCAATGTATGAAATACACTGTCGACCCATTTCTGTTTTCCTGTCTGTGCGGTAACGGTCATTGAACAGAACAGGAGCACCAAACTGAACCAGACTACATTTTTTATCTCTCGAATCATATCCTTCAACAATCTTAACGCTTTTTCAGTGGGATAAAGTGCCAACAATTTATGAAAATCAATTTTATGCGTCGTTTAAATCGTCTTTTTATGCTACGCACTACCGACAAATAATTTAATTTGCGGGCTGAACTGCTGTTTTTCATGTCGGATATCATCCAACTTTTACCTGATTCCATTGCCAATCAGATCGCTGCCGGTGAAGTTGTTCAGAGACCGGCCTCTGCGGTGAAGGAATTGATGGAAAATTCCATTGATGCGGGTGCGACTTCCATACAGCTGGTCGTAAAAGAGGCGGGCAAAACTTTGATACAGGTGATCGACAACGGGATGGGGATGTCTGAGACCGATGCCAGGATGAGCCTTGAACGACATGCCACCTCCAAGATTCGCAAGGCGGAAGACCTGTTTACGTTGCATACAAAAGGATTTCGCGGCGAAGCGCTTGCCTCCATCGCCGCGGTTTCACAAATGGAGATGAAATCGCGGCTTTCCGGCCAGGAACTGGGCACCTGTTTGGTGGTAGAGGGTTCCGAAGTGAAAAAACAGGAGCCAGTGGCATGTGAGAAAGGGACCAGTATCAGTGTAAAAAATCTTTTTTATAACATACCCGCCCGGAGAAATTTTTTGAAGTCAAATCCCGTTGAGCTGAAACACATCACAGACGAATTTCAACGCCTTGCCCTCGCGCATCACGACATTGTCTTTTCTTTAGTACAAACAGATGAAGTGGCGTACGATCTCCCTGCCAGCAAGCTCAGCCAGCGGATCGTAAATATTTTTGGAAAGTCATACCAGGAACAACTGGCGGCCTGTCAGGAAGAAACCAATCTGGTGAAAGTAACGGGTTATGTAGGTAAACCTGACTTTGCACGCAAAACAAGAGGAGAACAGTTCCTGTTTGTGAACAACCGGTTTATCCGCAGCAATTACCTTCATCACGCCGTAATGAGCGCATTTGAAAACCTGT
Organism: Cyclobacteriaceae bacterium; assembly: GCA_040882305.1. Taxonomy (GTDB): domain Bacteria; phylum Bacteroidota; class Bacteroidia; order Cytophagales; family Cyclobacteriaceae; genus Chryseosolibacter. The sequence continues at coordinate 10,945 of JBBEBN010000323.1, forward strand.
TGCCTGAAAACAGTTTTCCTTTTTATGTGCTCTTTATTGAGATCGATCCTAAACACATCGATGTCAATGTGCATCCTACGAAGACTGAAATAAAGTTTGATGATGAGCGGGCCATCTATGCGGTCGCGCGATCTGCCGTGCGCCAGGCCATCGGGTCACATAATCTCACCCCGGCAATAGATTTTAATGCCGACGTGAATATTATCTCAAAACTCAGTCAGGCTGCCTCACAATCCAATGATATCTATTTCGAGGAGCGTTTTTCCAGTTCCATGCGCAACTCCAACCAGGAACACTGGGAAAAATTATTCGAGCAGTCGAAAAACTTCGCGCCCCCACAACCCGAACCACAGGTGTTGCGTTTTGAAAGCAGTGCCAATAGCGCATCCGATGACCTGACGGCTCCCGCTCAGGAAGAAAGGGTGTTGGTCCAATTGCACCAACGCTACATCATGCGGCAAGTCCGGTCGGGGTTGATTATCGTTGATCAGCAGCTCGCCCACGAAAGAATTTTATACGAAAAATTCCTGAACCAATTGAAAAATAAGTCCGCTGAAAGCCAACAGGATCTTTTCCCTCAGGCGGTTACCTTAAGCGCATCTGACTTTGCGTTGGTGCTGGAGATGGAGCAGGAGATAGCCGCCCTGGGTTTCAAACTGGAGGTTTTTGGAAAAAATACGATCGCGATCAACGGGGTACCCGCCAATCTCCCCGCAGGAAGCGGAAAGTCGCTTTTCGAGGGGCTGATAGAACAATTCAAGATTAATCAATCCGACCTCTCCATTCCCCTAAAGGAGAATTTGGCGCGGTCACTGGCTAAAAGAGCAGGGATCAGGTCCGGGCAGAAACTCGTAAAGGAGGAAATGCAAGCCTTAATCGATGGTTTGTTCGCCTGCTGCACCAGCAATTATTCTCCCGATGGCCTGCCCACTTTTTTTATTTTTGAATTGCGTAAAATTGAAAGTTACTTTAACCGTCAGTGAAAAGAACCAGATAGGCGCTAAATCCCAGCTATGTTTAGACTCACCCCGATCGTTCGAAACCTCATCTTATTGAACGTGATTGTTTTCGTGTTGCAGAACATGATCCCTGTAGTCACCCAGTATCTCGCATTATTTAATATACATACCAGTTACTTCCGGCCCTATCAGTTGTTTACATACATGTTTTGCCATGCGGACTTTTTTCATATTTTCTTTAATATGTTGTTGCTCAGTTTTTTTGGGCCGATCCTGGAAGAATTTTGGGATCAAAAGCAGTTTTTATTATTTTATATCATCACTGGAATCGGGGCAGGAGTTTTTAATATTTTAATGGACATGCTTTTTGGGGTAGGTTCATTTTCCATGATGATTGGGGCTTCGGGCGCCGTTTATGGGGTAATGACGGCTTTTGGAATCATTTTCCCGAACATGGAGTTAAGGTTATTGTTTCTGCCAATCGCTTTTAAAGCCAAATATATGGTCATGATTTTGGGAAGTATTGCCATATATTCGGGTTTCAGATCAGCTCCGGGCGACAACACGGCACATTTGGCCCATTTAGGCGGAATTGTTGTGGCCATTATCATGATTCAGTTTTGGATGAGAAGAAGATAAACGTCTATGTTCGAAGAATTCAAGAACGCCTTTCACCGGTACAACAATGGCCACGTGCAGTTGATCATCGTCAACCTGGCGGTCTTTGTTGCAATGGGCGTGGTGATGGTGATCACAAAGGTCAGCGGACTGGACGATCTATGGACTGTAATACATGAGCAGTTCCAGATACCAGCGCGTTTTTCAGAATTCGTCACCCGGCCCTGGACACTCCTTACCTATATGTTTATGCACGACCTCACCGGAATCCTGCATATCCTTTTTAATATGCTTATCCTGTACTGGTTCGGGAGGCTGTTTGTCGAATACCTGGGAAGCGACAAATTGATCGCCATTTATTTGCTGGGAGGCGTTGCAGGAGGTGTGGTCTATCTGCTCGCTTACAACTTCATTCCATTTTTTGTCGCGCAGTCAGAAACCTATCAGATCGGCATGGTGGGGGCTTCGGCCAGCGTGAATGCGATCGTCGTAGCTACGGCTACCCTATTGCCTAATTACACTTTCTTTTTATTGTTTATCGGCCCTGTAAGGATCAAGTACATCGCCGGAGTACTTGTTTTCCTTTCATTCCTCGGAACGGTGGGAAATAATGCAGGTGGAAACCTCGCCCACCTCGGAGGCGCCCTGATTGGCTTTATTTATATGAAGCAGCTTCAGGCAGGGATTAACTGGGGAAGCTGGATCACCGTCACGCTCGAATGGTTCAAAGACCTCTTCAAGGAAAAACCCAGGGTAAAAGTTTCCTACAGGAAAGAACGGCCGGGAGGCACAAAGGCCACGTCGAGTGAGAAAGGAAGCTATACCCAGGAAGAGATCGACCGGATCCTGGATAAAATTTCCGAGGGCGGATACGAGAGCCTCACCAAGGATGAGAAGGAGAAGCTGTTCAACGCCTCAAAGAAGTAAGGCGGAAGTTCGAAGTTTGAGGTTTGAGGTGTTCGAAGTTCGAAGTTGTTTTAAAGTTTGAAGTTGTGTGAGTTCAAAGTTTGAAGATTTCATTTCTGTCCTGTGTTTTCGGCGTAGAACTGAATGAGTAAGGGAATGACTTCATCCAGTTGGAGGCGATAAAGAAAAATTGGTTTTATTGGCAAGCTGTCCACAGGCCGCATCAATATCCTTGCCCCGGCTTTTGCGTATCCGTGTGGTGATACCGTTGGATTCAAGGACATGCATGTACATGTTGAGTGCCTCATCTGACGCCTGCTGGAATTCTCCGTCGCCAATAGGATTGTATTCAATGAGGTTCACTTTGCAGGGAACGAGCTGGCAGAATTTCAGCAGGGCCTTCGCATGCTCTTCCGTATCGTTAATGTCTTTCCAAACAACGTATTCGTAGGTGACTTTCTTTTTGTTTTTTTTGTACCAGTACTTTAGCGCCTCGCCGAGCTCCTCCAGGGAATTAGTTTCATTGATAGGCATGATCGAGGAACGGACATGGTTGAGCGCAGAGTGAAGGGAGACGGCCAGGTTGAACTTGACGCCATCGTCGGCCATCTTCATGATCATTTTTGCAATACCCACCGTCGATACCGTTAATCTTTTGGAGGCCATGTTCAGACCCTTGGGAGAGGT
>JBBEBN010000324.1:0-14100 GCA_040882305.1 Cyclobacteriaceae bacterium
AACAACGCACTCAGTCCCCTTCCTAATGCTTTTTTCTTGCTCATTTCAATACGCCGTTATTTTTGTCCAGGATTTCCTGCGCCAGGTTCAGGTAGCTGATTGCGCCTTTACTTTCTGCATCATGAACGATAACGGGCAATCCAAAGCTCGGAGATTCACTGAGCTTTACGTTCCTGGGTATAATGGTCTTGAACGTCATCTTCTGGAAATGCGTTCTCACTTCTTCTACCACCTGGTTGCCCAAACTCGTTCGTGAATCGTACAACGTAAGCAAAATGCCTTCAATTTCCAGCCGTGGGTTCAATCTCGTCTGGATGATCTTAATGGTGTTCAGCAGTTTGCCCAAACCTTCTAATGCAAAATATTCACATTGCACAGGGATGATAACGGAATCAGCCGCCGTCAATGCATTAATGGTGATCAAACCCAGGGAGGGTGAACAATCGATGATGATATAATCATACTCGTCTTTGATCTTTGCCAGCGCATCGCGCATCTTCTCTTCCCGCCGCTCGATACTGACCATTTCCACTTCCGCACCCACCAGGTCTATGTGCGAGGGAAGGACTTCCAAAAACTTCAACTCATTTTTTACAATTGCATCATGAGGATTGACGCCGTCAACCATGCATTCGTAAATGCCCTGATGAACGTCCTTAGGGATCAATCCCAGACCAGACGTGGAATTTGCCTGCGGATCAGCATCTACCAGTAAAGTTTTTCTCTCCAGGACAGCCAGACTCGCCGCCAGATTGATCGCAGAAGTGGTCTTTCCGACACCGCCCTTTTGATTTGCAATCGCAATGATTTTTCCCATCGTAATACATTAAAAAATGCCCTGACCCTGATTTTCAGGCCGTAGGGGGATACAAATATATCGTAAATCCAGATAGGGCGTGGAACATCGTGGAACCTGTTATCCACAATCGGTTAACAAACCATGCACGTGGAAAACCTTCAAAAAAGAAGGAAATGATAGGCTAAATACTTGAAATATAATAATTTACAGTAACGCACAGGAGAATTGGTAATCCCTGGCTCCCAGCAACCCGGCCGCCGGTGACCGTCATCTGGAAAGGGTGGCCGGCACATGGTAACGTCTCTACTTCTTCTTGCGCTTCTTCTTGTCCTCCTCGGCCTTGCGGCGGGTTTCTTCACTGGCTTTCATCGCCTCTTCCAGCTTTGACATGAACTTGGATTTTTTGCCGGCGCCGGCTGCGATCTTTTTCCGATTCTCCTCCAGGATCGCTTTGATCTTTTTCTCATCGACGAACCGGCGGATGATGGCCTGCTGCGCAAAGGTCACGAGGTTCGAAACAAAATAATAGAATGTAAGACCGGAAGAAAAGGAGTTCAGGAAAAACAAAAAGATGATCGGCATGATATAGCCCATGGATTTCATCGGCCCCTGAATATTCGACAGCTGATTGTTCTGCCATTGATAGATCAGCGTGGAGATGGTCATTAAAAGGGTGAACAAGCTGATGTGGCTGCCCACTCCGAACGGAATTTCAAAAGGAAGTCGTATGGGAGAATCATAGGTTGACAGATCCTCCGCCCAGAGGAACGGTTGCTGCCTCAGTTCAATGCTGGCGGGGAACAAATAAAACATCGCGAAGATCAACGGCATGGACAACAGTACGGGTATACAGCCACTGATGGGATTCACTCCGACCTGTTGGTATAACTTCAATTGCTCCTGCTGTACCTTCTGGCTGTCGTCGCCATGCTTTTCCTTGATCTCATCGAGTTCGGGTTTCAAGACCTTCATCTTTGCCATGCTGAGGAAAGAGCGGTAGGAGAGTGGCGCCAGCACAAGCTTCAGCAGAATCACCAGGATAATGATGATCAGGCCATAATTGGAGATGAAGCCGGTTAAGAAATGAAACACCGGGAAGATGAGGAACTTGTTGATCCAGAATATCGGAGGCCATCCCAGGTAAACGTTCCGTTCGAAATCGGGTGCAACCACATCTATTTCCTGATAATCGTTCGGACCGATATAAAACCTGAAATCTGCCCCTGCGATAATGGAAGTCCTGGGGATAAAAAGGGTCATCCTCGCATGCTCCACCACGGCAGTATCCGCATCATTGGTCAAAGTGGAAACCTCACCGCCGGAAAACGGATCCTCCGCAATGATGGATGCAAGGAAAAATTTCTTCTTGATGGCGACCCATTTCAAAGGCCCTGAAAAAGTTTCGAGTTCCGTTCCCGAAGATGCTTCACTGAGCCTGTCGAAGCCGTCATTTACCTCATAGTAAGTGACTGTCGAGTTATTCCTTGTGTCGCGAATATCTTTCTCCATAGGACCGATATCATCCGTCCATTCAAAGGTCAGGTGATTCCCGGAGAGTTTTTCACCCATGCCTTTTTGTTCAATGTGATATTTTATCTGATAGCCCTTGTTCGGAACGGAGTAGATATGTTTCAGTGAAGAACCGTCGGAGAGTTGTAGACTGAATGATACAACAGTGGTATCGCCCTGCTGGCTTTTGGTGCTGTTGTAATACAAGCTGTATAAGTCAACTTCCCTACCCTCATAGTTTGTCAGCAGCTCGAAATCCGTGCGATCCGGCGTAACGAGCTTCAGTGGTTTCTGAGAATAGGTCTTATATTTCTTCAACTCCAACTCTTTAATGACACCGCCTTTGCTGGTGAAAATAATGCTGAGATCTTCTGTTTCGACAGCGGTGGTTTTTTCTGCGCCCCGGGCAAAAGAAGAGAAGTCACCGTAGCTCGAAGCGAGCAAGCTATCGGCAACAACGTCCTGCTGAGCAGCCGAATCGGGAACAGATTGAGAAGGTGATTCTGTGGTGACAGGCGCGGTTGCCTGAGGTTGTGGCTTAGGGGAAAACCAGTAAAAGTACGCCAACAACAACGCTGCAATCAAAGTGAGGCCTATCGCCGAATTTCTATCCATTTTCTCTGGGTAACGATTATAATTGTTTTATCGGGGTTGCAATATTAAGAAATAGATCTTTTATGGGTCAGTGCCGCATCTACAAACTTTACAAACAGTGGATGGGGATTCAGGACGGTGCTTCGAAGCTCTGGGTGATATTGCACCCCGATAAACCAGGGATGATCCTTCAGTTCAACGATCTCAACCAGCCCGGAATCCGGATTCATACCAACGGCTTTCATGCCGGCCGCTTCCATCTGCTCCAGGTATTTGTTGTTAAACTCATACCGGTGTCGATGCCTTTCCTGTATGAGACTTTCTCCATAGGCGGCATGGGCCTTGGTACCCTTCTTCAACTTGCAGTCATACGAGCCGAGGCGCATGGTGCCTCCCTTCATGGTGATCTTTTTCTGTTCCTCCATCATATCGATGACAGGATTTTTCGTCTTGGCATTTAATTCCGTGGAGCTCGCATCCAATCCTAATACATGCCGGGCATATTCCACTACAGCACATTGCATGCCCAGGCAAACTCCGAAGAAGGGTATCTTGTTTTCGCGAACATAACGAATTGCCTCGATCTTCCCCTCCATGCCACGCTCTCCGAATCCGGGCGCTACAAGCACTCCGTTCAGGCCCTTTAGAATGGCTTCAACGGATTCCGGATTGATATCCTCCGAAGAGATCCATTCTACATTCACCTTGGAATCATTTTCCGCTCCGGCATGAACGATAGCCTCCGCGATGGACTTATAGGCATCCGGTAACGAAACGTATTTGCCCACCAGTCCGATGGTAATCTCTTCCATGGGATTTTTGAGCTTTCCGAGAAATGTTTTCCACTGATCAAGATCCGGCTCCGACTTCGAGTGCACTTTTAATTTTGCCAATACCCGCTCATCCAGTTTTTCTTTTTTCATGAGCATGGGCACGTCGTATATCGTATCGGCGTCAATAGCTTCGATCACAGAGTTGAGATGAACGTTGCAGAAAAGCGCCAGTTTCTTTCGCAATTCCATGGGTAGCGGCATTTCCGTGCGGCATACCAGAATGTCGGGCTGAACTCCTTCTGCAAGCAGTTCCTTCACCGAGTGCTGGGTGGGTTTTGTTTTTAATTCCTTCGCTGCCTTCAAATAAGGAATGAGGGTGAGGTGGATGACCAGCGCATTGTTTGCCCCAAGATCCCAGCGTACCTGACGCACGGCCTCTATGAAGGGCAGCGACTCGATATCGCCCACCGAACCGCCGATCTCGGTGATCACAAAATCGTATTCGCCGCTCTCTCCAAGCAGGAAAATATTCCTTTTGATCTCATCGGTGATATGGGGAACCACCTGCACTGTTTTTCCCAGGTACTCGCCGTGTCTTTCCTTCGTGATGACATTGTTATAAATGCGCCCTGTCGTGATATTATTTGCCTGGGTCGTCTCTATATTGAGAAACCGCTCATAATGGCCCAGGTCCAGGTCTGTTTCAGCCCCGTCAGACGTAACGTAGCATTCACCGTGTTCATAGGGATTAAGTGTACCCGGGTCAATATTTATATAGGGGTCGAATTTTTGTATCGTGACCTTGAAACCTCTGGCCTGCAGTAATTTGCCCAGCGAAGCAGCAATGATACCTTTACCAAGAGATGAAGTAACACCCCCGGTTACGAAAATATATTTGGCAGTAGACATGTTAGGATTGACCCTTTTCGATTAACCGGGCACAAAGGTAAATTTTTCAGGGTATTATTTAAAGAATAAACGTATGGCCCCTCAAAAAACTTCCTGTGTCATGAAAACGGCTCTAATGCGTTCACATCGGGTCTAATATAAGGCGGGAGAAATTGAAATCTGATACAGACAGGCCGCAATGGTCAAGTTTTCCATTGGATGGGACAAATACCGGAAACGGGCGGCTGGAGGGTAATCGCAGCGTGGATCTATCCTGGCCCGGTTGTAATGATGGTTCACCAGCCGAAACCGGCAGATCATTTGTCAAAATTGCCGCCTGCCGATTCGCGACTCCTTTCTCCGGAAATGCCGGTTTCCTTACTGCTGGCCGGAGGCATAAAAGAGTTATTTTTGAAAATTCTAAAAGTGATGTTTTAAGGATGGTGGTGCAAAGGTCATTACTTGTTGTCTTCTTAATGTTATTTGCCACGGCCGGGCTCTGGGCACAGTGTAATGCTCTGAGTAATAACAGGAGTATTGATTTTAAAACTGACCAGGACTGCGCTCCTGTTTCCGTTACTCAGTTTGAATTAACCTACAATTTTACGGTCCCCCAGGATCCAGCCTCTATCAAGATCCTGTATGAATGGAATGATCCGGCTGGAACAATTACTATCGTCGATCAGTTAAGCGGGCTAATTGCGGGCGTGGGCAACACTTCTTTTACCGCAAATGCGGGCTTGACATATTTGACAAATGACGGCCAGTGTGTTATCCGTCCAACAGCCTATATTCTCATCAATGACGTTCCTTGTTTCTCTTCTGCGCAACAACAAACTTCATTTTTCTGGAGCACTGATGACGAAGCCAATGGCCAGGTTTCCATGACGCCGGACACCTGGGATGTTTGTTACGACAATCCTGTTGTGAATGCGCGATTCCAGGACAATTCCGAGTTTAACTGCAATATCGTTGTCGAACCCGATAACCCGAACCGGGCACCCCGCCATATTCAGTTCGTATACGGAACCAATCACAACCCTGCGGCTACCATAAGAGATCTTGGCCTCAACGATGGCTCTTCACAAGCACTGACGAACGGAACAGGCAATCTGGCTACTTCTGCGACACGCGGTACGGCTGGACTGCCGGTAACCGCGGCCTACTTCGGGCCAGTTGACGCTATTCCGTTTCCTGCCGACGGTCCATCCTCCATCAGTTTCCCGATGAGCGCTCCCGCGGATCCCGCCAACTCTATCGGGAACCGGTTTGAAATAACATTGTTTAACTGGAATATCTGTAATCCATGGAACGGAGACCCGGTTAATCCCAATTATGAGGATGCAGTTTTCACCGTCGGATATATTGAGATAGTCGAGGCGCCGCAACCGGATTTTTTTACTCGCGACAGCGACGGAAATCCCACAGCCGATTTTTGTATCGGAGATATCATCTCCTTCAGAAATACAACACCGAATGTCGCCGCTTACAATTACACCTGGGAATTTTTCGATGACGCGGCAGGGACGATCCTGCTGACCACGAGCACGCAACGGGATCCGAATTTTTCGTTTACGTCTGGCGGATCAAAAATGATCCGCTTGACAGCAAGCAACCCTACCGCACAGGGATCCTGTACAGAACAGTACACGGGCTTCGTCAACATTACTCCTTCGCTTACGGCAAGGATTGGTGTGACAGATCTTTCCGGTATTCTAATCACACCGGATTTCTGTCAGGAATCAAATACGCCGTTTTCAACTTTTGATGTGCGTTTTTCAGATATTTCCACCGGCACGGTTACGCCAAGTACCATCTGGCGATGGGAATTCTATGACGAAAATAACAACCTCGCCCTGGAGGCGCCCACTGGCGGGGGATTTTCAAATACACCCCTTGGACCGTTCGATCGACAGTTTGTCAGCAGGGGAATTTATCGGGTGAGGTTGCGTGTGCGCGATAACCTCACGGGATGTGAAAGTTTTGATGAAAAGCAGGTGCGGGTCTTCGAAAAGCCAGGCCCGCAGTTTTCTTTTGACCGGGTCTGTGAAAACTCTCCCACTACTTTTGCCGACCTGTCCACGCTGAACGCCATCGCGGGAGAACAGATCACATCCTGGGAATGGGATATGGATTATGATGGAACGACCTTCACCAAAGATCCTGCCCTCGATAATCAGCGCAACCTGGCGTATACATTTTCGGCGACCGGTAGCCACGAAGTTGCTTTAAGGGTCACCACCAACACGGGCGCGTGCTCCGCCATACTGCAACAAACCGTTCAGATCGACCCTTTGCCCCTGGCGACGTTTATACCTGATATCACCTCCGGGTGCAGTACTTTGCCCGTCCAGTTCACCAACAACGCTGTGTCAGGACAACCCGACGTTATCAAAGAATTCATCTGGGAAGTGGATGACGGTTCCGGATTTCAAACAGATTCCATTCAGAGACTCACGGACCCCGGATTCTCCAACATCTACGTCCGGAATTTTATCAATACGGGTACGGTGAACCGCGATTACCAGATACGGCTGCGCGTCGTGACAGTCAACAATTGCGAACTCACCTCGCCGCCTGCGACGATCACCGTTTTCCCTCAGCCGCGATCGGGATTTGTGTCCCTGAACTATTCGCCATTTAATGACAATTGCAGTCCGGTTGCCGTGAATTTTCAGGTCGACAACCAGACTCAGTCATTAAATCCCACGGATTACACCTGGATGATCGACGATGCCAATGGCCCCGTGGACCAGATCAGCACCGGCACCACGCCTTCGCTTCAGTACACTTTTAACAATGCCACTCAACTGGTAAAAGATTTCTTTGTTACACTGCGGGCCACGCTGCCCAGCACCTGCTACGGAGATTCAACGCGAACGATCCGGCTTTCGCCGATTCCCTCGTCGGACTTCAGCGTGGACACAGTGACCTATGCCTGCGACCGGATCCTGCTGGGCCTGGATGCCATGCAGAAAGGTCTCGCGGAATACACCTGGAACATTTCTATCAATGGTGTACTGGTATTTAGCTCAACAACGGCGGGGGACCATGTCGATTATGAAATTCAAAGGTCTACCACTATTGACCAGGACGTTTCTCTCGAACTGATTACAAGAAATCTCGCCAACTGTGAGAGCACCACAACAGTGAAAAACTTTTTTGCTGAAAGGGCAGACGACATGAACGCCTCCTTTACGGCAACGCCCGCGCAGCAAACCCTGCCTGCGTCAACGGTAGCGATCACCGATAACACCAGCGCCGGACCGTGGTTATATGTCTGGGACTTTGGCGATGGTGTCACCTCCGCTGACCCGAATGTATCATCGCATACGTATGATACTTTCGGTGACTATACCATTAGCCTCGCCGTAAGTAACAACGATTGCCAGGAGACTGTCTTCAGGAATGTGCGTATCAACCCTATTCCACCGGTGCTTGAATTTGACTACCTGCCTCCTTCAGGATGCGCTCCCCATAAGGTAACATTCATCAACGAGTCACGGTACGCAGACCCGACCAGTTATTTCTGGAAGTTTGGCGCAGGCGAGGGTACGTCACGCGCGGTGGATCCGACCTATATGTACCAGGAACCTGGCGTGTATTCTGTCACGCTGACGGCCACCAATGAGCTGGGAGACACTGTTTCCCTGACAAAAGAACTCATCATCGAAGTGCTGGAAAATCCCGTGGCGAAGTTTGCCGTGTATCCGACTACTCCGCTCAATGTGCCAGGAGAAACATTGTACACCCAAAACCGGAGTCTTAATGCGACGGAATATTTTTGGGATTTTGGCGACGGCCATACGTCGACCGAAGTGGAACCTCAGCACGAATATTCAAAAGAAGGTACGTTTTCAATAACACTCATTGCCCGCAATGGTAATGGCTGTGCGGATACTACCGTGTTGGAATCCGGTGTGCAGGCAGTCATTTATGGACAATTACTGATCCCTAACGCTTTCATTCCCAATAAAAGCGGTGTCGGAAGCGGAAATGCCCTGAATAATGAAGTGTTTCTTCCCCTTGTTCAAAAGGTTACCAAATTTCAAATGTTCGTCTTTAACCGCTGGGGTCAACTGATGTTTGAAAGCACAGACCCTGAGGTTGGATGGGACGGATATTTCCAGGGTAAACTTTGTGCGCAGGATGTATACATCTATCGCATCACAGCGGAGTATGAGAACGGAAGGGCCGTTACGCGAACCGGAGACATAAACCTGATCCGATGAAGACGAGAAAATTCGCAATGGTCATTTTATTTTTCAATTCGCTGGCGCAGGCGCAGGATCCGGAATTTTCCCAGTATTACGCCGCACCGCTATACCTGAACCCGGCCTTTGCAGGGACTTCGGTAGACCACCGCTTTATCGCCAACTATAGGAATCAATGGCCCAATGTCACCCGGGCTTTCGAAACATATTCATTCTCATACGACTATAATCTCGACCAGTACAATTCCGGGTTGGGATTTCTGCTCATGGCCGACAAGGCAGGCTCTGCAAACCTGAAGTCGACACAGTTTAATTTCCAGTACGCTTATAAAGTAAAATTGTCGGATAAACTTATTCTCTCGTCTGGCCTCAATTTCGGCGTGGGATCCAGAACAATTGATTTTAACAAACTGGTATTCTATCAGCAGCTGGATTTTTCCCAGGGCGGCGACAACATACCGCCGCCTCCTTCAGATCTGAACATACAAGGCAGTACCTATTTTGATTTCGGCGCCGGCCTTCTGATGTATAGCCGAAAAGTGTGGTTGGGCTTTTCCACCGCGCACTTAAATCGACCTAACCGATCATTGCTGGATGATGAGAGCGAAATACCTGTCAAGACTTCCGTTCACGGTGGTGTTCGAATTCCTTTATATCATGGCATGTTCAAGCGTGAACGCACCGCGTCCATTGCCCCGTCGTTCGTTTATAAACAGCAGGGAAATTTTGATCAGCTCGACCTCGGCACGTATTTCTTTTACGAGCCCGTGGTAGTGGGTCTATGGTACAGGGGCATACCGATCCGGCAGAATGCAAAAGACAACATCAGTCAGGATGCCGTCGTTGTGGTGCTGGGTTTCCAGTTACAGAATCTCGAATTGAGCTATAGCTACGACGTTACCGTCTCCGAACTCGGGCCCATCTCCGGTGGCTCCCATGAGGTAGGGCTCAAATTTAAAATTGAGCTCGCCGCCCAGGTGAAGAAACGCAAAAGAGAGCGGTTCATTCCATGTCCGACGTTCAATAAGGATTGATTTATGCATCAGATGCCGTGGACACACGACCCGCTTTTTTCCCGAGACGGCCGCCATCCTATTTTATGAAACGCTGAATTGCCAACATTCGCGAACCACTTGTGGCCTGAACAACATAAATACCGGATGGCAAATCTGATACATCAATTTCTCTTCGCGGATCGTATTCATCAGTCATCACGCAAATACCCTCCGGGTTGTAGATCTTGACGATGGGATGGTGGCCAGGTGTTTCCCTGAAGTGGATGGAAATTCGGTCCCTGGCCGGATTCGGATAAAGAGCAAATCCTGATATCGCTTCATCCGTCAGTCCCGTAACAGGATCAGCTTCCTGCCGTTCCTGCAGTAACAGCCATTCATACAAGTTTGGAGACTGAACGTCGGATCCGGGATCATAAGCTGGTATCCAGGAGTCGTGGTACCGGTCATCGTACGATGTAAATTTAAGGTCGGCCACCGGTTGGGGATTCATGCACTGATTAATATTACTAAAAGCAGCCCATCCCATTGAATGCGGAACCACAGTGTCCAGTTTTCCATGAAACGCCCACACCGATATTTTTCTTTCGGAAATAACACACCCTTTCGCGTCTTCAGACCATGCGGCGATGGGTGCAATGGCCGCAAGTTTACTTGGTTTGTTGTACACACTCGATGCATATTGATAAACCCCCAGCCCGCCCCGGCTTATTCCGGTTAAATATATGCGGTCGGGATCTACCTTGTAGTTGCCATATCCATTTACGATATGCTCCATTAATTGGTACACAGTGTAGGGCCAGGTACTTGCCGGTGTCAGTTGCGGCGAGATAACAATAAAACACTGCTTCTCCCCATTAGCTGTGAAGCACATGTCATAGCCGTGATCGATGAGGTTTGGGGGGCCCCAGCTTTTTACTTTTTCCAGCGATTCCGGCGATCCATCTCCGGATTCGCCGCCTCCGTGTAAATAAATAAGCAATGGGAAATTCGTCGCATCCGTGTGATAATCTGGAGGTAAATATTCCAGATAGCCGATGGGACTATCGTGATACGTGTACTTTGCCGTTTGCTGAGCAGACAGAAACTCCAGGCTGATTCCGCTAATCACCAAAAATGTAAAAATGGTTTTTTCCATTCAGGTCGATTGTGTAGAAAGTTAATAAAATACACTTACATTTTTTGTAAGGAAGTTCGGAACTGCCTCCCGCACTTGCAAGTGAACGGCATCGATAATTTCATTTACGCGTGCTAAAACCGTGCTCATTGATGATTTAACCTTAAATTCGCGCATGAATCTTTCTTCTTCATTGGAACATCCTGTTTTCAAGACGATCGGTGGAGTTGCGGATGACCGTTCACTGGAGACTTACGTAGTGGGCGGTTATGTCAGGGATCTGATTTTAAAACGGCCGTCAAAAGACGTCGATTTCGTATGTGTCGGTAGCGGAATTGAGTTCGCGGAGGCGGTGGCTAAAGAACTTGGGCCTAAGGTCAAGGTCACTGTCTTTAAGAATTTCGGCACGGCCCAGATGGTTTTTGGGGAACTGAACCTGGAGTTTGTGGGCGCGAGAAAAGAGTCCTACCGGTCGGACTCGCGCAAGCCCCTGGTAGAAGACGGCTCGCTGGAAGATGACCAGAAGCGCAGGGATTTTACCATGAACGCGCTGGCTATCTCGCTGAACAGAAATAGCTTTGGTGAACTTATCGACCCATTCGACGGAGTGGGCGATATGAAAAGGAAAGTCATCCGCACCCCGCTGGATCCCATCATCACGTTTTCGGATGACCCCCTGAGAATGATGCGCGCCGTTCGCTTCGCTTCCCAATTGAATTTTGATATCGAGGCCGACACGTTTGCTGCGATCAGTTCTCAGGCCGAAAGATTAAAAATAATTTCCGCCGAAAGGATCATCGATGAATTGAACAAGATCATCATGAGCCCCGTGCCTTCCTATGGCTTCAAGTTACTTTTTCACAGCGGTCTCCTTGAACAATTCTTTCCCGAGATGGTGGCCCTCCATGGTGTGGAGTATGTTGGCAATCAGGCGCACAAGGACAATTTTTTTCACACTCTTCAGGTGCTGGACAACGTATCAAAAGTTTCAGACAACCTGTGGTTGCGATGGGCAGCCATTATGCACGACATTGCCAAGCCGGCGACGAAAAAGTTTGATAAAGAACAGGGCTGGACCTTTCACGGCCACGAAGAAAAAGGCGCGCGCATGACGCCCGCAATTTTCCGGCGGTTAAAACTTCCCATGGATGAGCGCATGCTCTTTGTGCAGAAACTCGTCCGACTCCATCTGCGGCCCATTCCTCTCGTGCGCCAGGTTTCAGATTCAGCGATCCGCCGGTTGCTATTCGAGGCGGGAGACAATATCGACGCGCTGATGAAGCTCTGCCGTGCGGACATCACCTCCAAAAACAACGAAAAAGTAACGCGGTTTTTAAAAAATTTTGATCTGGTAGAGCGGAAGATGACGGAAGTGGAAGAGAAGGACCACATCCGGAATTTTCAGCCACCGGTAACCGGAGATGAGATTATGCAGATGTATAATATCCCTCCCGGAAGGGTCATCGGTGAGATAAAAGAAGAGATCAAGGAGGCTATCCTCGACGGCAAGATCAAAAATGACCGCCAGGAAGCGCTGGCCCTCCTGCGAAAACTCGCCGCCGCAAAGGGACTCAGGGCAATCAATGTTGGCAATTGAGCAAATCCACAATTCTCCAACAGGCCGTGTTCAACTTCCTGAAAGTTTGGAAGAGCAAAAGGGACTTCAACGGATGTCGTTCTAACGAGTGTCTCGAAATTTCGTTGCCGGAATAGCAACTTTCAGGAAGTTTCCCACCTAACCCGGTATCCGGCAACCGGTTACCCGGCGACCCCCATGCAACCTATTATTGATTATCTTGTCTTTAGTAAAACGAATAGCCGGAAATTCGCTTGGAGCAGGAGGTTTTGAACATCCATGATGACCTGATTGCGCGCTGTAAAGCGGGTGATCGGGATGCCCATTACCGCCTGTATAAGATGTATTGCCGGTCGATGTACAACGTGAGTTATCGCATCACGGGCAGGCAGGAAGACGCGGAAGATGCCGTTCAGGAAGCATTTATCAGCGCCTTCAAGAACCTTGGCAGTTACAGGGCCGACGCCACCTTCGGGGCATGGCTGAAACGCATTGTGGTAAACAAATCCATTAATGTTTTAAAGAAGCGAAAGCATGACCTGATCCCTGAAGATGAAGAATGGGATTTGCCCGAAGCCGAGAGACCTGGCGTCTATAAAGAGGAATTGACGATTGAACGGGTTAAAAAAGCTATTGAAGAATTACCCGATGGCTACCGGTCAGTGCTTTCGTTATATTTATTGGAGGGCTATGATCATCAGGAGATCGCCGGGATCATGGGCATCACCGAATCGACATCCAAATCGCAGTTAAACAGGGCAAAAGGAAAATTGAGGGAAAAATTAACCATCAGATCATGAAGAAAGACCAGCTAGAGGATTTTGTGCATCGGAACCGCGATGGTTTTGATGACAGGGAACCATCTCCGAAAATATGGAAAGGAATTGAAGCCTCCCTGGGACTGAAGGTAAGGTCATGGGTGAATCCCCTTTTTCTATGGCGTGCGGCCGCCATCTTCTTCATGGCGCTATCTCTTTACTTGTTGATCCCAAAAGGACAGATGAGAACGGAGAACACGCTGGCGCTGAAGGAATTTACAGACGTCGAGGCGTTTTATATCCAGCAGATCTCCAACAAGGAGGAACTTATCGATGAATTCCAGGCGAGCGATGGTCTTAATGGCTTCACACATGATTTTCAGCAACTCGAAGCGATGTACCTGGTGTTGAAAGAAGAAATGAAAACCAGGCCAAGCCAGAAAGTGAAAGATGCCCTTGTGTTGAATTTACTGGTCAGGATCGATTTGCTGAATCAGCAACTCCATGAGTTGGAGGAAAAGCGGGCCGACCAAAAAGAAAAGGAGGAGAGGAGTACCTAGTATTCTGTCGTCAACTCAAAATTCTCCACGGCGGAATCCACCACTTTTCCGTTTTCACATTTTAAAATCCGCGCGGGAAATTTCTTGATCAGGCCATAGCTGTGGGTGGCCATCAACACCGCAGTTCCACTTTTATTGATCTGCTGAAAGATCTTCATGATACCAAAGGAAACTTCCGGATCGAGGTTTCCCGTGGGCTCATCCGCCAACAGGATCTGCGGTTCATTGATGAGGGCACGCGCAATAACGACGCGTTGCTGCTCTCCGCCGGAAAGCTGGTAGGGCATTTTTTTCTCAAC
>JBBEBN010000325.1:0-14099 GCA_040882305.1 Cyclobacteriaceae bacterium
ATAAGATTCTATGCCAAGGGTGATCCCCATCTTCTCTGCTTTCGGCGCGACCATTTTCAATCTTCTGATGACTTCCTTTTTACCCGGCTCATCGTTGCGCAGGTCGTTCTTGGAAAAGAACGCCAGCAGGATCACCGTGACGCCCAGGTTGCTTGCCACGTCGACAGCATCCCAAACCCATTCTTCCGTATGGGGCTCCAACTTGTAGGGAACCTTGTTCAATTCCCCGATGGCGAGACTGGCGATCTTCACTCCGGTCTTTTTAGATTCCGCGAGATACGCTTCCTGACGGGTCTGTTGCCGCAGGTGCAGTTCATTCTGTTCAGAACCAAGATTGACCTGAATGCCTTTTAATCCGATTTGCTTTGCCACTTCAAATGCACCGATGTCGCTGCTTTTTCCAATGGACCAGTCACAGGCACCGATCTGAAGGTCTTTCACTTTTTGTTCCGGAGATGAATGGCTTAAGAAGCCACTGCTTATCAATCCCGAAAGCAGCGCGGAACGTTTTAATAATTCTCTTCGAGTAAGCATCAGTATCGTTTTAGACTTTAATTCAAGTTGAGCATTTCTAACCCGGAATCCGGCAACGGGCAACTTTCAGGCTACCCTCCTTTTTTGAGTTTCCGCTTCACCACATCCGCAGGATACTTCAAGGCAAGCTTTCTGATCTTATAACTGAACTCCTTGAAGGTTTCTTCCCAGAGTTTCGCTTCTTCCGGTGTATAGGAATGAAAACCATGAGCATTCGCCACACCCCTCCCCCCTGCTTTCACAATGTCATCAATGAGTTTGGGAACAGTGGTTTGGTTGTTGAGCGTGGGGAAAAGGTCCTTCATTACAGTATGATAGGCGGGTACGCCGGTGAGGTCCATCCAGCGGAACACACCCACGAGCGTCATCCAGTAGCCAGCGTTATTTCTGCAGGCCCGGTCGATGTCTTCAACGGTGGCATAACCGTTTTCCACCAGGTAAAATGCCTCCCGGTACATCGCATACATTAACCGGTTAGTAATAAACCCGCGGATATCTTTGCGCACCAGGGTAGGCTCCTTACCCCACGCATGTGAAAGCTCATAGAGGTATTCCCCCTTGCTCACATCGCTGAGCTCGCCGCAGATGATCTCGAGGAAGCGCGTGGTATGTGAAGGTTCCGCCCAGTGCAAACCAAAAAACCTTTCGGGAAATTTGGTCATTTTCTGCAGGATACTGATGGGTATGGCGGAAGTATTACTTGTCAGGATTGCGTCGGGCTGTATGACAGCTTCGATCTTTTCATACACCGACTTCTTTATGGCCTGATCTTCCAGCGTGCACTCGACGACGAGACCACAATTTCCAAGGACAGTATAATCCGTCGTGATGGAAATTTTTTTCAACAGGGCGGCAGGCGTCGAGGGTGTCAATCCCTCCTTCTTTGATTTCGTCAGATGATCCTTGATCCGCTTTTCGGCGTGCAGCAGATCACTCTCTACAGGGGCTATGGCCATCACTGGATGTCCCGCAATCAGGAAACAGGTGGCAATGCTGCAGCCCATCAGGCCCAGGCCGACTACACCAATTGATGTGTTGGCGTGTTCGTGTGTTCGTGTGTTGATGTTTCTGGCTTCAGAATGTTTTAGTTTTTTCTTCATTTATCATATATCTGGTTAGCTCCTGATAACATCATTTCCCAAACGTGCGGTTCTGATTAATAAGTGGCTCTTCCTCCCGACAGATCAAACGTAAAGCCTGTAGTAAAACTGTTCTGCGGAGAAACGATATACAATGCCATGCCAACAATCTCAGCAAGCGTACCGGTGCGTTTCATCGGGATCTTCTCCGTCATATACTTCACCTGGTCCTGAGGCATCGCATCCACCATCGCTGTCTGTATCACGGCCGGGGCCAGCGCATTGACAGTAATACCGGTCTCTGCGTATTCCTTTCCCTGCACTTTCGTCATCCCGATCACCGCGGCCTTTGACGCGGAATAGGCCAGCATACCCGCATTCCCTTCCTTCCCTGCAATTGAAGCAATGTGCAGGATGCGTCCATAATTATTCTTCATCATCACGGGAAGTGTGTATTTCGCGGTGAAGTAAGATCCCATGAAGTTGATATCGAGAACCCTTCTTACGTCGGCAGAATCCGTTTCATGTGATTTGATGTTGGTGACACCCGTTATACCGGCGCTGTTGACGAGAATATCAATCCTGCCAAAGTAAGCGGCTATTTCGCTAATGGTCTTGCGAACCTGTTCTTCTATTGAGATATCCACGACATAGGTTTCGAAATCGAACGCGCCTTTCAGCGCTGCCAGGGAGGACTCGCTTTTATCGAGCAGCGCTAATCTAACGCCCTCGGCCGACAACGCTTTGGAAATGGCCAGGCCAAGCCCTGCACCAGCACCTGTTATAATGGCTACCTGTCCTTTTAATCCCCGATCCATGCCTCCGATAATATTTTTTAGAATGATTGAGGGAAATTCCGATTCCCCAGCCCTTAATTTGGTAAATTTAAGTCAATAAACCTTGCCTGCCGGTTGTCCCGTCACCGGGGAAATTCATTATGAACACTCCGCAAGGGATGTAAATCAAAAACAAACAGCCACTAATTCTATGGAAGCCAGGAATGTATTTCGTTTTTCACGGAAGCTAAAGACAGCCAGTCTGCTTTTATTTTTTTTGTATTCAGGAATTATTTCATCCTACGCCCAGGCAGTGAAGCCAGACTGGAAATTTGAAAGCCAGCGGCCCGCCATCTCCCCCGTATCCTATTTGGATAAACAAGTGACCTTTGAAGGACGCCCCAGCCTTACCGTCAAAGGCGACGGAAAAGAGCATGCCGCAGGATATTGGTACAAGGTTGTCGATGCAGTAGCAGGAACGCATTACCAGTTCCGGACTTATTTTAAGTCCTCCCTTGTGGATGAACCTGCGCGCAGCATTCTCGCCAGGGTCATCTGGCAGAACGAGTCGGGCAAGGTAGTCGGCTTCAGAGAATATCCGGCCACCTTGCAGGAAAAAACAAAAAATGGATGGAGGATCATCGAACAATCGTACCACGCTCCTGAAGGAACGAAGACTGCCAGACTTGAATTGCACTACCGCTGGGATGGAGACGGGATCGCGCATTTCGGAGAGACAACTTTTGAAAAAGCAATACCCCCTCAACCTCGAATGGTGAAGCTTGCGACAGTTCACCACAGGCCGAGAAACAGCAAATCCACGGCGGAGAACCTGGCTGCCTTTGCCGCCCTCGTCGACAAGGCGGGCGCTGAGAAAGCGGATATTGTTTGCCTTCCGGAAGGCGCTACGATCGTGGGAACTTCACTGGATTATATTTCAGGCAGCGAAACTCTTCCCGGCCCCACCACAAAATTTCTGGGTGAAGTGGCCAGGAGAAATAACTTATACATTGTTGCAGGCCTCCTTGAAAAAGAAGGCGATGTCGTTTACAACACTGCGGTGCTCATTGACCGAAAAGGAAACCTCACGGGAAAATACCGCAAAGCAAGTTTGCCGAGAGAAGAAATTGACGGAGGCGTTACCCCCGGCAATTCCTTTCCCGTATTCGATACTGACTTTGGCCGGATTGGCATCATGATTTGCTGGGATGTAACCTTTCCCGAGCCCGCCCGAGCCCTTGCCCAACAGGGTGCAGAAGTTATTTTCCTTCCCATCTGGGGTGGTGATATTACCCTGGCGAAAGCGAGGGCCATCGAGAACCAGGTTTACCTCGTATCTTCCACGTACAACATGATCAGCGCTGTTTTCGGTCTTGAAGGAGAAGTGATCAGCGAAGCAAAGGAAGATCAGTCTGTTGTGGTGGTAGACGTTGACCTCAATGAACACAAGCTGTGGCCCTGGCTGGGCGATTTCAGGAATAGGATTCCAAGAGAAATGCCCTCCAGGAAAGCGATTGACGCGAGCAGGTTAGGCATTAGTCATTAGGCATTAGGCATTAGCGACTGGGCAATGAAAGCGCACCTCAAACCCTGGAAGGGTTTAATGTGAATAGCCACGGGTGCAACACGTGGTTAAAAGTTGCGATGACAAAAGTGTGCCCAGGAAAGCTAGTTCGATCTTCACCTTTTTGGCACACGGATGCAAAACTCTGATTGGAAGGACTTGCCGCCCCATGGGAACACCGTCTCGGGGAACGAACTGCGCTTTCATTCTCTCATGAACCAAGGGGACATCACTGCGTTGCCGCCACCACCTCTGATTTCGGATTCCGGATCTTATACGCCTTCACGGTATCTCCATTCCGGGAGACGACCATATAATTCTCGCCGCTGACTTTCATGACTTCAATATCCCTGACATCTCCACGTACCAGTAAGCCTGACGTTGCAGGATCCAGGGTTGAAAAAGATCCTTTTCCGTCGCCGAGAAATACAATGCCGTAGTTGGCATCGCATTGCCCCACACTCACGCGCGCCTGGGAGAAATTTCCTCCCGTAAGGATATCCAGGTGACCATCGCCGTTTATGTCGGCGGAGGCCAGTGCAAAAACGGGGGAGAATTGCGCTTCCACAGGAAGTATCTTCAGTTCCAAATTCCCTTTTCCGTCATTTTGAAGATAGACTGTTTCGAAAAGGACCGCCGTCAATGTATCACTGTCAGATAATTGTTCCTGACTAAAATAATCCGGAAACGGCGCCGAAGCAAAAGACTCGTAACTGATAAACTTCTTCTTCATTGAAGGAATTTGCCCTATTAATTCATCACGGCTATAAGCAAAGGCAAGCGTATCATCGATGTAGTAATGAAAAATAGGATCGATGGATCCATTGTTGTCGAAATCCTTGTAAAGCAGGCTGGCGGGATGTCCTGCGTCCGCATGGTAGACGTTGTTCAGGCCAAAGTTGCCCAGCACAAAATCCATATCGCCGTCGCGGTCAAAGTCATTAGCTTCAATAGAAAGCCACCATCCTGATGTCTCTTCCTTAAGGGCATCTTCCTTCAAAGCAAGTTTTGTCCCGTTCTCATTGAGATACACTCCTACCTCCATCCATTCACCGATCACCATAAGATCAATGAGATCGTCATTGTTAATATCGGCAAACTGTGCATCCGTCACCATTCCAGGATTTACAAGTGCAGGACAAAACTCGGCAGTCACATCTTCGAATTTTCCCTTCCCGGTATTCTTCAACAGGTAACTGCGCGGTGCGAGGGGATATCTTCCGGGTATGGACCTCCCACCTACAAACAGATCTGTCAGACCATCCCGGTTAAAGTCACCGGAAGTAACGGAGGAGCCATTGCTGATCATTTCAGGAAGGGCTTCAGAGCGGTGTTTAAAATTCCCGTGGCCATCATTAAAATACAACCGGTCCTGAAGTTCCGCTGCATTCTCCTGGTATTCGTTTCCACCGCTGACAACGTAAAGATCCTGATCACCATCGCCATCGGCGTCGAGAAAAACTCCATCCTTATCGTTGAACCCCTTGCTTTCCGGGAGCGCATTTTTTGGTGCGGTAACAAAAGTGCCGTTGGCCAGTTGCTTAAACAGCCTGTTCTCACTGCCTTTGAACGCGGCAATGAACAGGTCTTCGAGCCCGTCGTTATTGATGTCGCCACGGATAAGTTTCGGGCCGGATGTGGAGATGCTGTTGGGTATCATACGGTCGCGTTTAAAATCCAGAACGCTCCCTTTTGCTTCCGTAAATTTTATTCCGATCGTCGCGACATCTTCGGAGAAAACCTTTGACTTTGGATCCTGTATGACCTTCAGCACTTTTGCGTCTTTCTGATCTATAGACAACGTTTTGTTTGCCTGTACGCCATACAAAGCCTGCACAGCAGAATCGGGCCAGATCACGAACAAGCTATCCAACGTGTTTGTTTTTCCCAATCCAAACGCGAGTTCATAATTAACGGAAGACTGAAATCCCCGAACGGGGATCATTTCCTGCTGTTGTTTATTACCTCCATGATAGAGGATAACTTTTGCACCGATCCCAAAAGTATTTTTATCATTACCCCTGAGCTTGATCTTGAGGAAATTATTCTTTGTCAGTACCTCACTGTTATTTCTGAATACGCTTGCCTCTGCGTTGGTATGGCAAACAATCAGATCGAGATCGCCATCATTATCCAGGTCTCCATACGCGGCAGCATTCGAGACCGTGTTGTCTTCAAATCCCCATTCTTCGGAGGTTTTGGCAAAGGTCAGGTCTCCGTTGTTCTTATAAAAATAATTGCGGACTGCTATTGGAGGCATTTTATTGATCAGCTCCAGCAGCACAACATTTTTGTTGGACTGTTGCAGATTCAACCGTTCACCCACCATGTAGGTGAGGAAATCCATGTCCAGGTAATTGCGCATGTAACCGTTGGTGACCATGAGATCCTTCCAGCCATCGTTGTCATAATCCGCCGCAAGCACAGACCAGCTCCAGTCCGTATTGGAAATGCCTGCGAGTTGTCCGACCTCGCTGAAGTATCCGTTGCCCTGGTTGACGTGCAGCATGTTTCGCATGGACTGGGGAAAGAAGCCTTTGGACAGCAGTTCGCGGTACTTTTCGTAATTTTCAGGACCAAGAATTTTTTTCTGGTTGTAGCTGTCTTCCGGAAGCATGTCGAGCGTAATGATGTCAGATCTCAGGTCATTGTTGAGATCGGCGGCATCTGCGCCCATGGAAAAGAACGAGACGTGTCCGAAATGTTCATCGAGCGCTTCTTTAAAGGTTCCGTCTTTTCCGTTGATATAAAAAT
This sequence comes from Cyclobacteriaceae bacterium, assembly GCA_040882305.1. Lineage (GTDB taxonomy): Bacteria > Bacteroidota > Bacteroidia > Cytophagales > Cyclobacteriaceae > Chryseosolibacter. The sequence goes on from JBBEBN010000325.1 coordinate 6,708, forward strand.
AATCTTCCTCATTATAGTCGTTGCTGATATAGATATCAGGCCAGTGGTCGTTGTTCGCATCCGTCACTGTGACACCAAGACCAAAGCCGAGGACATTGTTGATGATTCCAGCTGATTCTGTCACATCCGTGAAACGTTCACCGTCGTTCCTGAACAACTTGCTTCCCAGAAGGGCGTTCTTCCTGTTCTTGAAGTCTCCTGTCACGCGGCTGAATCCGGCAAATTCCTGTGTAGAGTGGTTGAGGGAGAACATATCCAGGTCGCCATCGCGGTCGTAATCAAAGAAAGATGCCTGCGTAGAATACCCGCGGTCGGCCAGTCCATAGCTTTCGGCTTTTTCGGTAAACGTGAGATCGCGGTTATTTATAAAAAGTAAATTTTTTCTTCTGTCGGGATCATTGGCGGCGGACCGGCAGACATAGATATCAAGCCAGCCATCTCCGTTCACATCCGCCATGGTTGTTCCCGTGTTCCAAAGTCCTTCGGCGCGCAAACCGGCTTTTTCCGCGACTTCCTCGAATTCCCAATTTCCTTTATTGATAAACAATTTACTGGCCATCATATTGCCGGTGAAGTAAATATCCGGCAGGTTGTCATTATTGACGTCGCCAATGGCCACTCCCCCGCCCTGGTGGAAATATCCGTAGATCAGGACATTGAACTCTTCCGTTTCCCTTACAAGATTCTTGAAGTTTATCCCCGTATCATCCGGAGAAAGTTCGGTGAATAATTTAACGTCGCTTCCCTTTTTGCAGGAGGATAAAACAATCAATGACAGAATGAGCAGGCAGATCCGACGCACGATATTCAGGTTTAAAAAAACGATATCAAAGATAGAAATTAAAACGCAAGAGGCTGTCCGTTGGGACAGCCTCTTTTTACCAGTGTGTTTCCAGTTATCGCGGGCGAAGCAGCTTTATCTGCGTGAATCCACCTGCGGTATGAAAGACGATTAAGGTTTTTTATCCCACCAAAGCCGGGTGCTGTTCTTGTTGCCACCCACCAATTCGGGGAATTTTTCCGCTGCCAGCACTCCATCGCTGTTCGCAGTATACTCGCCCGCCGCAAAGATGAGCCTCGACATGGTGGCTTCTTTGGGTACATCCAGGTTGTCGGACGCGATCCTTGCAAAAGTCTTAGGGTATTTCGTCCGTCTCAGCTCGGTCCAGGCCTCCCATCCATCGGGAAAAAGAGCGATCCATTTTTGCGTAGCGATCTGCTCAAGTTGTTGTTCCTTGGTACCAGCAGTCATGAACTGGACTGTAATATTCGAAGATGCCGGCGTGCTGTATTGGTCGTTTATGGCAACAGGCGTGTTGGTGCTGTTGATGTAGGCTGTTACATCAGCGTCCGTTGCCCCGACGCGCACTTCTTTCAACGACATTTCGATACCCTTGTTGTACAATTCCTCGGCAGTGCCACCCATGGCCCAGTTTTCAAGAGCACCTTCAGCGCGAAGGAAATAAACTTCCGATGCACTCAGGATGCGCAGCGGCGGACCAGCAGCACTTCCTCCCCTGCCCTGGTTGACGAATGCGGTTCCCATGTCAGAGTGTGCAGCGTTCAGCGCGCCCTGGTCCAAATCAGCTTTTGGAATACCATTTCGCAGACCTTCGTATGGCTCGCCTGTACCATCCTTCACATAGTCCACCGTAGGACTGAAGTAAATGCTGGTCCTTGGATCATCGAAACCTACAAGAACACTTTCCATCAGCGCACTCATGCGGAATTCGCCCCAGTCTGTGATGATCCAGTAAGGGTTCCGTGACTGTGTGGTCGTGTGCAATAATGCGGTGTCGTCATTATCCTGCATGACGCCATCGGCGACTGCTTTTTCGGCCTCGGTCTTCGCCAGGCCCGGATCTATGTACTTTACGCGCATTGCCATGCGCAATCTCAACGAATTCGCATATACCAACCATTTGTCTACCTTTCCGGCATACAACTCGCTTCCATTTGTCAACTGGTCATGGCCGACAAATGCGGTCTTGCCAGCGTTGGCCTTCAGTACCGCAACAGCTTCGTCCAGCAGAACAAAGAAATTCCGATAAACAGATTCCTGTGTATCATAGGTCACGGTCGCCTCCTGATTGCCAAATTCCGAATAGATGATCGGACCCCAATAGTCCGTTATCCGATGATAAGCCTGAACCTTCCAGACCTTGGCCATTGCGTTTTCAATTACCATATCGTTCTCAGCCGTGAAATCAAGCACAATCTTGAGTGGCGGAGCAGCCTGCTGGTAGAAATAACTCCAGGCGCCATTTGACCAGTTTCCTACCTGCGTGTGCCGGTCGGAGTCAAAGTTTGTGGCAGTGGTGGAGAAGTACTGCGAGTAAAGATCCGCGAACAGGCTCTGTGCCGTTTGAAATCCTGCCGTGCTTCCACCAGGCGCCCCGTAAAGGGCCCTGCCTTGCGCATTGGCAAATGCCTGGCCCACGAGTCCCGCATCCAGCTTGGCAGCGAGCAGCGCGTCGGGCCGCGTGTTCAGCTCCTCAAAGTTTTCCGTGCACGAACTGAAGGTCATCCCGATGATGGATACCCCAAGTGCTATTTTGAATATTTTCATGCGATTCATATTTATTAAAATCCAAGATTTAAATTAAAACCATAAGATCTTGCTGTAGGCGGACCGAAGGAGTCATATCCAGCTCCGGAAGCTGCAGTGGTGGTGGTAACATCGGGATCGATATTGTTGGCTTTGTTCTGGAAAAAGAAAAGGTTCCTGCCTACGAAATTGATCGATACCGATCTGAAAGGCGTACTGGTGAGGATCTCAGATGGCAGCGTATATCCTATCACCGCTTCCCTCATCCTGACATTTGAAGCTGAAACCACAAATGCCTCACCGATAGGAGCGTTTCTACCACCCATGTTTATCCAGAATAATTCAGCACTCATGGGAATGTTGTTTGGTAGATTATCCGTCTCATCTTGTGTTGCGTCCGCCAGAACGGCAGTCTCGTACCCGAAAAAGTTTTCGCCAAAAACAATATCACCGTCTCTGCCTGGTAGTGTCTCCTCTGTCAGACCATCCGCATAAATGATTGCGTTCGTTATGGATGCGATTGTGCCGCCGTGACGGATATCGACCGTGAAGCTGACATTGAAGTTCTTGTAATTGAATGAGTTTACGATCCCACCAAGCCAGTCGGGATTATTGTTTGCCACCCTGACCGTTGTTGAGTTAATCTTGCGCGGAAGTCCATTGCTCTCTATGAGAACCCTTCCCTGGTTATCTCTGGCAAATCCCCGCGAGTAAACTTCCCCAAAAGGCTCACCTTCTTTGATCACAAACCGGCGCAGAAAATCGCTTGCGATACCGAGCTCTTTTTGCTCCCGATGGATCTCCTTCACAAGAGACTCATTTTTCGCAAAGTTTACTCCGATCTCCCAGTCAAGGGCACTGTTTCTGATCGGAGCGAACGTAACCATTGCCTCAAACCCGGTGTTCTGTACATCTCCGCCATTGGTAAAATAGGTCGACGCTCCGGAGCCTACAGGCAGCGGCAATGCAAACAACTGGTTATATGAGTTTGTCTTGTAGTAGGTCAGGTCAACGCCAAGTCTGTTGTCCAGGAATCTCAAATCCGCACCAACTTCGAGCGATGTAGTACGTTCAGGCTTCAGTGTTTCGTTAGGCAAAACGGTGCTGAGCGAAAGATATCCGCCCAAACCGCCAGCGGAGGACGTTGCCAGTCTCTGCAGCTGGAACGGATTTGTGTCATTACCTACTTCGGCAAATGAACCACGGATTTTCGCGAACGAGAACCAGGTAGGGAAGGTCGCCAACTCGGAGACAACAGCATTCAAACCAACTGACGGGTAGAAGAAGGACCACGCGTCTTTCGGCAGCGTCGAACTCCAGTCATTCCTTGCAGTCACATCCAGGAAGACGGCGTTTTTCCATGACAACTGGCCGAACCCGTAAAGTGAATTCACATCCCTGGGCGAACCAACGCCATGCGTGGAAACCACCTGCTGTGTGTTGATCAGTGCAAACCAGTTACGAACAGTCAATGACGTACCGGTGTGCGACGTCAGGCTCGAATTTCTTTGCTTCCTCGCATTACCTCCAAAGTTGATATTGAAGCGGAAGTCCTCATTGATGCTTTTGTCGTAGCTGATAAGGAAGTCCGTGTTGATCTCCATCCCTTCGTTGTGACCGATGGTATAACGGCCGAAATCGGCAATGATATAACTATCCGCATAATTCTTGAATTCTGTATTGCCCACGTTACGATCAATTGCAGCCCGTGCTAAAATGGTCAGACCATCGGCCAGTTCATAGTTAAGGGACGTAAATGCGATGATTCGGTCGTCGTGATCCTCGCCTATGTTCCGGTTGATTGTCCAATATGGGTTAGCCCCCCCGTTAGAACCCGGGTTAAAATAATGCTGCCTTACAATTCCCGTAGGAGTCGTGTATTCGAACTGCGAGATATCCTCTGTCCGTATATTCCTGGGCAGCCTGAAGGCATGCCGGTTAGGGTTTGCAAAATTCTCCGCCTGAGGCAGGGGGTTGTCGATATCCTGACGGATGAAATTAATTTTTGAGTCGAGGGTCAGGCGCTCAGACAGCTTGTTGGTCAACCTCAAATTGAGGCTGTGCCTTGTTAATTCGTTGTTCGGAACGACCCCTGCTGCATCCGTAAAAGTGTAAGAGAAATACGTCTGGTTCTTTTCATTTCCACCGGCGACGCTTAAAGTCGTTGCAAGATTGTGTCCGGTCTGGTAGAAATCGCGGACATTGTCCGGTTGAGGTGAAAAAGCATAGGTTTCACCGGCGCGTGAGGGGTCCGGCGACCAGAAAGCTACCGGGCTACCATCCATCTTCGGTCCCCATGAGTATTCGGACCCTCGCAAATAACCACCCGCGAGGCCCTGGCCATATTCATTCTGGTATTTGGTCAGAAGGAGGGGTTGATCGAACATCATGGATGTATTCACGTTAACGTTGAATCCCTGAGTTCCCTTCTTCGTCGTTACGATGATGGCCCCGTTATTCGCGCGGTTTCCATAAAGTGCCGCAGCATTGGGTCCTTTCAACACGTTGATACTTTCGATGTCGTCGGGGTTGAGATTTGTGATCCCACCTGCAGGCACGCCATCCACGATGTAAAGCGGCTGGCTGTCGCCGGCGATTGAACGGTTACCCCGCAGGAGCACGCGACTCGGTGCCCCAACACCACTACCTGTCCTGCCAATACTCAACCCTGCAACCTTACCGGACAAGGAGTTGACGACGTTAAGCTCCCTGGCCTGGGAAAGTTCCTTGGTCTGCACTTCCTGTGTGGTGTAAGTGAGCGATTTTTTCTCACGCTCAAGACCAAAGGCAGTCACAACAACTTCGCCCAGCTCGCGCGTATCCTCGGTCATCTGAATCTCGATGTTCGTCTGGTTTCCAACCGTGATCTCCTGTGAAGTGTAACCAATAAAAGAGAACACAAGCACGGCGCTGTTGTCAGGAACGCTGAGGGCAAACCTGCCGTCCACATCCGTGGATGTTCCCGTCGTCGTTCCTTTTACCAACACGGACACTCCTGGCAGAGGAGCTCCGTCCGACGTCGCAACCCTTCCTGCTACTGTCTGCTGCGCCATCGCTGACGCACCAGCTACCAGGAAGAGTACAACGAATCCTAGTAAACGTTTTTTCATGTGTTTTTGTGAGTTAGATAAAGTGATTGATTGTGTTTAAGATGGCTGCTTTACAGGTCTTCGGCCTATAAGACAATTTCATAAATCTATGGCAACCGCTCATCAAAAGCAAGAAAATTTGGCAAATGTACCCGGGCACACGCATATTGTGCTCGAGAACGCAGTAAAGCCAAATATTTCTTTTATCTCAGAAAAAAAGCGTTACTTATCCCTTAATGAACCCAAAAAACATCCGCATCAAGGACATCGCCAGACTGGCCGGCGTCTCAAAAGGAACTGTCGACAGGGTGCTTCACAATCGCGGCCGGGTGTCGCAGGAATCATTTCAGAAAGTGATGACGGTGATGGAGGAGATCGATTACAAGCCCAACCTTATTGCGCGCACCCTCAGTTCGAGCAGAAACTATTCCATCATCGCCTTGCTCCCCGACCCCGCCGAAGACGCCTACTGGGCGCAAACTAAAGAAGGGATCCTTCAGGCGAAAAGTGAATGGGGACACTACAACCTCAACCTTGAAATTTTAATTTTTGACCAGTATAACAAAGAATCGTTCAAGGAAAAGGCACAGGAAGCTTTTCGGAAAAAGCCCGACGGTATTATCACCGCGCCTATTTTCTATGACGAAGCACTCAGTTTTTTTAAATTGCTGAAGAAGGAAGAAATCCCCTATGTCCTGTTTAATACCAATATCCCGGAAGTCAATCCCCTTTCGTTTATAGGACAGGATTCCTTTAACAGTGGAAAAGTAGGCGCTGAACTCATGTACCTCGGACAACACGAAGGAGGCAAACTTGCAGTGTTGCACCTCGATGAAGATATTCAAAACTCAGTGCACCTGCTTGAAAAGGAAAGCGGATTCCGCGAGTATTTCAAAAAGAAAAATTTGCTGACGTTCGAGATCCAGGAGATCAGCCTCAAACCGAATGAAGATGGATTTGAAGACAATCTTAACCGATTGCTAAGTGATCCCAGTCTCAGAGGAATTTTCGTCAGCACCTCCAAAGGAACGTCAGTGGTCGCTGCCCACCTGGAAAAAAATGGAAAGAAGAAGATCAGGCTTATCGGATATGATATTCTGGATGATAACCTGAAATATTTAAGAAGCGGAACAATCGATTTCCTGATCAACCAGAATCCCAAACGCCAGGCCTTTCTTGGCATCAGTCACCTCGCCAACCACCTTATCTTTAAAAAGCAAGCCCCTGAGCGCGACCTCTTCCCCCTGGAGGTCATTACACAGCAGAACCTGGATTCCTATCTCAAGTCGTGTATACATTAGGAGGGAAAGCGCAAACTTCGACTGCCTGAGCACAAGCACGCGCGCAGCAGGAAGGTCGGGCAACCATTAACAAACATTAACACATTAAAGCAAATTTCAGAGGCAGAAACAGCGGAGTCAGACCACATCAACACATCAACACATCAACACATGAACACATGAACACATTAACCGGCCATCACTTATCAGCTGGGATTAATCAGAATTCCTGTTTTATTTGATTTTATTTTTGTTGAACTTCCGACGAACTATTGAAATGCGACAAAACTCCATCTTCAAAATCGGCTTGCTACTTTCAGCAGCATTGTTTGTTACCGGATTAGTTCTGCTTTACAACGATCAGACAACACCTTCAAGCATTTTGCTCATCAGCAGCCTTGCGCTGATGGCAGTCTCCTTCCAGGGTTTTGAAAAATTGCGCGGCTTTTCCTATACCTTCTGGATCCTGACGGCC
>JBBEBN010000326.1:0-13724 GCA_040882305.1 Cyclobacteriaceae bacterium
GGTCCTCTCCGCGCTCGAAGTAAAAAAGATCATGGAGCGCGAAAAACTTCCCGGCACGCTTGTCATCTGGCCGGGAGTTGCCGAAGAATTGCTGGCAACAAAAGCCTGGTATGTGCGCGATGGCTATTTTAAGAATATCGATGCCTGCATTTTTACGCACGTAGGAAGCAACCTGAGCGTCACCTGGGGAGATTCTGGCAACAACGGGCTCGTGTCGGTGGAGTTTTCCTTCGAAGGAAGTTCCGCCCATTCTGCGGGAGCGCCGTGGCGTGGAAAGAGCGCCCTTGACGCGGTGGAGCTGATGAATGTTGCCTGGAATTTCAAAAGAGAACACCAGAAACCCACTCACCGCTCGCACTATGTCATCACCGACGGAGGCGATCAGCCCAATGTCGTCCCGTCAAAAGCTGCAGTCTGGTATTTCCTCCGGGAACGAACCTATGAGGATATCAGGACGATGTATGACGATGCGATCCGCTATGCAAAATGTGTTGCGGAAATGACGGAAACCAAAGTATCCCACCGGCTGCTCGGTGCGGCATGGCCCGGACATTTCAACAGGGCGATTGCCGAAGCAGTCTATGAAAATATCAAGGTCGTAGGTTTACCGAAGTGGGACAGCGCCGATCAGCAGCTCGCGCGCGCAGTTCAGAAATTAGTCGCCGCTCCCGGAAAAAATGGGCTGGCGACAAAGCTTGATACCTTAACTGGCCCGGCAAAATTCTCCTGGGGCGCGGGCAGCGATGACATCGCTGATATTGCGTGGAATACCCCCACTGTTGTATTCCGCTATCCTTCCAATATTCCAGGAACACCAGGACACAACTGGGCCGATGCGATTGCCATGGCCACGCCGATTGCGCATAAGGGGGTGGTGGCAGGTGCAAAGGTGCTTTCCTCCACCTTAATTGATATGCTGACAGATCCTAAGATCATCGAAAACGCCTGGGATTATCACAGGAGCGTGCAGACAAAGGAAACGAAATACGCTTCCTTTGTCGATGCCAACACAAAACCCGCGACGCACCTGAATACAAAGATCATGGCCCAGTACAGGCCGGAGCTAAAAAAGTATTACTACAACCCGGCAAAATACAAGACTTATCTCGAACAGCTGGGAATCAAATATCCACAGCTTCAGAAGAAATAAAACTACCCGGCCAAAGCTTTTACGCCCATTCCTGTCCGGTTAGTGGTGTACACGACTTTGCCTTTAACCATCGTTGTTTCGATCTTTATTTTTTCATCAAAGATGACTACATCGGCATCCTTTCCCTTTGCCAGCGATCCTTTCCGGTCAGCCACTCCGATAATGCGCGCAGGAGTACTTGTCATCATCCGTACTGCATCGATCACCGATACATGGGCCAGGTTGATCATATTGCGCACTAGGCGGTCGGTTGTGGCCACGCTTCCTGCGAAGGCGGTGCGGTCAGGCAACTTCGCCACATCATCTTCTATGATCACGGGTAATCCGTTTTTGAGGTTGCCCAGGATGCTCTCACCCGGAGGCATGCCAGCGGCCCGCATGGAATCAGTAATGAGCGCTGTTCGGTCCGCGCCTTTGATCTTATACACGAGTTTCAGGAACGGCGCAGGTAAGTGAACACCATCAGCGATGATTTCTACATCCATCTCGTCGATGAGGAAGGCGCTTTCTATCACACCTGCATAACGAAAGGCATTCCTTCGGGTCACACCCGACATCCCGGAATAGAGATGCGTTGCAAGAGTATAACCGTTATCGAAAGCTTCTATCACTTCTTCATAAATGGCATCGGTATGAGCCAGCGCAGCAAGGATACCATGTTTGCGCAAATATTGCCCGAATTCAATTGCTCCTTTTAATTCCGGGGCCGCGCTCCACCGCCGGATGGAGGAGGAATGGGCAATGACTTCTTTATATTCGGATGGATCCGGATCCCTTATGTAACGGGGGTCCTGTGCGCCGCGCTGGTTCATGGCGAAGTAGGGGCCCTCCAGGTGCATTCCCAGAAACTGCGACCCGCTCTTATTTTTCCTGTTCGCCTGCTCGTAAATGCTTAATGTTTCCAGCAAACCTTCCTTCTCGCTCGTCAGCGTTGTCGGAAGCATGGACGTGGTGCCGTACTTCACGTGGGTTTCCGCGATCTTCAGGAAAGCAGTTTCACTCCCATCCATAAAATCGTGGCCGCCGCCTCCGTGCACATGGATATCGATAAAGCCGGGAGCAACATATTTTCCTCTGGCGTCTATTTCCAGGGCATCTGCCGCAACGATATTTCCCTCGCTCACTGCAGTAATGGTATCACCGGAAATGAGGACACTCCCCTGCGGAATAATCCGATAGGGAGTGATGATCCTTCCGTTAAAGATCTTTATTTGTTGGTTCGACATAACGCCTGTAATTTATTTTTATTCCTCCAGTTTCTTACAATGACCACCTTCTGATGCGGTGGCCATATACCGCGTAGTATATCAGATAAAGATAACAGGGAAAGAGCACCCAATAAGCAGTGCGCACATCATACACATCCGCGAAGTGACCATAGAACAAAGGCATGATGGCGTTACCGCACAGCCCCATGATCATAATGGAAGCGCCGAGCTTGGTAAATTTACCCAGCCCATCAAGCGCCAGGGGCCAGATACCGGCCCAAACAAGTGAGTTGGCCAATCCGAGAAGAACAACAAACCAGATAGAGATGTCAGCCAGATGGCCGAGAAAATTCACTTCGCCCTTCGTGAAGATAATTCCAAGCGTAAACAACGCGCCCAGGATGGTACAGATCCGCAAAACAGTCACCTGGCTGATAAATCGCGGAATGCAAATTATTCCAAGAATATATCCGCAGATGGTGGCGAACAACGTATAGGATGGAAATACTTTCGCCTCCATCAATTGAATATTCATGGAATTCGCGTACCCTATGATGGTGTCAATGGCAATCACCTGCGTACCCACGTGGATGAAGATCGCCAGCGCGCCCAGTATCAGGTGGGGAAACTGGAAAATTGTTGTCTTGCCAACATTTGCAGAAGCCACTTCAGGACTTTCCCTCTCAGTATTGATCTCAGGCAGGGGAGAATATCGGACAAACAATCCCAATCCAAAGAGCACTGTTCCCACGCAGGCGTAAGGAACGATCACCCTTTTGATCAGTTCATCGAGCGCCGCATCTCTTGCCGCCGGATCCATGGTTGCCAACTGATTGAACATTTCACTGTCGGACGCTTTCAGGATTGCAGCAGCAAAGATTATCGGCGCCAGAATGCCTGCGCCCTTGTTACAAATGCCCATGATGCTGATGCGCTGCGCCGCCCTTTCCTTCGGACCCAGCACGGTAATGTACGGGTTGGCCGCAGTCTGTAAAACAGCAAGTCCTGCCCCGAGCGTGAAAAGACCGAGCAGAAAGATCTCATAGGTCCTCGCATAGGCTGCCGGCACAAAAATAAAAGCACCGATTGCCATGATCCAGAAGCCATACATCATCCCTCTCTTAAAACCTACAGCCTTCAACAAATAACCGGAGGGCACTGACATAACGAAATAGGAAATATAAAACGCAAAAGCTACCAGGTAAGCCTGGAAATTTGTTAGTACAAAAGCAATCTTAAAATAAGGGATGAGGATAGCATTGATCCAGGATACAAACCCAAATATGAAAAACAGGAGGGCAATGATAAGGATGGAGATAACCGTCTTGCGTTTGTCGAGCGATCCCACCTCCACAGACTCCATTTCTTTTCTCCTTCCTTTGACACCTGTCACTGTTGTACTCATATGTGGTTTTTACCTGGTTATGAAACATGTTCATAATACAGGGATGATTGTCAGAGCAATATCCCTTCCTTTAAAAATCTCTTTCCTGGATCTTACACTTTCGGTTCCCAGCCTTTTTCGTACTCGCGGCTCCAGTATTTCTCCGCTTCGCGATCACTTATAATGTGACCGTTCGCAGGGTCGATGTTCAGCGTATGCCCTGAACGTTGGGCAATATTTCCCAACTGGACGAGCAATGTGCTCTTGTGACCACCGAGGATATCTGCCGCCTGAGCCGTCCCTTTCCGGATGCCATCGAAAAAGTTCAGAATATGGAAACCGTCGAGGTTCTGGGAAGGGTTTACCGCGTTCCGTGCATCCACTGTGATACTATTGTCAACCTCCTTAACGACCTTGTTCTTCAGATCATACACCTTGTATGAATTACCACCATCAATATAGACAGCGCCTTTTTCACCGTAGAAGATGACGCCCACGCTGCTGCCTTCAACGCGCAGCCCGTTGCAGCTGCGGCCTTCCCACGTAATGGAAGTCTTGTTATCAAAATCCATAGTGATCACCTGAGTATCCGGTGTCTCCCAGTCATCCTGATAATGATATCGTCCTCCGGCGGACGTGACACGTACGGGATAGTCAACGCCAAGTCCCCAACGTGCAAGATCAACCATATGCGTACCGTTGTTCAGCGCTTCTCCTGTTCCCCAGTTCCAGAACCAGTGCCAGTTGTAATGGATGACATTATCCTTATAGGGCATACGTGGAGCAGGGCCCTGCCATAGATCATAATCCAGCCACGAGGGAACGGCGGCGGTCTTGCCGATCCCTATGGATTCACGGTTATTCGTATACCAGGTTTTGGCGAAGTACGGTCGACCGATCGTTCCATCGTGTACTTCCTTTATCGCGGCCACAACGTTGGGCCAGGATCGTCTTTGATTTCCCATCTGAACGACGCGCTTGTATTTCTGTGCAGCTTCCACCACCAGTTCTCCTTCATTAGGATTGTGGCTACAGGGTTTTTCCAGGTACACGTGCTTACCCGCTTTGCAGGCGAGGATCGCTGCGGGAGCGTGCCAGTGGTCGGGGGCGGTGACAATCAAAGCATCGAGGTCTTTGTCTTCCAGTGCTTTTCTGAAGTCCGCAGAAGCTTTTGGCCGCTTCTTCTGTACTTTTTCGAGGTTAGCAATGCACTTATCGACAGCGCGGGAATCCACATCACAAACATACATCACTTCGCAGCCTTCCTGGCTTGCAAAGTTTCCCGACACGGCGTATCCGCGGGCATTAACACCCATAGCCGCCACGTTAATACGATCATTTGCTCCCAGGATATTACCATAGCTCCGGGCGCTGAAGCCGGGAAGTATGCCACCAAATGAAACGGCTGCGGCTCCCATTGCGGCATTCTTTATAAATTCTCTTCTCTTCTTATTCATAACGGTAGTATTAGGGTAAGGGATCTATTTCAGGGATGCCTTTGCTGTTTGCATCACACTTTCCAGTGTCACAATTTTTCCGCCCTGCCGCTTGCTTTCATCGGCCGCTTCCATAAAGGCGAATATCTCGATGGTTTCTTCTGTGAAAACCGGTGGCTGACCACTTTCAAAAAACTTCACCACTTCCACCAGCAGGGGATTGTACCCTCCATTGCCGTCCAGTGGTTCGATGGATTTTTCACCATATACACTTCCACCGTAGCCAGATTTCTTATAACGGATACCCCTGAGGCTTCCGATCCGATCCTCATTCCAAAGGCCCACAACAACATCGGCATCCGCCGTGTGCGTGCGGGAAACAGTTTTGCAGCCCAGGCCCATGGCGGTGAAGAGCATTTCAACGCCATGGATGCCATACCATGAGAAATCCATGTGTGTTTTTTCGAGGTGGGCCGGACTGAAAACATCCGCGCCCAGCACCTTACCCGCTTTTCCCTGAACAATGGCCTGAAGGGTAGGCGCATAACGGAGCGACGAGGAGGAAAATACAGGGACATTGTACTTCTTCGCCGCCTCGAAGATCGCGATCGCATCGCGAAGGGATGCGGCAATGGGCTTATCTATAAAGACTCTTTTGCCGGATTTGAGTACCGGGATTGCTTGCTCCAGGTGCAGACGACCATCGTTTGTTTCAAGCAACACCACATCCACGGCCTTTAACAAATCTTTGATGGAATCAACAATTTCAACACCGAGCCTTTTCACGTCTTCGATGTACCCGGGAATGCGTTTTACACTTGACTCGATATCGCTACTTCCCTTCGGGTAGGCCGCCACTACCTTGTAACCACCGTACTCCGGCCCGGCATTCTCCGCGTTAAAGGTTTTCGTAAAGGCTACGCTGTGCGACGTATCCAGACCGATGATGCCCACCCTTTTACCTTGCTGTACTGTGCGCGGCGCTCCAAACACGGAGGAATGTGTCAGCGTCAACCCCAACCCCATTCCCGCCGCTGCGGTGGATTTCATAAAATTGCGCCGATCGAATGTTTTTTCCATAGAATAAAATTTAGCACTGAGACATGATATTTTTTCAACCACAAAGGCACTAAGTATTTTTTAACCACAAAACACGAACAATGTGAGTGCTCAGTAGTGAGCCGTGCCAACGTTCTTCTCTTTCATCACTTTACTCTCACTTGTCTAAACCTTTCCCGACCTTAAATCTCTCAAAAAGCGTCCTCCACGCCGAACTTCTCAAACTTTCAAAACTTCTCTCCGCAGGAGTCCCCTGGACAAACCTTTCAAACCTTTTGTGCCTTTGTGGCATGCATCATCAGGGAATTTAAATATCACAAATATTTCACAAACTTACCGTGTACGTGCCCGAAATATTTAGGAGTAAATCGGTCAAAGTTTTTCGCTCGAATTAATATCGGTTCCACACTACACTTTGATATACCATTGGCAACGTTTGTCGGCCTTGTATCACAAAAAGTTGATTTTTCCGAAAAATTCCGGAAGGTGAAAATCAGGTTTGGGTGCTTTCACTTCATTCCACACAATGAAATGGGGCTCCGGCAGATTGTCTCCGCATTTATAAAAATTCGCGCGCCCTTTCAATCCCTTGAAGGAGGTGATATCGCTGAAGCAGAACACCTGCAAGGGAATGGCGACCGTAAGTTCCCACGCCACCGATCCATCTGTATGCTCCGGGCCTTTCCGGATAAGGACCTGGCGACTGATCTGATCAATAATCTCGTCACTGAGATACTCGCGATCCTGGCGGTTCTTCGTGCCGAAAGCAGCCTTGCATGTAGCGATACAGTTGAACTCGAAATTGTAGTAATCGCCGCCATTGTCAAGGGCGATAAAAAACTCGACACAGCTATCCTGACTCACCGGCTCATTGCTGTTCCTGTGGATCGCCTGAATAAATCTTTCAAGGACATTGAATTTCATAAATATACAATCTCCGCTGTGGGCCATGGCAAAACTGATCTCGGGTTTGTAAGGAAACTCCGGCCAGGATTGCGTTTCGATGTTTGCGAATTCCAGCTGATCTAAAAATGTTGAGACCTCCCCCAGATCCCCATCTTTGCTGAGCACTTCCGAATAGGGGATTTCAATCTGTTTCATCCCCTCGCACTTTTGAATGAAGACCTGTTACGGTAAATCATTTTTTTATGTGTCAATACTTTTCAACATTTTGTTCCAACAGCTCCCTGACAAAATCGTCGTCAGTCAGGTGCGGATAGGCTTTGCATACCCGGTCGATCTCCTCTATCTGGCCGGGAGAGAGTTCCTCCGCCGTGTTAAGGCACCACCTGCCCTCCAACAGTCCCTGCCTTCTCAACACCTCATGAATGCCGGGAATACATCCGTGAAAACTGTGCGAGGGATCAAAGATCGCCGCATTCATATCCGTTACCTCTATTCCTCGCGTCAACAATTCGTTCACACCAGCCACTCCGTTAGATCTGCATTTTTTGATTTCCTCCAGCAGTTCAACGGCCTTGCGGGTCCAGACCGCCCAATGTCCCAGCAGACCGCCGACAAAGCCTTTTTCAACGACCTTTCCTCCGGCCCCAAACCGGTAAGTGGTCAGAAGGTCTGCGACAATATTATCATCATTCCCTGTGTAGAGAGCGACTTCATGATGTCGTCCGGATGCGCATACCGCCCTCACAACATCCAGCGTCTGGTACCGGTTAAAGGCAGCGACTTTTATGGCGTGAACATTCGGAATTCTTGCGAACTGATACCAAAAATCGTAAGTGAATATTCGTCCACCCACGCTTGGTTGCAGGTAAAATCCGAAGATCGGGATGACGTCAGCCACGTTCTTCACACGCTCCAGTATCTGTTCTTCCGTCCAGTCTTTCAATCCTCCCATGCTGAGCAGCCCCAGATCATATCCATACTTCACGGCGCCTTCCGCTTCGGCAAGGGCCTGCTTTGTTGGTCCTACAATCCCTGCCACTTTAATGAACGGACGGTTTAATCCCGCGCGCTCCACTTCTTCTGCGGCAAGTTCGAGTACTCGGTTGTAGAGATTGACTTTCGGATCGCGGATCTCAAACTGGGTGGTGTGCACGCCCACCGCAATACCTCCTGCGCCACAAGCCATGTAATATTGTGTCAGGCCGCGCTGACGTTTCTCGTCGAGTTTACGGCCCGCATCGAGTGCCAGCGGATGTGCAGGGATGACAGTACCCTCATGCAACAATTTTCTAATTTCACTGCTTATCGTATTTGTCTTCATAATTAAAACTTACCTTCCCTTTCCTGGAAATGTGTCGGTTTGCTGATCGTCTTGCCTCCCTCCTGAACCCACCGCGCTGTCACTTCGATCATCTGTCGAAGCGTAACACGTGGATAGCCAAATAACCTGTGCGCCAACGATGCGTTGCTGAGCAAAGCAGTCGGCTGCACTTCGTTGATAAACTTCGGCGATTTTCCAAAATGTGATCCGAATTGCTCGGCAACCCATCTGACTGAGACAGTTTCCGGCCCAGTGACATTCAATATTTTCGCCGGCACCTCACAATGGTGAAATGCGCGAATGGCGATCTCATTTGCATCACCCTGCCAGATCACATTCACAAATCCTGTCGCCAGGTCAATGGGCCGTTGTTCAGCGACGGCCTTTGCGACTTCAAGCAGCACACCATAGCGCAGGTCTATGGCATAATTCAGCCGGTAGATCAAAGTTGGAATATTATACTTGGTCGAAAAGTGCTGAAAGATACGATCCCGCCCCAGACAGGATTGTCCGTATTCTCCCACCGGACCCGTCGGGTGATCTTCCGAAACTCCGCCTTCCGCCACTGGCGAAAACGGGTAAACATTTCCCGTTGAGAACGCAACAATCCTGGAATTCTTATAGCGCTCCGCTACACGGCCCGGCAGATAAGCATTCATCGCCCAGGTAAAAGACTCCTTACCGGTGGTCCCGAACTTTGTACCGGCGAGGTACAACACATTTGGCGCGTCAGGCAACGAGGTGAGCTGTCCTTCATTCAGCAAATCAGCTGCAACGGTCTCGATGCCATCGGCCTCAAGCTGAGCCTGTGACTGTGGCTCAGAAAATCGGGAAACACCAATGATACGTCTCTTAACTCCTGCCCTATCTGTCGCCTGCCGGGCAAGCCGTGCCATAGCGGGGCCCATCTTTCCGGCGACGCCGAGCAAAATCATGTCCCCCTTCAATCTCTTCATGTCGGCAATCAAAGCGTCGGAAGGCTCCAGTAATTCCTTTTCCAATAATTCAAGTTCGTTCATTTGTCATTCCACTTAGACAACATAATAAAATTTAAATTTGCAAAACCTTACACACGATGCAGGAGAGGCTTTCAAACGGAGAACCTTCAATTCTTCCTGGATCGCTGACTCAACCAATATTTTCTTTCTTCACTTTCTTGCTTCATTTCTTATCCTTGCAACGTCTGCTTTCCTGACCGTTTGATGTTTCTGGCCAAACGAAGCGCGCACGTATGACACTACCCCGGCCACTTTTCTCGAAGTATACCTTTTCCCCTATGACGGAGTCACCCGAATCATTAAGTTTTAGCACCCTCAGGCTTTGGGCTTTCAAGGTAACGAGTAAAAGAGAATTTTGCCATTCCGGGATGGCGGAATGGGCATAATAATCAAGCCCCGCAGGAGCAATGGTGGGAGTCCACGCCATCAGGGGTGCTTTTATGGAATGGGACGTGGAATCTGATCGCATTTCAGCAGCCGCAGCGGCGAAAGGTTTTTTCGGCTTTGTTTCACCGGTTGTCTTTGAAGGCCACATCACGGCCGCCACCAGCGGTAAAAATATCAGCGCAAGAAAGACATTCAGCAGAAATTTCATGATACTGTTTTAGTTATCAACGCTCCTCAACGACGGCCTGCGTTTCATCTCATCGCTTGAAGCGGTAAATATGCTCAGCCAGGGGAGCGAATTCGTCAGTAAACCTTCCCTCCTTTGCTGTAATGGTTCGATCCTCGTCTGTCACTTCGATCTTCGACCCGGCCTTTAGATTTTCAACAGTAAATGTTGCTGTGCCTTTGCGGGGATGAATGGGATCAAACTGTTTAGCCTGTTCAGCCCCGGGACCCAGGTCGATATTTTGGGCGAAAATAAATACAGAACCTTTGTCCTCGGTCGCCTTGAAGTGGCAATTCAGATCGTTGCCTAACTTCATTTCAATCTTCCTTTTCGCCGGGGCCGCAAGAATGGCTGGCGCGAGGCGCGTCAGTTGTGCGTTTAACCTTCCGAGTTCCTGTTGCATTTCTTCCGTAGCTGCAAACTCTTTGAATTCCGGGAACCATGCATGCGTAAAGTATCCGATGGCCGTGGCCCCGCGGATGATCGCCTGCCACACCTCATTGCGCGTGTGGAAGGGCAGTACGTCGGGTTGTTTTTCATAGGTCATCCATTTGCTGCCCTTGCTCGTTTCGATCCAGGCGTAAACGGGGCGGTCAGCGCCCAGCTGGCGCAGTTGCGATACTCCTTTTCCAACCCAATCCAGGCGCGAAGCATAACCGGACCCATAGATCGGATAAATATCAAAGCCGATTACGTCGCTGCCCTTGATGAAATCGGGGTAAATTTTTTTGCGGAATTCCTCGGGATAAGTGCTTTGCTCTTTCGTAAAGTGGCCGGTGAGCGTCATGAAAAGCAATCTCTTCGGATCCGAGTTTTTTATGTTTGCGGCTTTTGCAATAACATTCTCAGGTTCCTGTCTGGGTTTCGCTTCGCTTCCTTTCCCGCGCGGCATGTCGGGTTCATCATCGAATATCCATCCCAGGATATTCCCGGCGCCCATTTTCTCTTTCTTAAAACCCGGCACAGCGTAGCATCCTGATTCCCATGCCAGCGCGGGATCAGCCTGGCCGGCATGTGTGTTGAAGCCCAGTTTTTGAAGGAGGGGATAATTTTTCGGTGGCTGGGCCCACGATATGATGGGTAGAAAGGGCCTGTCGTTCACGATGAATTCGCGGTTCTTTCCAATCTCAACTTTGCGTATGGGTTTCAAAGCTTCCTGGGCCTGAAGCCCCGAGCCGATCAGCAGGAAGAGGAGTATTAAGACCGGTGCGTTCAATTTAGCGTTTAGGGTGCTCATCTCAGAACAATTTGTTGGTTTCAAAGGGTGGTAACGGTGGTATGGATGTATGATGGTGTCCGAGAGGCCCGTTTTACGGGTACGTACCCGAAAATTAAGGAATTTCTTCCAAAAGAAAAACAACGGCCATACCTGGTTTTTACCATCTGTTCCCGGAATCAATGGTTTTCCGGGGAAGAAAAGCCTTCTGTAACGGGCACGTACCCGACAAGTAAAAGTATTTGGATAAATCCATTCTTACATCCTGTTTTACACGGACGGAAAAAGAAAACGACCTTTACCATGAAAACCCATCGCACTTCAAAAATCCGGAATAGCAGAAACATCTCCGCGTTTAAGTTTTGTCTGGTCCTAAGTCTCTTCATCCCGCTAACATCCTTTCCTCAGGATCACGGGGAGGCCAGGAATATCCTGACGGGCGAACTGTCTCAGATCGATCTCAGCAAAGATCTTATCACCGACCACTCCTGGATCACCTTGCCTGCGTACAAGGACCGGAGCTTTTGGAACAGCCTTCCCACCCAAATAAAGGCCGCATACATTTCGGCGGCAGAAAAACACTTCGATTATGGATGGCCCGTCGTGAAAGCCACCGATTATCTCGAGATCATCCGGTCAGGAAACCGCCTGCAGGAAGTGTACGCGGGGCCGCGCGCAGCATTGAGCGCGCTTGTTATGGGGGAGCTCGTGGAAGGACAGGGCAGGTTCATTGATCAGATCATCAACGCTGTCTGGTACTATTCCGAACAAACCTGGTGGGGATGGTCGGCGCACTTCTATTTGCAGCAAGCGCCGAACGGGCTCCCCGATGCGAATGAACCCACGATCGATCTTGGCGTAGGCGAAATGGCGAACAGCCTGGCGTGGACATGGTATCTTTTCAAAGATGAATTCGACAAAATACATCCCCTCATTTCTGTTCGGCTCAAAGAAGAGGTCATAAAAAAAGTTCTTGTTCCTTACTATATGCGTGATGATTTCTGGTGGATGAGCCTCAGGCCAAAGGAAGGATACAGCGTCAACATGCCAGACAATCCCTGGCGTGACTACCGGAATGAACACAATCCGCAACTGCTCGTCTCGGCCAAGATAACCGGCTCGGGCGTGAATAACTGGAACCCCTGGGTGAACTACAATATGTTGAACTGCATTCTCCTGCTGGAAGATGATCCTGCCAAAAAACAGGAAGCGCTCCGAAAACTTATCCGGTCCCTGGATCAGTTTCCGAACAGCTATCCAGATGATGGTGGTTGCGATGAAGGTCCCTCGTATTGGGGAGTTGCGGGATCCGTATTATATCAAAGCCTCGCCATCCTGAAACAGGTTACGAAAGGAAAGTTTGACGTGTTCGATGATCCGCTCATTCAGAACATCGGCAAATATTTTTACAAGGTGAATATCCACGCACCCTACTTCATGAACTTTGCGGACGCAGATGCCACCACGGGAGGAAATCCCTACCAGGTTTATCAATACGGAAAGGCTATTAAAGACCCGGTGATGCAACATTTCGGCGCATATCTGGCGAGACTTAACAACTGGGGTGAGAAAAATCTATCGGGTCGTATCAATGACCAGATCGAGCAACTGACCCGCCTGGATGAAATTCTGAATGCGGAAGCAAAGGAAGCGCTCGTGGCGGATTTTTGGTTACCTGACACCCAGGTCGGCGGTGGCCGCGATGCCGCCAATAGTTTCAAAGGTTTTTTCTTCGGAGCAAAAGGCGGTCACAACAGCGAAGCGCACAACCACAACGATGTGGGTTCCGCTGTCATGTATTACGATGGCAAACCGTGCCTTATCGACCTGGGAAGAGAAGAATACACGGCGAAGACTTTCAGCAAGCAGCGCTACGATATCTGGACGATGCAATCACTCTATCATAACGTACCCGTGATCAATGGCATCGCTCAAATGCAAGGGCGCAAATATCACGCGGAAAATACGAGGTTTTCTGCGGGGGGGCAGAGCGTAATTTTTTCAACGGATATCGCCAAGGCTTATCCTGGGAACGCAACCGTTAAAAGCTGGCTCAGGACCTACACCTTAAAACGTGGCAAAAGTTTTTCCATTGGCGACCAATTTGAACTTGCCGAAAAGAATGACGAGATAACCAGCTCAAATTTTATGACGTATTGCAAAGTCACTGAAGCGAAACCCGGGTTATTGAAATTTGAAGGGGACGGTTTCATACTGGATATGCGTTACAATCCAAGGGTTGTGTAACCGAAAATTGAATTTATAGAGGTGACCGATGTGAAACTGAAACAGTACTGGCCGAATGGTGTATCGCGGGTCATGCTGGAGTTTATTCAGCCAGGATTAAAGGGAAAGCATAACGTTGTATTTACAGCGCCGTGAGATCTGCCGTTAACCGCATCGGATCTCCGGGATTCCCGGCAGGTGGAACGG
>JBBEBN010000327.1:0-13723 GCA_040882305.1 Cyclobacteriaceae bacterium
CTCACCTGGACACTATTTGACGGTACGCGGATGTTTGCCGCCCGTGAACGCATTTCCGTTGTCGCAGAGCAAAGCCAGCTTCAGGTAAAGGATCAAATGGTAAATACCATTGCGGAAACCATTATCAATTATTATGACGTTGTTCGTCAGAAGCAACAACTAAAAGCCATTCAGGAGCAGATGTCTGTCAGCGAGGAGCGGGTGAAGCTTGCGGAAAAGAAGCTGCAGGTCGGCACGGGTATCAAACCGGAATTTTTGCAGGCGAAGGTTGACTACAACGCGCAACGAACACAGGTCCTCCAGCAGGAATCGACCATCGCACAATTGAAACAAAGGCTGAACGCACTGGTGGGATTGCAACTTCCAGACAATTATGAGGTAGCAGATACCATCATCATAGACCTGAACCTCAATCAGGAGGAATTCTTCTCTAACTTCGAAAACTCCAATTTTGCCCTGCAGGCGGCGCGCCAGAACATTCGGGCGGCAAGCCTTTCCCTGAGGGAAAGAAGGGCGGAATATCTCCCCTTCGTGAATTTTAATGCAGCTTACAATTATACCAACACCGATAATACAAGACTCATCAACCCATATGGAACCTTGTTGTTCCAGCAATACGGATACAACTATGGTTTCTCGTTCACCTTGCCAATCCTGAGCGGCTTTAATACACGGAGACTGAATCAGCAGGCACGCCTTGAAATTGACCGCCAGACTTTGTTCTATGATCAATTGAAAACCAATGTAAACGTGGGACTAAAAAATGCCTACGTGAATTACAACAATGCCAAGAGGATACTCCTCATAGAGGAAGAGACGATCGGACTGGCGAAGGAAAACGTCTATATTGCCCTGGAGAGCTTCAAACGCGGCGTTGCCACCTTTATTGAACTTCGCACCGCGCAACAGAGCCTTGCCGAAGCCTACAACAGGCTGATCTCCGCCAGGTATAATGCAAAGTTAGCGGAAACCGAGCTCCTCAGGCTGAGCGGTAGCTTATTGCAGTAACAGCGATTTATTCCCCCTGTTTTAATTTCTCTTCCGATTCGTATAAATTGCGCGCATGCTCGGGCAAATAAAAGAGGCTTGTGAATTTCTAAAAAAGCGCGGCGTTCATCAGCCCCGGATCGGCGTTATATTGGGAACTGGCCTGGGTGATCTTTTTATCCGCGAAATTCAAAATCCCCTCGTCGTTCCATATAAAGAAATCCCGCATTTTCCACACGGAACGGTAACCTTCCATACAGGTAATTTGATCTATGGAGAGATCAGCGGGAAAAAAGTGATTGCCATGCAGGGACGGTTTCATTACTATGAAGGTTACACCATGCAGCAGGTCACCTTCCCCGTTCGTGTGATGAAGTTGCTCGGAATCGATTACCTCCTCATTTCCAACGCATCGGGTAGCATGAACCTCGACTGGCAGAAGGGAGATCTCATGCTGCTGGATGATCATATTAATTTGCAGCCCGACAATCCTCTGCGGGGTATCGATCAGGGGGAGTGGAACAATCCGTATCCTGATATGAGTCAGCCTTACTCCGATCTTCTGAACGATAAAATGCTGAGGATCGCGAGGGAACACAATGTCAGGCTTCATCTGGGTGTTTATGTCGCGGTGACGGGCCCCAATCTTGAGACCCGTGCCGAATACCGCTATCTGCGAATGATCGGTGCCGATGCCGTTGGCATGTCCACAGTTCCCGAAGTCATCGTGGCAAACCATATAGGATTACCTTGTTGTGCGGTTTCCGTTCTGACGGATAATTGCGATCCCGAAAACTTGAGACCCGTCACCATTCAGGAGATCATCGAAGTGGCGAACAGGGCTGTGAAGCCGCTGACAAGGCTATTTGTGGAGCTGATAGCTGAGTTGTGAGTGCGTGAATTAGGGCGGATGGGAGATATCTGAAAGCGTGACTCACGATTCACGATTGACGCCTAAGTCGTGGTAATTACCATCTTCGGGGTGAAGCGTTTCAATTCAATAATGTTAGTGGGAAAGGGTTCTGCGTTCCAGGCTTCATGGATGGCAAGCGCGGTTCCTATTGCGGTGGCTTGCGGTATCGAAGAAGCGAACACTTCCATATGTGGAAAAAATGCAGCCAGTAAGTTCATGTATACCGAATTGTTACTGAATCCACCATCGACAAAGATTCTTTTCACGGATGTACCGCGTATAATCAACTGAGAGGAGGTGTGTTGCTGCACCACCTGGTCGAATAGCAATTGGTGGTAGGCTTCAATGTCGCTGTGAAAAGCAGAGAGTTCACGCAGGGCAAAAGGGAGGGTTGAAATAATTGACCGTGCATCAGTTTGTTGCCTGGCGAAATTTGTATCGATTTTGGAGAGAAGGTTCTGATCAAATTCAATGTGATAATACCGGTCTTTGCTTTGGTTGAAATGTGAAGCGATCCTTTCAACCTGAACATCATGGTCATGGCCGGCGAATAATCTGGAAGCCTTTACCGGAGAACCCATGTACTGCATATAGCAGAGGCAATCGCATTCCAGTTCCTCCTTTGTGAGGGGTGTCTGATTGAACGGATTCAGGCTGATGGCCCATGTGCCTGTTGATATCAGCACAAACGGTTCCTTGAATGATACCAGGTATGGGATCAGCGCGGCCGAGCTGTCATGGAGCCCGATTCCAATGGAGTGGCTATAGCGCGACGATTCCGGGAGTATCACCATGTCGGATGGAACAATGGGGGGAAATTTTTCCAGGATGCCCTCGCGCTTTACCCAATAATGATAATCATTATTCTGGAAATGCCAGAGGTTCGTGTGGCAGCCGATGCTTGTTATTTCGGAGAAGGTTTTTCCGGAGAGGAGATAACTTAAGTACTGCGGAAGGTGCAGGGCAGACTTGATCCGGTTGAAGAAATCGGGTTTCTGATACTTCAGCCAGTAGAGTTGCATGCCGGAATTCAGATTGCCCAACACCGGGGAAGCGGTTTGAAAGCAAAACAATTTTTCCCCGCCGTAGGTATCATAAAATTGTTTTTGCAGATTCGGCGGGTACGGTTTCAAATAACTGTACAGGGGGCCTATATGGTTTCCCTCCTCGTCGAGGTAAACAAAACTCGCTCCGTACGAGGTACAGTTGATGGCGCGGACCTGAAAATCCCTTGAATCCAGTACAGACTTTAATCCATCCCGAATAAATGATTGAAGGCTTTGCATATCCTCACACGGATCCCCGTCCTCGTCGACCGTTTCGTCAAAATGAGCAGATTTTTCCAGGACGATCTCATAGGATTCATTAAAGAGGAATAACTTTTTGTTCGTTTTTCCGATATCGAAAATTGCGATCACAGGTGTCGGCATTTAGAAAGAGCGTAAAGATTATTATAGACCGGTAGCGACACTTTTTGCGCCCCTGTCTTTCAGGAGCTGCTCTCTGATCTTCAGGGTGCGGAACAACGCGATCGGTTGTAACGGCCCGCCTGCACGCATCCGAGCTTCGGCAACCAGTGGGCGCACATCGGTGCGGTAGGCAGCCTGGAGTATCTCCTGTGCACGGACCACGTCATTTTCCTCCTGTGCCTGCACGAGAGCTTTGCGGTCAATGAGCAGGGCCTGGGCATAGGCGATCTTGATCGCTTCGACAGATTGTAACAGATCTTCCAGAGGATCTTTGACATTGTGAGAAGCATCGATCATCCAGCCAAGGTCAGTAGTGTGATCCATGGCCCGGGCGTCCATCCCTTCCACCAGCTCATGAAAGATGAGGAACAGCTGATATGGTCTGATGCTTCCCACCGTGAGGTCATCGTCACCATACTTCGAGTCGTTGAAATGAAAACCGCCGAGTTTCCCTTCCATGAGCAGCAGAGAAACAATCTGTTCGATGTTGGCATTTGCCAGGTGGTGACCAAGGTCGACCAGCGTATAGGCCTTCGGTCCCAACTTGGAGGCATATAAGAGGGACTGGCCCCAATCGCCCACGGTCATGGAATAAAAATTCGGTTCGAATGCCTTGTACTCCACGAACATTTTCCAGTTGTCCGGCAGCCCGGCATATATTTCCCGGAGGCTTTCCAGCGTACGTTGAAAGGCCTTCCTGAAATTCAGTTGTCCGGGAAAGCAGGAACCGTCAGACAGCCATACCGTGATCGACTCTGACCCCAACTCTTTTCCGTAGTGAATGACTTCCAGGTTATGGTCGATGGCCTGCTGCCGCACTTCCTTGCGGACGTGTTGGAGGGAACCGAACTTGTAGCTGTACTGCTGATCCTTTTGATCCTGGAAAGTGTTTGAGTTGACCGCGTCAAAACGGATATTGTGTTGTGCTGCCAGGATCTTGATGGCTTTCGTATCTTCTGGAATGTCCCACGGAACGTGCAGAGAGATGGCTGCGCTGGATCTGTTCAGCGCGTGAAGGAGCCCGATGTCTTCAATTTTTTCTTCCAGACTTCTCGGTTCGCCGCCGCCGGGAAATCTTCCGAAACGGGTCCCCCCTGTTCCAAGAGCCCAGCTCGGGATGGCGATCTGAAAGTCAATTAATTTTTGAAGGACCTCCTTCAGGCCGGAAACATCCTTCGAAACATAGTCAAATCTATTTTTGTGTCCTGCGAGAAGAGACGCGTTGTGATCTGCCACTGCATTTTTTCCAAGTTGCATGTCCAGCTTCCGATTTTAAGATATATAAAATACTTCCTTTAAAGGTACGCTTTGGGGTGAATTGTCGGGGTTGGTCTCCATGATATCCTGCATATAAGCCCACCACTTCTTCATCACCGGATGTTCCCCGAGATTTTGCAGGAGCGCAGGGTCTTCCACCTGCATTACTCCAAATAGCGTGAGCGAGCAGTCATCCAGATAAATTGAATATTCACGAACACCGCTTTTTTTAAGCAGGTCTTTTAACTCCGGCCAAAGATTGTCGTGTCGTTTTTTATATTCCTCTTCGAATCCTGGGAACAACTTCATCGTGAATGCTCTGCGTACCATGTTTATGTTTCTTATTATCGCCCAAAGGCGATGGCCACGCCGCCATCCACATTCAGCATGTTGCCTGTTGATTTCTTCAGTAGTCCACCGACAAAAGCAAAGCATGCGTTGGCAATATCTTCGGGAAGGATGACCTCATTTAACAGGGTGCGCTTCGCATAAAAGTCCGGGAGTTCCTCCACTTTTACGCCATATGCTTTCGCCCTTCCTTCTGCCCAGCCTCCTGCCCATATGTTACTGTCAGCGATGACAGCATCGGGATTGACTACATTGACCCTGATCTTATCCGCCCCCAGCTCAGCGGCATTCAGCCGGCTGAGGTGAAGTTGTGCTGCTTTTGCCGATCCATAACCAGCATTGTTCGGTCCGGAAACAAGCGCATTTTTGCTGACAATGTTTATCACATCGCCGCCCAGAGCCTGTTTCTTCATGATGTTAACGGCGCCCTGCGTTACGAGGAACTGTCCTTTCACGAGCACATCGTATAAAAGGTCCCAGTCTTTTTCAGTGTGGTCCGTCAGTGATTTGGAAATTGAAAGCCCTGCGTTGTTCACAATGATATCAATGCCTCCAAATGCCAGCGTGCTTGTTTTCATCGCTGCTTCAACGTCTCCGGCATTGGTCACATCGAGCCGCGCATAGTTATACACGTCCTTGCCGAACATTTTTTTGAACTCCGCCTCGGCTTCCTTAAGTCGTTCCGGATTATTGTCGCTCAGCACCACACAGGCTCCTTCTTCCGCAAACTTTTTTGCTATTGCTTTTCCAATGCCTCCGGCGCTTCCCGTTACCAGGGCAATCTTTCCTGATAACGCCTTTGGCTTGGGCATACGCTGAAGTTTTGCCTCTTCCAGTAACCAGTACTCTATATTAAAAGCTTCCTGCCGGGGAAGGGAAGTGTATTCCGAAACCGCCTCCGCGCCTTTCATGACGTTGATGGCATTGACATAAAATTCTGCTGCCACGCGCGCGGTCTGCTTGTCTTTGGCAAAGGTGAACATGCCGACCCCGGGATAAAGGATCACGACAGGGTTTGCATCGCGAATGGCCGGACTGTTTGAATGCTTGCACTTTTCGTAATATGATTTGTACATGTTCCGATATGCTTCAAACGCCGGGGTGAGTTTCTCCTTCAGGGATTTCACATCCGAAAGGTCGTCGCCGGGTTTCAAATCCAATACCATCGGACTGATCTTCGTGCGGAGAAAGTGGTCAGGGCAACTGGTTCCCATAGGCGCCAGTTTTTCCAGATCCTTTGAGTTGATGAACTCCAGCACGCGTACGTCATCCGTGAAATGGCCGATCATGCGTGTCTGGCTTGAACAGAAACCGCGCAACACGGGTGCAAGTGCGGCGGCCTGCTGTAACCTTTGTTGCGGCTCCAGGCTTTTTATTTTCGGGCCTCCGAAGACAGGCTTACGCTTTCCGTAATTTTCTTCCAGATAGGCCGCGCATTTTTCCACAACCTCAAGCGTATTCACATAACTTTCATAGGCGGTCTCACCCCATGTAAACAAGCCGTGCGACCCCAGCATGATCCCGCGGATACCGGGATTTTCGTCCAGGCAGGCGCGGAGTTTTAATCCCAGGTCAAAGCCCGGGCGCTGCCATTCCACCCAGCCGATAGTTCCGCTGAACAACTCCTGGGTTATGCGCTTTCCGTCTTTGGCCGCGGCAATGGCAATGGCGGCATCGGGATGTAAGTGGTCAATGTGCTTGAAAGGCAGGAATCCATGAAGCGGTGTATCAATCGACGGCGCTTTGGAACCTAAATCGTAAATACAATGGTTAAAAAGTTCGACCATTTCGTCCTCATACTGCAGGCCGCCGTAAACGCCTTCGAGGCTGCGAAGACGGTCGACATAAAGCGCCGCCAGCCCGCTCTTTTTCAGTGTTCCAATGTCACCCCCCGATCCTTTTATCCACATGACTTCCGTTTCGCGGTCCGTGAGCGGATCCTTGGCCATCACCCTGCATGAAGTGTTTCCTCCTCCGTAATTGGTGAGCCTGAGATCGGCGCCCAGCAGGTTTGACCGGTAAATCAAAAGTCCGACCTCATCTCCTTTTAGTTCGGCAGCTTTCCTTTCATCCCACAGGTAGCTGACGTGTTTGAAATTTGTTACTGAAATAGCAGACATAATTATAGAATTTAGAAAATTGTTTTAACAGGTAAGTAAGTTGCCATTCCCACCAGGATCACTGATGCAAGAATGGTTAGTATTACAACGATAATAGTTGGGCGAGTTGGTGGTTCCCCAATGCAGAACGACGTAAGTAACATTATTCTGAAACAGTGGATTATTGCCACGGGTAACAGCCGCTTCGGCCATAGGTTCTCCTGCTTCAATCCTGGAGTTGAAACAAGCACTGAATATAGCCGATATCGCGACAGCGATCAAGCCCTTAACGAAGCTGAATCCGTCAATACTTTTTCCTTTTTCATGTTCGGGCAGATCCCGTTCCTTCAGTAAGACCATGCTCCCGCCGCCGGTGGCCCAAAATACGCCCATGGCGTAAGTCCAGCCGAAAACCGTAAATTCGGCCGGCCCGAAAATATCGGCAAAACCGACCTTTTGAAAAGCCATGTAAAAGCTACCGGAGGCGAAACCTCTGAGGAAGTGAAAGTCTACTCCGGAAATGGGGTTCATGTTGTCAGTTACGCGGCTTATGGAGGCGACAAGTTAGAAACACGCGACTTCCACCCTGTCATGCACTGTCATGGTTTGAAATTTATTTCTAAAATTGATCTGTCGTGGATCAGATGTTCATAAGGCTTCATGGAGCGAAACAGTCTTTTTAAATTCATTCACCTGGATGACCATTCTGCTACCCCCAAGTATCAGCAATTGGCCAATTCGATTATTAGCGCCATTCAAAACGGGCAAATCGGGAAAGATTCCATCATGCCCTCTATTAATGAACTCAGTTTTGAATTCCAGATCTCAAGAGATACGGCAGAAAAGGGTTATAAGCATCTGAAAAGTATCGGAGTCCTGGGATCTGTGCCGGGAAAAGGTTTTTATATCAAAAGCACTTCCGTCAATCAAAAGGTAAAAATATTTTTATTGTTCAATAAACTTAGTGCGCACAAAAAGATCATTTACGACTCCATTGTTTCTGCGCTTGCAGGCTGCGGCTCCATCGACTTTTACATCTACAACAACGATTTTGCGCTCTTCTGCAATCTGCTGCTTGCCAAGCAGGATCAGTACACACATTATGTCATCATCCCGCATTTTAATGAAGGGGGTGAAAATGCTTCAGAGATCATCAATAAAATTGATAAGAACAAACTGATATTACTTGACAAGCTTGTACCGGGTGTGGAAGGTAGGTACGGAGCGGTATACGAGAATTTTGAAAAGGATATTTATCAAGCCCTGGAGCAGGCGTTGCCGCAGCTGACCAGGTATCAGACGATAAAGATTATCTTTCCCGAACAAACCTATCATCCACGGGAGATCCTGAAAGGTTTTTACAGGTTCTGCACGGAATATGCTTTTGGCTACCATGTGGTTCACTCCATCGCTAATGAGCCCATCAGCGAAGGTGAAGTGTTCATCAACTTGATGGAAAACGATCTCGTGATCTTAATTGAGAGGATCCTGTCCCAGAAACTGAAAGTAGGAAAAGATGTGGGTGTGATATCCTATAATGAAACGCCGGTAAAAAAAATTATTCTCGATGGCATTACCACCATTTCGTCCGACTTTCAGATGATGGGCGAAAAAACAGCTCAACTGATCCTGGAGCGGTCCACCCAACATATTGAAATACCCTTTTACCTAACGTTGCGACAGTCTCTTTAAAAACAGGTTTCGTTGAAGTCCCCGGGGCATGCATTTTCAGAAGCACTCTGAAAAGCGTCGAGTCTCTTTTAAAATGGCGGCGCAAGGAAAATTTTGTCCGAATAAACCCCCGATTGACGTTCGGTCAGGATTGTTTACTCCAGGGGCCAGAAAAATATTGTTATTTGATCTTAAAAAAGAATTGCCAAAATTTGACCAGTTTAACATCCGGATGAAAAGTAAAAGTAAATTTAGCGTATGAATTTTTTCGTGAAGATCCCTTGTGCCGCAGCGATTGCCTTTTGTATATTCAGCTGTTCCGGTTCCGGTTCAACCGCCTTAAAGCTCAAAAAAAACTCCCATATTTCTCTCCTTGGCAATAATCTCGGATCAAGGATGATGAACTTCGGTCATTTCGAAACCGAGTTGCATGTTCGTTACCCGGATAGTTTGCTTGTTATCCGGAACATGTGTGATGGCGGCGACACTCCGGGGTTTCGTCCGCATTCCGGACGCAAATCGCCCTGGGCTTTTCCGGGAGCGGAGAAATTCCAGACTGAGCTGGCACATCCATCCGGAAGCGAGGGGCATTTCGAAATGCCGGATGAATGGCTCACCCGGCTAAAGGCTGACATCATTATTGCATTCTTTGGATATAACGAATCGTTTCAGGGGAAAGAGGGTTTGGAGAATTACAAAGCGGAGCTCGGCGCTTTTATACAGCATACGCTCAGCCAGCGGTACAATGGAATCACAGGGGTGCAGCTCGCCATTGTCTCACCGATCGCCTTTGAAGACCTTTCGCAACAGATGGATGTACCGGATGGCATACGTGAAAATGAAAACCTGAAGTTGTACGCCGAAGCTATGGAGGAAGTAGCAGATCAATACCAGGTGCATTTTGTCGATGCATTCACGCCATCCAAAAAATGGTACGACGCCAGTAGTGAGCCGCTGACCATTGATGGCTCGCAGCTGAACAACGCCGGATATGAGAAATTTTCAAAACTTCTCGCCGACAAGGTTTTTGGCGAGGACGATCTGCAGGCTGATGCCAACCGTGAATTGATCCACGCCGCCGTGAAGGAAAAAAACTGGATGTGGCACAATGACTATAAAATTCCAAATGGTGTTCATGTTTTTGGCCGTCGTTATAATCCGTTTGGTCCGGACAATTATCCCGCGGAGCTTAAGAAGATCCGCGAAATGACCGCCATCAGAGACGAGGCGATCTGGAAAGCAGCACAGGGTGAAATGATGGATGTGGCTGCGGCGGATGCACAAACAACTCCACTCCCGCCTGTACAAACGAACTACAATCCTGAAAAAAATGGAAGCCTTGAATATCTCTACGGTGAAGATGCTTTGAAGAAGCTGACGGTTCCGCCGGGATATAAGATTGAACTCTTTGCCTCTGAAAAGGAATTCGTGGATCTGGCAAATCCCGTTCAGTTATCTTTCGACAATCAGGGAAGGCTCTGGGTGGCTACCATGCCAAGTTACCCTCATTATAAGCCGGGTGATGAGAGGCCGAACGACAAGCTGATCATTCTGGAGGATACTGATAAGGATGGCAAAGCGGATAAGCAGATTACTTTCGCTGATGGTTTGCACCTTCCGGTAGGTTTTGAATTCGCCCCTGAGGGTGTATACATCTCACAGGGTACTAACCTGATGCTCTTTACAGATGAAGATGGAGACGACAAGGCCGATCGCCGTGAAATCCTCCTGAGTGGGTTTGACGATCACGACACACATCATGCGCACAGTGCTTATGCGGCAGATCCATCGGGCGCAATTTACATGGGTGAGGGTGTTTTCCTGCATACCAATGTTGAAACATCCTATGGTCCGGTTCGCGCCACGAACGGGGGTTTTTACCGTTATAGTCCCCAGAGGCGACATCTGGAAAGGACTGCGCAGCTTTCCATTCCCAATCCCTGGGGGATCGCATTTGACGACTGGGGTCAGAATTTTTTTGCCGAAACTTCCGGTCCCGATGTCCGGTGGATGATGCCGGGGTCGATCAAGCCGCGATACGGTGTGGCCACGCATAAATCGATGAACCTCATCGAGGAAAAGCATAGGGTTCGCCCAACGTCAGGGCTGGAGTTTGTATCCAGCCGGCATTTCCCGGATGAAGTTCAGGGAGATCTGCTGATCAACAACACCATTGGCTTTCTGGGAACAAAGCAGCACGTTATTGAAGATGACGGCACAGGATACAAAAGCCGGCATCACCTGGATCTCATACAATCAGAAGACCGGAACTTCCGTCCTGTGGATATGGAATTTGCTCCGGATGGTTCACTTTATATTGTAGACTGGCACAATATTCTGATCGGTCATATGCAACACAATGCGCGCGATCCTCTCCGCGACCATGTTCACGGACGGATATACAGGATAACTTATCCGTCGCGGCCATTGGTCGAACCTGCTAAAGTTGCCGGCGCAGGTATTCCGGAACTTCTGGAAAATCTCAAACTTCCTGAATTCCGCACGCGTTACCGCACACGCCGTGAACTGCGGGCAAGGGACCCGGAAGAGGTGCTTACCGCCCTCAGAAAATGGGTGGCGAATCTCAATATTGAAGATGAAAAATATGACCACCATTTGGTCGAAGCCCTCTGGGTAAGTTGGGGACTCGACAGGGTGGATGAGAACATTCTGCACCAGGTATTGCAATCAAAAGATCACCGCGCGCGGGCTGCGGGTGTAAGGGTGCTTCGGTACAGTAGTCATCAGGTTGAAAAGCAGGCTGAACTTCTGATGCAGGCTGCCGGCGATGAACACGGTCGCGTCCGGTTGGAAGCACTGGTTGCCGCCTCGTGGCTGGAAAAGGAAAAAGGTCTGCCCATTGTGCAGGAAGCAGGCAGGCATCCGCTCGATGAGTGGATGGTGCACGCTTATGAAACTGCTATGGCACACCTTGAGGGGAAATCTGTGACGGAGAAAAAAGAGGAAGCAATTCAAACGGATTTGAAAGGGGCGGAACGCGAACTTTTCATTAAAGGGAAAGAGATCTATGCCCGCGAAGGTTTTTGCATCACCTGCCACCAGCGGGATGGCACGGGCCTTTCTGCTTCAGGGTTTCCCCCAATTGCGCGTACCCACTGGGTTGAAGGCAATGAAGAACGCCTGATAAAGTTGGTGCTCAAAGGTCTTCTGGGGCCAATGGAAGTTCAAAACACTAAATACCCGGGTCAGGTGCCAATGACTCCTTTTGAAGGAATGCTTAACGATCAGGAGGTTGCTGCAGTGCTTACCTATGTCAGAAATTCTTTTGGAAACAAAGCTTCGGCCGTAAGCGCTGAAAAAGTAAAAGAGGTGAGACAGGAAGTGCAGGCAAAGAAAGGTTTCTATTCGCCTTCCGAGCTGCTGAAAGAACACCCACTTTGAAGAGAAGCTTTTTGTTGGGAACCATTATTTGTATATTTTCCCCCTGAGATCATCATATGAAGGTTTTTTTCACAAATCTTGCATTGTCAGGCGTGTTACTGGCAGCCTGTAGCCCTACCTCTCCGCAATCTGTGCAGGAGTCAAATGAGGATAAACCAATGGTGGTATTTGTTACCGGTGACCACGAATACGGCGGCGAGAGTACCATGCCCCTGCTTGCTGCCGAACTGGAAAAGAATTACAACATGCGGACCGTGGTATTGAAATCTTTTCCTGACCAGAACGCGGAGGAAAATATTCCAGGATTGGAAGCATTGAAGGATGCTGATCTCGCCATTTTTTTTCTTCGGTGGCGACGACTGCCTGCGGATCAGTTGAAGTTTATCGATGAATATTTAAACTCAGGGAAACCGGTCATTGGATTCCGCACCTCTACACATGCCTTTAATTATCCGGAGGGCCATGAGTTGCGAAGCTGGAATGCTTTTGGCGAAAGGGCCTTTGGCGCGCCACCGGGCTGGGGTGGAAAAGCGAATCATACGCATTACGGCCATGAGAGCAGCACCGATATTTCCGTTATTGAAAAAGAGGCGAGCCATCCGATCCTCAGTGGCGTGGATAAGAATTTTCACGTCAGGTCATGGTTGTATAAAGTGTTGCCGGACTATCCCGCAAAAGGTTCCACCTGGCTCCTGATGGGTAAATCTGTGAATCCAAACAAACCCGATGCCATTGAAAATCCGGTAGCCTGGACGTGGACAAGCGCTTCCGGCGCTAAAACATTTATGACGACCATGGGGCACCCGGAAGATTTCCAGCAGGAAGCCGCGCAACGCGTTTTCATCAACGCTGTGCACTGGACGCTCGGAAAACCCGTCCCGGAGAACTGGTCGGGAAAAATTGATATCAAGGTCCCCTACCGCGGTATTCAATGAAGTGAATTCGCCGTTCGGTTAATCAATGAAATATGAAGAATAAAGTTGGATTTAATCTCCTTGTCTGGTCAGGAGGTATACCCGATACTTTTTGGGCGATAACAGAGCGGTTAAAAAAAACGGGATATGATGGCATTGAGTGCTTCATGGAGGAAAGGGACCCTGCCGTGTACCGGAAGTTTGGTGACCACCTCAAGAGTATCGGTCTTGAAGCTACCTGTGTGTTGGGTGTAGGTCCGGATGAAAACCCTGTCAGCGATTCTCCGGCCATCAGGGAAAAAGCTGTTGCCAGGCTCAAGGAAGCAATTGATTGTGCCCATGCCATCGGATCGAAAATAATCTGCGGCCCATTTCATTCTGCGTTTGCGACATTTGCCAATCGACGCCCTCCGGAAGACCAGGAGTACAACTGGAGTGCTGAAGTGCTACGCCAGGCAGGCGAATATGCGGCACAGGCCGACATCGTATTGACCGTGGAGGCCCTTAACCGTTTCGAGTGTTATTTATGTAACACCATGACGCAACTGACGGACCTGGTGAGGCGTGCGGCACATCCGAATGTGAAGGCCATGTTCGATACCCACCACGCCAACATTGAAGAAAAGAAATTATCGGAGGCCATCAAGACAGTTGCTCCTGTAC
>JBBEBN010000328.1:0-13664 GCA_040882305.1 Cyclobacteriaceae bacterium
ACCCTTCTCCAAAACCCGGTTTCGCAGGCACGAAGGACTTGATTTCTTGAAGGGGCTCAAAAAGCGTCTGGCAAAACTTAAAATGTTTGAACCCTGCCCCTGATAACTCTGATACTACCTTATCAACGGTATAGAAGTTGGCAAGCTTGTAAAAAGTGCTTTGCGGTTTATGGCTTTCATAATGTTGGCCGATAGGACTGTTCCGATCAATGAAACCTATTACCAGTGCGCCATTCTGTTTCAACACCCGATTCGCTTCCCTGAAGGCGATATGAAGATCCTCAAAGTAACTAATGCAGAATGCCATCAGTACAAAATCAAAGCGCAGGTCCGCATAGGGTAACTGCTCAGCTGAACCATCCACCACCTCAATGCCGCGTCTTATTGCAAGCCGCCGCATATTAGGTGAGGGTTCAACGCCTTCTTTAATTCCCAGGGCTTCAGAAAATCTTCCTGTTCCGAGTCCGACTTCGATACCAGTTAAAGCGTCCCCCTCAGGGAGCATCTCCCTCAAAGCTTCCACCTCGGATTTGAACACAGACGGGTATTCTTCATACCATTCCTCGTATTCCTCGACGTGTGAATCAAACGGCAAATTATGTTTCATAAATGTTTTCTGAAAATTGTTCATTTTAAGGGTGCATTTTCCATGATATCCATCACGAGAAATAAAGATTTGGATCACCCTATACGTTCCGGTTTCATGTCTGATGTACCGATTCCTTTTCCCATTTGCCGATGAATGCAAGAGCTTCCTCGTCGGTAAGGTTGTAGAAATCTTCATATCCCTGGGAGACGGCGCTGTAGAAGGGTGGTATTTCCAATATGACAACTTCATCGGCCATGTTGGGCAAGATATGTTCCATCCGCTTTCCGGCGATGGGTGTTGCAACGATGATCTTTGCCGCTTGTTTGTTCCGGCATAACTTGATTGTGGCAAACAGCGTAGCGCCTGTGGCGACGCCATCATCAACAATGATAATCGTCTTTCCTTTCAGATCAGGAAGCGATTTGCCGCGCCTCAGCTTTTGTATCCTCCGCTGGATTTCCTCTTTCTGCTGAGTCAGCTCCTCGTGTATTTCATTCTCTGTGAGATCCTGTTTTGCGGACTCTGAGATGTAAACGCTGCCATCTTCGGCCACAGCGCCGAAAGCGGCTTCAGGATTGAAAGGATAACCGAGTTTCCGTGTGATAACCAAGGAAAGGTCCGCGTTAAGGTGTTTGGCCACGTAGTAGGCAGTTTCGGCGCCGCCCCGCGGAATACCGAGAACGAGGGCGTTTTTGTTGCGATATTTCTCCAGGGCTTGCCCCAACTTTTCGCCAGCGTCTTTTCGATCTCTGAACATTGCATTCAAAATTTAGTTTTACGGGTGATCATTTCTAACATCATGCGCGTTCGCAATCCGCTGTTTTTTCATACCAATTGGCCCTCAGGGATGACATTTCCGATTTTAATTTTGAGCTGCTGATCCATTTGTTTCTTCATTATAAATCAATCCAACCTCGTCTTTGAATAGCATAAACTTCCGACAAGGGTAGCTTGTTTCCAATGACCGTTTTGCAAGGTCCTGATGACACCTGTCATTGCGAACGAAAATGGTTAGTTTAATTAACACAATGCGACGGTAGAATGATCCGCCATTCCGATTTCGACTTTTCCCGGCCCCTTGGTATTTATCTCTATAAGGATTATCCCTCTACTGATGAGGTTTTTCAATGATACTGCATTTACTACGGGATGTTGGGAAAATTGCAGGGCAGGGTTCTCACACTTAAAGCCCATCTTTATATTGCCAAACAAAATGGATGTGCGGCTTCGAATTTTATTTTGATAAGTTATGATTGGGAAGGTTTATACATTCCGTGCAACAGCACTTGCCGCAGTTGATTAGCGACCTCATGGTTGCCCTTTGTTCCCGCCAGGAAAATGGCTGTTTTGTATCCGAAATGTGCGTGTTTTATGGCAATGCGCTTTAGCATGAGCGTAAGGTCGCATAATACCGCCTGATCATCGCTTTTTGCTGCGGCGATCTGATCAGCAGCAGCCAGAAAGCCTTCCAGTCGTTCGCAATGTCTCCTGTTCTCTTCAGCTTCACCCGCAATTCTTTCATTTAGAGGATGATTGCTTGAACTTGAGTATAGCGAAGACAATATGACGGCTATTTCTTTTTCAGAATTGTACAAGCTGGCAGCTTCTTCCCTCAACTGGCTAAAACTAATATCCTGAGTTTTCATAATCCTGCGATAAAAAAGATGTTGAGTCAAATATATAATTGCATCCGGAGGTAAGCCATGTGCTTTCTCAGTTGGCCGGCTGACCTTTGTCAGGTTTAGACAACGAAGGAGAGGCGGCAATTTCAAGCGACCCCGCGACCCTATATACCTTACTCGTGAAAGACAAGGATCGGATAACTGCTGAAAGCAGTGATATTTTTTATGATACTTTTGTGGAACATCCGGCTTAACAGGTTATTGTCATGCATATCGACACACTGTTTTGTACCAGGGCTTTTGGCTGACAAGAATCTCTGGGTGCGCTGATGGTCATCATGGGTTGGCGTGTTCGCTCACTTTAAATTCGGGTGATTCATTCAAAGGTTGATAATGAAGCGGAACCAATGGATTTCTATCCTCGCCGGCAATTAATGCTTTTTGAAGAGAGCGCACTCGCTTTGAGGGCCTGTTAAATGGATGCGCTGGCTTTTTCAGAAAATGATCTAAACCAATTCAAGATGAAATCAGACGTCGAAATCAGGAAAAATGTTCTTGAGGAGATGCGATGGGATCCTCAACTGACTAAAATCGCGCCACAGATTGGGGTGGCGGTGAAAGATGAAATTGTCACGCTTTCTGGCGTGGTGGATAATTATTATCAACGTGTTGCTGCCGAACGTGCTGCACAACGGGTGGCTGGTGTGAAAGTAGTTGCTATGGACATAGAAGTGAAAGGTGCTGTCACGCCGGATTCGAAAAGTGATACGCAGATTGCAGGGGCTGTGCGCAATGCCCTCACCTGGCATAGTGCTGTCAACGAAGATCTGATAGATATAAAAGTAGACAACGGGCGTGTCTACCTGGACGGAACTGTGCATTGGGATTATGAAAGGAGGGCAGCTGAAAAAGCTATTGAAAACATTCTCGGAGTAAAAGCGGTCATCAACAGAGTGAAGATCAAAACAAAGGATATAGAACCTGTGGAGGTTAAGAGACAGATCCGGGCTGCCTTTCATCGTCACGCATCGGTCGACTCAGCCAGCATTTCAGTGGAAGTGACGGACGGTACCGTAAGGCTAACCGGCACCGTAAGGTCTTTTGCGGAAAAGAAAGACGCGGAGAATGTTGCCCTGTCCATGACAGGAGTGACGGATGTAGATAATCGGCTGGAGATCGATACCGGCGTTTTTGTTGGCGAGTGATCTCTGCCACTCGGTCCGTTGGCAAAGAGGAATGTATAGATTAAAGTATCATAGCTATGAGAGTAATTATTCAAACACCCGATTTCAAGGCATCGAAAAAGCTCACTGAATTTGTGAGAGAAAATGTTGAAAAGATCAGCTTTTTAAGTGACCGGGTTCTTGAGGGGCAGGTTCTGCTGAAGGTTGAAAAATCCGCCACGAACGAAAATAAGATCTGCCAGCTGAAAGTGATCATTCCGGGCAATGATATTTTTGCTTCGCGTCAGAGCACAACTTTTGAGGAAGCTGTTTCGCAGGCCGTTGAGGCGGCGGAGCATCAGATAATGCGATGGAAGGAATCGAGGAGCGGTAAGCAGGTGCGAGGTTCATTTGTTTTGCCTGAAGAGGAGGAGACATTTCCTTAATGGAATGAAAAACTTAAAGCTATTGATCTGTATTGGTGCATTCCTCGCTGCCAGTGAAGGGCTTTCCCAGGTAAGAACGGCTGATGACGCTGTTATCAGCGAGAGCGTTAATGATGATCTGTATGTTGCCGCTGGCACGGTCACCGTTAAACGCCCCTGTTGCAGGTGATCTGATCGCAGCCGGTGGGACCATTACGGTGAATGACACGGTTACACAAGAGATCCTCGTGGCGGGTGTGTTTACTTATTTTTTTAACGAATAGGTCCAGACTGGAATTTCGATGTGGTTGACCACGTCCTCTGTTGTGCTACCCAGGAATAGGTGTGCAAAACCCTTCACGCCGTGTGTGCCCATGGCAATGAGATCCATTTTCTCATTTTTTGCGAAGTCTGCAATCCCATCCTCCTCGTGCCAGTAATTCCTGAAATGAGTCTTGTAATTTTTGAGCTTATAATGCTTCGCAAATTCCTCCATCGCTTCGCCGGCCTCTGCGTCCCGACGGAAATTTGTAGGGGTGTTTATGAGGAGTATGTGCAACGTTGCATTAAAGAAGTCCTGCAGTTCTTTCACCTTTCTGATGAAATCCGATTGGTCGAGATCCAGGGTTGAAGGGAGCAGAATATTCTTAACTGAGGAAATCTTTACTGCTTTTCTCAGGGCGATTACCGGGACAGAGGCGTGACGGACCACTTTCTCGGTATTCGATCCAATAAATATTTCCGACAATCCGGAGGCGCCCGTGGTGCCCATAACGATCATATCAACCTGGCTGGTTTCAATCATCCTTTTGATGGAGGAAATGATCTCACCAAAGACGACTTCTATTTTAACATCCACCGGGTAGGCTTTGGCGTCGTTCTGCATTTTTTCCAACTCCCTTCTGGCATCCTCTTCCATGGTTGTGAAGTAAACCGGGTCGAAAGTCACGGCTTCGCCTCCCAGGCTTGAGGTGTACAGGGTAGGAATATATAAAACGTGCAATAGTATTACTTTTCCGCTGGTCCTTGATACGATTTCAAGGGCTGTTCTGTAAGCGGCGCGCGATTGCTGGGAAAAATCGCAGGGAACAAGTACGGTTTTCATTTTTTTTGTCGAATGTATCAATTTTCGAATCAACGGTGAAATGATCAGCATTTTGCAATCAGCTGATTAATATCACGATCACCTCAAAGGCCGTTAAAAATCATCATTGGTGAGTGACAGAGGTCATATGTATAGCGAAGGTCCGTTTATAATTTAGCGTGATTTCTAATGAGGAAAAGTTGCTGTGTGGAACGCCAGTCTTAAATTCCGCCGGCCTTGAATCAAAGAGTTGGAAATGTCGTCGCACAATTAATTTACATACTATGGAACTACTGACGCATCGCAAAAATGACTACTTGCTCGACGCCAGCTTTGATACCCTGCATGGCGAAAGCAAGGATTGGTTAAAGGAACTGGAATTCTGGAGCGATGAGATGGCTTTTTTTTACAAGCTTCTCCACAAGAAAGGACCCGGAGAGGCATTTCCTGCCAAGGACCTTGCGGCAATTGAAAAAGCTCTCATCAGGATCAATGGTGAAGTATTAGACAGGGTGCGCACAGGTGTGTTAAGCCATGAACGCTTGTTGTCGTCTATTCTTAAGTCCACCTCGATGACGGAGGAACACGTATACCGTGAAACCCATCGCAGGCTTCATGCGGAAATGTATAACCTGAATGCGTTGATCCGGTCTTTTAAAAAGGACGTTTTCGAGTTTTATTCCGAATAACCAGCGGTGCTGTTGTCGGAACGAATGCCAGCTAAAATCCAACCTCACCCGCTGTGGGTAAAGGGTTCAAAAATCGATTGGATTTTCCGGGGCAGCGTTGCAATGGCCTGATCCATTTCCTCATGGCTTACGTAAAGTCGCATGGTGTCGACCACAGCCCTCACAGCCAGGAGTATTTCATCCTTGCTGCCGAAATCCCGCCATGCCGAATTTCCCTCCGCCTGGATGATTTCAATGAGGAAATCGTCCACTGTTTTTATTCTCACATTTTCTCCCCTGGTCCAGCCCTCGACATAGACGCATTTGATGGCCATGGGCAGTTGTGATAATAATTGCAATGACTCCTCAAACGTTAAATGATTTCGGAGTACTTTGAAAGTACTCCGGAGTATGCGGGCGGCATGTCCGCGGTCTGCGGATCCAAGGTTTGTTTCCAGCTGGTGCAGAAACTCATTTCCTTTCATTGCGTATTTTTCAAAGTCAAGTGCCATGTCGATTTTGTTTATGGATTGGATAATATTTATTTAACCGATCGGGGTTTTTCTCATTTCGGCCTGAATTTGTTTTAACACTGATCCAGAAAGTCTTACCCAGGCACACAAAATAATCACGACGGGTTGATCGCACTGCTTGCCCGGTTAAATTCTTTAGTGGATAACTCCGCCAATACGGTATTTGCCTGCAGTTCCCATTGAATAACTTCATACAGAAGCTCGCCAGCCGTCTCCAGTTCAAGCTCGACCGCAAAGCGGTATGCGATCCTGTAGGCGGCGACCTTATAAGCATTTATTTTTTGGATGCAGCTTATCATCAGGATATCCTTCAACTCCGATGTGGTTGCATAATCCAGTAAATGGTGGGTTTCCGCAAGCATTTCATTGATGACCTTGTTTTTGCTTGCTACTGGTTCGCGCAGCAAGTAATTAAATACACGCTTGAGCTTTAAGAGCTTTTCTTCGCTGCTCTCCATGTATTTTTTGATCTCCGACCGTACTTCGTTCGAGGCAATTTGCGGATTGCAAGTGGTGTATTCCTTTTTTATTCTGTTTTCAACAAAAACCAGTCCCTCAAGCTGATATGCCAGGGCATCTGCCAATGTCTTAATATTTCTTTTC
The DNA here is from genome assembly GCA_040882305.1 of Cyclobacteriaceae bacterium. Lineage (GTDB taxonomy): Bacteria > Bacteroidota > Bacteroidia > Cytophagales > Cyclobacteriaceae > Chryseosolibacter. The sequence continues at coordinate 6,688 of JBBEBN010000328.1, forward strand.
ATATTTGTTCCGGAGTCTCTTTTTAAAGATATCCTATGACGGATCTAATCCCAATGACAATTGTGCTCATGCGGGGTGATTCAAGTCATCCCCCCGCCTCTGTTTAAGCGTCAGGCATAGACTTCCGCGTCTACTTCAATTTGGTTATCAACGGTTGATACACCAGGCGCGGCCCATGCTATTTTTTCCGCTTCCTGCTTTTCTGCCCATGACCTGACTTTTCCACGCAGGGTCACCTTGTTGTCAGAGGGCTCGATGATAATGGAAGAAGAGTCCACCGTAGCGCTGCGGTGATAAGCTGCCGCTATCTTCCTGAGGATTTCCTTTGTGTCTATCGGTTTGGATTCAATGATGATATTGTTGGTTACACCCCTCACTGCAACAAGGTCTTCGACTGCGTCCTGCGCATTTCTCTTTTCGTACTCCCAGGCTACTTCTCCGTCGAGGTATACCCATCCATTGTCGACCTTCACTTCGATCTTGTCTTCATTTACGGCGCTGTTCCACCTCAGGGCATTTCGCACGGCTTCAGCTACTTCCGTATCGGTTCTTTTACCGATGATACCAACTTTCACTTCGATGTCGCAGGCGACCACTCTGACGCCTGATACCCGCTGTGCTGCCCTTTCCGCGGATATTTTTTTCCAGTAAGTGTCGACAGCACCTGACAATGTAATGACACCATCCTTTGCCGCTACACCGATCTCGGTTGCAACAATACGTAATTCAGGATCCCATTTGATCTCCTCCATTACATCATTTCTCAAATCTTCATTTGTTTTCATGGTCATTCAGTTTATTGTTGATTGGACAGTATCGGGTTTTTTCTCTTTGCTGTCAAAATTAGGCATTGGGCAGGTTGAACAGCTATGACAAAGGTCCTGAAGAGAGCAGATTTTCATCGTTAAGACGTTTCGATGCAATTCATCCTTCCGGAAAGTTACCCGTAGTTCGGGATAAGTTTAGCCGTTATTTCGTCCGCCTGTGCGGGCTACGTTTTCGTTTGAAAGAATAACAAACTGACTGGGTTTGAGGTTTATCTTTATGAAGTGACGGGTACCATCTTCGTTCTTCAATACATGTAGTTTTCCATGCCCGCCATAGATATACCGGAAGAAACTTCCTTCGGCATTGAGGTGTCTGTCAACTGCAATGTATTCCTCGTCGTCCTGGGTGGTTGAGTCGTTGTACACCACCAGCGCCTCCTCGTCGTACAATATTCTTGAGAACGCGAGCATCGAATCGTGCGTAACCGGCAGCTGAAATGTCTTGCCATCGATTGAGGACTCCCGCATATACATGCGGCCAAATTTAAGGACTGCGCTGTTCTTTCTGATGGCTGCCAGCTTTGATATTTCCCTGAATATTTGGTTGTTTTTATTCAATGCGTTCAGGGAGGGGTCCTCGAGACTGAACATCGTCTCTCTGACATTCCAGTCACCCTCACCCGAACCTTGAAAACCTTGTTCGGTTCCATAATAAATGCAGGGAGTTCCCAGGGCGCACAACAAAAAAGCAACACCTGCGATTATCTGGTCTTCGGTGGCATGATGGCCAAATCTGCTTTTAATATTGTAACCGACCTGGTCATGATTGTCAATAAATGTAACGAGGAATTCTCCAAACTCTCCCCGGGACATGGCGTTCTTTCGGAGGGATTCATACCTGTCTATTAATTTCTCGGGGGTGTCCTTCCCAAGAATTACATTTGGCAAAACATGGTACAACGGGAAATCCAGAACGGAATTTAACCCGTAATAGATGGCTGTATCTTCTACGGCGACAGATGTTTTAGGCCCGATATACCGGTTGTACATTTCTTCCGGTCCGACCAGCTCGCCGAAAAGGGTCGGCTTTTGTGCCGAACCTTTTGTCGATCTGAGTGTAATCCTGAATGGCATATCCATGATAGGATTCGGGATTGTTTTCAAACACGGGGCTCAACCATAACGATGTGCATCCCAGGTCCCGTATGTAATCAAGATGGTTTGTGATTCCACGCAGAGTTCCGCCGCAACTCTCTTTCAAGCCATCGGGTGAGCCGAATCCCTTTGTCTTGCCCTCTATGTCAGCGGGTTTGCGCGACTGATTATCATGGAAGCGGTCCACCATGAGGAAATAGATCACTTCCTCCCTCCACTGCCGGTCGCAATTCCGCCAGTAGATTCTGCCTGGCTTGGGAGTAAGGTTGAGATCATGTATTGACGCGGTTGCCATCAGAAAATTTCTTTGATTTTATATGCGATCCCCTTATAGGTAAACGTTTCGCCCCGGCTCTTGCCGTGCATTGCCTGAAAAAGTGGACTTTTTGTCGATATCCCTATTATTTTTTTCCATTTACGGTAACGTGTGCGATACTTGCGGATATCAGGAAGGTATCGCGGTCTGTTACCACTGCTGCTCCGAGGGAAGCCTGTTCCGGTATGAGGTGCGGCGTTATTTTCAAGTTTCGCAGTACTTCCATTTCCTGGTTTGCAAACTCCAGTAATTCGTTGAGCGCGTTGATCTCGGAAATCTTTGAACGTTGGCCGCCTATTCAAAATTATCATATGCTTCCTCATTTCCAAGACCCACCGTTTCGGTCACTGATTGAATACGCACTTTGAAATCATTTATAAGGGAACGCTGTTTTGTGATGCAGGCATCCAGAATCTTCGTTTTCAGTTCCCTTTTTTCTATGGTATTGCGCTTGTCCTGGGTCATTTTGCAATTTTCGCGGATTGGCGTAAAACTTCGCATAACCGGGATCATTGCTTCCGATGATCTTCATCACAGGTTTAGGAACCGTGCAATTATGGGATTCTTTTCTAATTCGGAGCGACGTAGATCCTGGAAACATATCCTCATGTGTAAGTGATCAAAGATAAATATCTTTTCATTCAATGACTCCCATCATAGGTATCCTCGTTGCCAAAATCGAATTTTAAAGAGAAGAAATTAATAACAAGTTTATGACAACAGCTAAAGCAGTATTGGGCGTGCTCGCCGGGATGGCGGCAGGCGCAGCATTAGGCGTATTGTTCGCCCCTGACAAAGGATCTGAGACCCGTAGGAAGATCACAAAAAAAGGTGAAGACATTGCAGGGTCATTCGAGGAGCTGACAGATTCAATTGAAGAGAAAATTGAAAAAAAATTTGATGAGCTTGTCCATGCCGTTACTGGCACGATAAAGAAGTTTAAGGCGCAGTCAGACGCCGAAATAAACAAACGTTCCGTTTCAAATAACTGAACATGCAGCAACCTGATACGGTCACTGATTTCAAAGCCCTTGCCGTCACAAGCAAAGCTTTCAGGTCGAATGGAATGATCCTAAAGAAATACACCTGTGATGGTGAGGATATTAATCCTCCCCTTGACATCGGGGAAGTTCCGGCAAAGGCGAGGAGCCTCGCCATCGTGATGGAGGATCCGGATGCGCCGTCGGGAACCTACGGCTTTTTTGAATTAAGATACTAGCCAATTTTTATGGATTATCAGTATAAGGAGACTTTGTTTCACAAATCCTTGACTCTTTTGTTGAAGACCTTACCATCAACCTTTATAAAGAAGGGTTCATGATCCTTGCTTCTTCCGACATCCGAAAGATCTTTAAGGATAGTCTTCAGGTGCAGATGAAAAAGTATGAGATCATCAGTGCGATTATCCCTCACCTTTTCAATGAAATGCTGGCTCAGCAGTCATTTACCGGATTTGTTCTTCCATGCCAGATCCCTGTGTGCGAGACAGCGAATGCACGGCCTCCCTTTTGGTGAATCATTAACAGCAAAAGTTATCGCAATCGCAGACACTATTGTGTTGGAATTTTCTCTCCTAACGGACACACGTCCGGAATGATCGGACAGCTCAATACGTTGCTGAAAGTCAAGCCTGTGCTTTCTGTAAATTGGTCAATTTCCTGGCAACGGTCGCTTGTTCACTCAGGGTAGTAGAAAAACTATCCCTGAAGAGTGGGCGAATTTTCAGGCGCCCTTTCCGTTGGCAATGCCTCTGCATGGTTTGGAGCAGTCACTAAACGATGGAGGTTATCCACGGCAACTCTCAGTCGGTTGTCGACGTGTGTGGCAAGATCGGTAAGCATGGCAGTTGACATCGTCTTATCGATTGTCTCGAGAGGGCTGATGGCCGAAACTTCCACCTCCCGGTTCTCATGCTCCTGGACAACGATATGGCAGGGGAAAATTAAACCTATGTGTGACTCCAGGCTAATGGCTTTATAAGCAAATTCAGGATGGAAGGCGCCGAGAATTTTATACTTGCGGAAATCGATGTCCAGCTTTTGCTTCAATGTATCCTGAACGTCGATGCAGGTGATAACGGCGAATCCCTGCTGGTGAAGGTTTTCTGAAATTCTGGAAAGCACTTCATCAAACGGCAAATTGAATTTTCGTGAATAGTGATAAGCCATGGCGGTTGAAAATCATCATCGATTCATCCGCATATTAAGCCGGGCTTTTTGTTTTTGCTATGATCAAAATCTGGCTTGAACGTGATTCTTGTCGCAAATCGAAGTTATATCAACAATCATCACATTTCCCTTCATGGATCATTTGAAGTCATTTTCAAGTGTCTGATTTTGCATTCAGGATGGGCTATAAAACGAAAAAAATGAAATTTCGCCTTGAGTAACGGTACACAATGATTGCTTACATCCTTTTTCTCGGCAAAGACAGGCGGTTTTGTTGTTGACCAGTTGAGCGATGGATGTCAGCCTGGGTTAATCAACCACATGGCATGGTTCTTTTGCTCCAATTACTTTTCACTTTGCATCTTTCCGGATCGTGGAAGTGATCAATATCATCATTGGTCAGGGAGCGAAATCATTTGTTTCCATGGCCTTTGGAAGCAACTTGGCGTATAAACAACATGCTTTATGAAAGCTCTGATCCGAAATTTAATCATTACCGGTATCCTGATTACAATGATAAGCTGCAATCCTTTCAGGAACATTTACACGAACTATGACAAGAGTATGGATTTCAGTCAATACCAAACTTTTGCGTGGGCTCCTGACAGCGGCAAAACCGAGACCAAAGAGACGAATGAAACGGCCTTTGATAATGATATTGTTCGTAACAACGCAAAGAACTACATTACTCATTCTTTAACACAGCGCGGATACATGGTTGACGTTGATTCGCCGGACCTGCTGATTCAGCTCGTGCTTCTGGATGAAAAGAAGGAGCGGATAATTACTTATTATACCCACCGTTATATGGGTTATTATTACTACAGCCCATTCTATTTTCCTTATTATTATCCTTACCCCCGCTTTTACACATGGTATGGATGGTCGCACCAGCCTTTCTGGGATTATGAAACAACCACTTATGCCAAGACCTATACAAAAGGCACGATCACCGTCAATATGTATGATCGCAGACTGAAGAAACTCGTATGGACCGGAAGCGCTGAAGGTGACATCTACGACGCTTCGTATATACATTTTGACGTTCACCCGGCGATTGACCGGATTATTAAGGAGTTTCCGGTGAAGTCCATTATGAAAGAAAAGCGCGATGAAGGGGTGAGACCGAAAAACGGAATTGTACGGACGAACGATTTTAATGGAAATTTCAGAACTATGTCCGCGCAATAGAATTCAGCTTTATGCGCATCTTTGCACTTGATGGTAGCCGTATTTTGGGTGAGAAAATCGCCACTTTCCTGGATCGTTCTTTGGATCCATTGGAGGAAAGAAATTTCGAGGATGGGGAGCATAAAATACGGCCATTGGTCAGCGTGCGCAATGAGGATGTCTATGTCATACATTCGCTTTATGCTGACCAGCGCCAGAGCGTAAATGATAAACTTTGCAAATTGCTGTTTCTAATTGCGACGCTGAAAGATTGTGGTGCCTCTCGAGTTACGGCTATTGTACCGTATCTGTGCTATGCAAGAAAGGACAGAAGGACCAAAGCCCGGGATCCCGTCAGCATGCGCTACGTTGCTTCCCTTTTCGAGGCCGTAAATGTTGATCGGGTCGTCACGATTGATGTTCACAACCTGCAGGCTTTTCAGAATGCTTTCCGGTGCAAGACAGAGCACCTGGAGGCCCAGAGACTTTTTGTTAGTTATTTTCAAGGCAAGCTAAAAGATCCGGCAAATGTCGTGGTCATGTCTCCGGATATTGGCGGCGTAAAGCGCGCCGAGCAGTTCCGCAACAGACTGGCAACGGGCCTTGGGAAAGAAATAGGATTCGCCTTCATGGAGAAACTACGCAGTAAAGGTATCGTCAGCGGCGAGATCGTTGTGGGAGAGATCGCAGGAAAAGTGGTTATTATTCTCGATGACCTTATCAGTAGCGGCGCTACCATTGCCAGGGCGGCTGTGGCGTGCAAAAATATGGGAGCCTTGAGTGTATACGCAGTGGCAACACATGGTGCGTTCATTGGCAATACAATTGAGGTTATTAAGGAGGGGGCGTTAACGAACGTTGTCATTACCAATACTGTTCACTCATCCATTTTAGATCCGGTCCTGATGAATGATAAGCTGGTAACACTGGATGCAGCACCCATGTTTTCGGAGGTCATTCGCAGGTTAAACACGGCTGGCTCGCTCGTTTCCTTGCTGGACCTTGAATAGTTTCGTATGAAAGAATCACTAGTGACTTCCGGCAATACCGATTTTCTAAATGAGAAAGCCGAATTCCTCAGCCGGAAAGAAACATATGGAGATACAAAGGAGGTTGAAGTTATTGAAACCCATATGTCATTGCTCTTTCTTACAGATCGCTTTGTTTACAAATTGAAAAAGCCTGTTTCATTCGATTTTCTCAATTTCAGCACCCGCGAAGCCCGCCAAAAGTATTGCATGGAGGAGGTAAGTGTCAATAAGGCGCTTGCAGGAGATGTTTATATAGGTTTAATACCCATTACCTTATTTCATGCTGAAATGCAACTTGGTGGGGAAGGTGAAGTGATCGATTGGCTGGTGAAAATGAAGCGTCTTCCTAAGGAACATATGCTTGATACGG
>JBBEBN010000329.1:0-13650 GCA_040882305.1 Cyclobacteriaceae bacterium
ATACTTATGGAATAAACAATCCTGAATTTTGAACCGTTATTTATCGTTAAAATATAAACAGAAAGCTTGGAAATCCGTTTATTAGTTCATAAATATGTGAACTCATAAACGGATTTATTTTATGCCCGACAAACAGATTTTTGAGCTGCACGCCAGTATCTGCAAGGCCCTTGGCCACGCTATCAGAATTGAAATCATTGATCTTTTACAAGCGAAGGAATTAACTTTTAGCGACATCCTTGAAAGGACCGGCGGCTTGAAATCCAATCTTTCCCAACACCTCTCGGTTATGGTAGGCAATGGAATTTTATTACAGCGAAGGGAAGGACAAAAGGCTTTCTTCAGGTTATCCTCCCGTAAAGTGGCCAGTGCCTGCAGGTTAATGCGGGAGGTATTAATGGAAAGGCTTGAAAAACAAAGTCAACTGCTGCTGAAAAAAGTATAAACAGAAACGCCGTGAAAAAAACGATTTTGGTTTTAGGCGCCGGCACCGGGGGAGTGATCACGGCGCATCAACTTATTAAGGGACTTTCTAAAAAGGGTAATGAAATCTTTAAAGTGGTTCTATTTGAAAAGGAGGTCCGAAGTATTTTCGCCCCCTCACTGTTATGGTTGCTGGTGGGTATGAGGAAACCTGCCCAGATTTTTAAACCGGTCACGAATCTCAAAAAGAAGGATCTCGAGTTAGTTCAGGGAACAATAGAGCATGTGGACCCCGCATCAAAGATCGTAAAAGTTAACGGAAAGGAATACCGTGGGGATTACATGGTGATTTCGCTGGGAGTAGAGCAAACCACGGAACATGATTTGGATAAATCCGGATTTGATTTTTATACACTTCAGGGTGCAGCGGATTTTTTTGAGAAATTAAAAAATTTTAATGGAGGCAAAATTGTTGTACTTGTTCCTTCCCTTCCTTTTAAATGCCCGGCGGCGCCTTATGAGGCAGCGTTGTTGATCCATGACTATATAAAAAGGAAGGGTCTCGAAAACAAAAGTGATATCTCTATTTATACACCGGAGCCAGGGCCCATGTCTGTTGCAGGAAAGGAAATCTCAGGGCAAGTGAGGATGACAGTTGAATCAAGAGGAATCCAATACTTTCCGGAGCACCAATTTACTGCAGTAAATGACTCGGCACTGGTATTTCAAAATGGTAAATCGGTTCATTATGATTTACTTGCCTACACGCCAAAACACCAATGTCCGCCGGTAATAAAGACCACTTCCCTTGTTGGAAATTCCGGGTGGGTTGAGGTCGACCGGCATACGATGGAGAGCAAATATCCGGATGTTTACGCCATTGGCGACATCACTTCAATACCCCTTGAAATGGGTAAGCCGTTGCCAAAGGCCGGTGTATTTGCACATTACCAGGCAAAAGTAGTGGCGCATAACATTATTCAAAAAATTTCAGGAAAAGAATCCGACCAAAAATTTATGGGCGACGGTCAATGCTTTCTTGAAACAGGAGGCGGCAAGGCTGGCTATGCTGCAGGGAATTTCTATGCTTCTCCAAAGCCATTGGTAAAAATGAAACGTCCCGGCATTTGGTGGCACTGGACGAAAGTTTGGTTTGAAAAGTATTGGTTTTATAAATATTTCTGATCAGGATCGCATTTTTGGATGTGCACCGTATTCTAAGTTCCGAAGGCCAAATCCTCATGGGATCATCGATCGGTATCCCACACTGGTAAAAATGCAATAGGGAACCGAATGTATCGTCATTTCCATATTACGTGCGAGATTAAAGAACGCCTTAAACAATCCGAGTTTGAGGACTTCCACGATTGTTTTGTAGTTGATCAAGGCGGGAAAATAATGAACCTTAAAGTGATTGAATATGAAAATCCTCATTATCGTCAATGATGGCCCTTATGGAACTGAGAGAGCTTACAATGCATTTCGGCTTACTAACCAGTTAAACAAAGACCACGAAAAAGTTGAAGTAAGAATTTTTTTGATGGCAGATGCTGTTACCTGCGCCCTGGCCAATCAGACAACAGCCACAGGGTTTTACAACATTGAGCGCATGTTAAAACTGGCGATTATAAAAGGAGCAAAGGTAAAAATTTGCGGCAGCTGTGCCGAGGCCAGGGGCCTGAAGCATGCTCAACTTATTGATGGAGCTGAAATGAGTTCCATGGCTGAGCTGGCTACCTGGGTTATTGATTCTGAAAAAACCCTCGTTTTTTGACTGTTTTGGGCTCAATTTGAATCTATTCAATTAGTTTATTGAATTATTGAACCATTCACGCCGTCTATCCGTTGAACACGTATCATGGAAAAACCGGATAAACGAGCATTCAAAGATAAAGTATATGGTGAATTGGCCAGCCTAACCCGGTCCCTGGGTAATCCGCACCGGTTGGAGATCATTGAATTGCTGGCACAAGCCCAGTTTTCAGTTGAACAAATAGCCGGGCAGACCAACCTTTCCATTGCCAACGCATCACAACATTTACAGGTTTTGAAAACCGCTCAGGTTGTCGACAGTCAACGCAGGGGAAATTTTGTCTATTACCGGTTGGCTAATGCAAATGTTTTCACGGCATGGAAGGGCCTTCGCGCACTGGGTATTGAAAGGAATGCTACCATTGGGAAGGTGGTCGCCGAATTCAGGAATTCAAAATTTGAGCCGGTAACAATTGACAACCTGATCAGGAAAATTAAATCTGGCAAAGTCACCGTCCTGGATGTCCGCCCGGAACAGGAATACAACCAAGGTCATATCGCCAATGCAATTTCCATTCCAATAGATCAGCTGGCCAAGCGTCTGAAAGAACTCCCAAAGCGGTCGGAGGTCGTGGCTTATTGCCGCGGACCTTTCTGTGTGTTTGCCGACGAAGCGGTTGCCATCCTATCCAAATGCGGCTATAAGGCAGCACGTCTGGATGAAGGTTTTCCTGACTGGTCTTTGATGGGACTTCCTGTTGATGGCGCTCTTGTTAAATCAAATATCTATGGATAATAGAACAATCTCTGCAAAGGAACTCCAGGACGCGTTGGATAAAAAACAGGACGTATTCATTCTGGATGTAAGGCCGATCGATCAGCGGAATGAATGGCGCATCGCAGAAAGCACCCACGTCGATGCATACAAGAGATTGAACAATGGCGATAACAGTGTACTGGATGAAGTCAATATCCCTTCTGGTGTGCCAGTTGTAACAGTATGTGCTGCGGGAAAGACAAGTCTGATTGCCTCTGAAGCACTACGTAAAAAAGGCATCAAAGCATTCTCCCTCGAGGGCGGCATGAAGGCGTGGAACTATGCATGGAATAAGGCTGAGGTCGATTTTTCGTCTGGCCTCAAGATCATTCAGGTGCGCAGGCCTGCAAAAGGAGTACTCTCTTATATTGCAGGTTCTGCAGGGGAGGCAATCGTCGTTGACGCGTCTCTGGATCCGGAAGTATACTTAGACCTTGCAAAGAAAAATGGATGGGCGATCAAATATGTTATGGATACGCATATTCATGCCGACTACATTTCAAGAACGGGAGAATTGGCCCGGGCGAGCGATGCAAAGCACCTTTTCATCGATAAAGCCAAAGTTGATTTCCAATTCACGCCCATCGCATCAGGCGAATCCATAAAGTTTGGAAAAGCATCGGTAGAATTTATTCATACACCGGGGCATACGTGGGAAAGTACCACTTTCAATGTAGGCGGGCAGGCAATACTTACCGGGGATACGCTTTTTGTCGATGGTATAGGAAGACCGGATTTGAAGGCAAGTCAGGAAGAAGTTATTGAAAAAGCAAAAAACCTTTATCGATCATTAAGACGGCTTCTTGCGTTTCCTTCCAACGTACTCGTCCTGCCTGCGCATACATCGCAAGCAATTCCTTTCGATCATAAGTTAATCGGTGAACCGGTTTCGGAAGTAATCAGTAAAGTAACAGTGATGCGAAAGGAAGAAAAAGAGTTTATTGACGATGTGCTGACCAGAATTCCTCCAACGCCACCAAACTATCTGACCATTGCAAGTTTGAATAAAAAAGGGTCTTATGAGGGGCACCAACCTGCCGAACTTGAAGCAGGAGGGAACCATTGCGCAATCGCGTAGAGGGAAATTTGGTAATGAACGTGCACCGTATTTAAAGGATTTATGAAACAAAACGATGTCCGGCTGGGCTTGAAAGAAAACTGGAGACAGTTCACCTTATTGGTGGTCGTCAATGCCTTCGTGGGTGGAATGATAGGTTTGGAAAGAACCATCATTCCTCAAATAGCGGAAGCTGATTTTGGGTTGGCGGCTAAGACCGCCATCCTCTCGTTCATTGTTGTTTTTGGTGTTACAAAAGCCATTACCAACTACTATACCGGTGCCCTCGCTAACCGATTTGGAAGAAAGAACCTGCTCGTTACTGGCTGGCTTATCGGCATTCCTGTTCCGATCATGCTCATCTTTGCACCTTCGTGGGACTGGATTATTGCCGCCAATATTCTGCTTGGAATCAATCAAGGACTTACCTGGTCCAGTACCGTAGTCATGAAGATCGATCTTGTGGGCGAAAAGGAACGGGGCTTTGCGATGGGGCTGAATGAGTTTGCGGGCTACCTTGCTGTGGCGATCGTTGCGTTTCTCACCGGGTGGATCGCCAGCACCTATGGTTTGAGGCCTTACCCGTTTTATCTTGGTATTGTTATGGCGGTCGCCGGGTTGCTTCTCAGCTGGTTCTTTGTCAAGGACACCCATAAGCATGTGCAATTGGAAGCAACCTCAAGCAACGCTCCCAAACTTAAAAATGTATTTTGGGAAACAACCTGGCTTCATAAAAATCTTGGCTCTGTTACACAGGCGGGATTGGTCAATAACTTGAATGATGGAATGGTATGGGGCCTTCTTCCACTGTTATTGGTTTCAAAAGGATTTGACTTGCATGAAACCGGGATAATCGTAGCTTCTTACCCGGCAGTATGGGGAATGGGTCAACTGTTTACCGGCAGGATGGCCGACCGTTATTGTAAAAAAACATTGCTATTCTGGGGGATGTTCCTTCAGGGCGTCGCCCTCCTGGGTATGATCGGGGCCGATTCGTTTGGATTATTTATAGTTCTCTGTTCACTGTTGGGAATCGGAACCGCCGTTGTGTATCCTACTTTTCTGGCGGCGGTATCGGATTTCACGCATCCCGATCAGCGTCCAAAAAGCATTGGTGTTTTCCGCTTATGGAGGGATCTCGGTTATGCCATTGGCGCCATTCTCACCGGAGTCATTGCAGACCGGTATGGACTGCTTGCGCCCATTCTCGCGATTGGCTTATTGACGGTCGCATCGTCGTTGATCATTAGGTTTAGGATGCACTGCGGCGCCGTGAAGAAAAGTGAACTACCTGACCTGAGTTTTCAGGTTTAACATTAACATGCCGGAACCCAGGATATTGTAACGAATGACTCACCGGGAGCCATCACATTCATTCATTCAGCAAATCAACCATCTTTCAAAACCCCACCCTAAGCCCTACCATTGCGCGCAGGGGATCCTGATGACTTCCACCAAAGCCTGTTAAATCATTGGACAGAGGATGATCAGAGAAAACCTGATTATTAATAATTCCGAAAATTCCTCCTGGCTGTTATTCATTTCGCCCAAAGCAGCCGTTTTTGGCTGTTTAATTTACCGAAGACACTGGCTGTTACATCGCGCGGGCAACATTTCCTGAAATTTGCATGAAGGTTTCACCTACGTGTAAGAGATAATCTGATTTTTGTAAAATCAGCTTTTCCCCAGCGGCGGTTTAAGGACGGCTTCCGATCTTTGGCTCACAATTCCCGAAGAATGACATTTCAACCCCACAAAATCGAAGGTAGCGGATCCTCTCATGGCAGCGGTCTTTTATCCAGGCAGCTCTATATTGATTTTGATGTTTATACGGAAGGCGATCAGGAGTATAAAATGGAACTCGTCTTACTGCTTATCGACAACCTGATTGAATTCCGCCAAACGCTGACTGACTCCATTCAACAGAATAATTCCAGGTTATTCCTTGATGCCTGCCACAAAGCAACGGTTACCTTAAGCATGCTCGAGGATAAGGAGCTCAATGAATTAATAGAGGAATTGAAGAGAAATATTTTAGAAATCCATAAAGTCAGTCGCTGGATGATGCGTTTAGATCGATTTCAGGACGTGTGCGATCTAATTATTATAAGCTTACGAAAGGAAATTAACGGTGCGGAGATCTAAAGCCTGACTTTAAATACAGGACGAATTTATACCTGCTGAAAATCATGAAAATACTTATTTGTGACGATGATGAAGCGCTGGTGAGTATGGTAAGATTCAAACTCAGCCGCGAAAATTTGGGAGAGGTGGTGAAATGTTTCAAAGCAACTTTTACTGACACAGATCCTTGAGATCAAAAAGAGCCTGACAGGGAATTCGGCAAAAGCGTTGGTAAGAACGTACTATGCGATGTTGCTGTACAAGGAAAGTCTTAAGAAATTAAAGGCATCCGGATGGCAAAAAAAGGCCCTGGCAGTTCGCGAACTAGGTGAGATGGGCTATCGCAAAAGCACCCCTCTGGTTGAAAAATGTTTATACAGCGGCAACCGGACATTACAGGAAGAAAGTTTGATGGCGCTCGTGCGGTTAGAAGATGAGCCACTGGCGTTTCTCAACCGTTATAAAGGGGAACTTTCCTTGTGGATGCGCATCAATATATACCGGTATCTCCAAAACATCGATCATCGCAGGTTACCCTTATTCAGTCAGTATTTCAATCACCCCAACCTTTCCGTCAGGCTTTTTAGTATGAGCATGACGCGTCGGTTCAAACAGAGTTCTTCGGTCGCAGGTCTGGTTGATATGCTTTACGATGAAAATGCCAAAGTTGTGGGCCTTGCTGTTTCGGCGCTGGGAGAACTGGAAGCTTTTCAGTACCGCGCTCAGATAGCCAAACTTTCGATGCATGTATGGCGGTTCCATGACCTTTCCAAAAGAGTTATGCAATGTCTGGGCAGCATCGGTGACAAAGAAAGAGATGTTGATCTGGTAGGCCGGTTTTTAGACCACCCTTGTTACACCGTGCGGTTTGAGGCCGTATCCGCCCTGAAAAAATTGGGATTGCAGGGGGAGGAATTCTTACAAAGATTCAGCATAAACAACCATAAAAAAATAGATTCAATATTACAGCATTTTGCCGAACCCTTATTAAACTAATGTATGCCGACAACAGCTGGAAAAATTCTGTATGAGGTAGCGAACCTGCTGGTGTTGATCTATTCCACTGGCATTGCGTCCAGTTATTTATTTCTCGCTTTCGTATCGATGGTTGAGATGCGAAAATACATTCACAAAAACCAGTTTGTAGACTACAACTATATTCTGTCGTCCCCGTTTGCACCCGGCATCTCGCTGATTGCTCCGGCTTACAATGAAAGCCTGACGATCATAGATAACGTAAAGTCGTTGCTATCCATTATGTACAACAATTTTGAGGTTATTGTGATAAATGACGGAAGCAAGGATGATACGTTGGAAAAAATGATAATTGCATTCAATCTGGTAAGGGTGAACTATGATCTTCGGGCTTCACTCTCCACAAAACCGGTGAGAGGAGTTTATAAGTCGGGTGCGGAATTTTTTAGCCGCGTTTTCGATCCTTCCTATTACCTTACGGCCCAGTTAAGCCGCAGGAATTCCTGGGGTTCATCTCATATACGGTACAATTACGCAAAGCGGTTTAATACCTATGGTTCGCAGTTTGAGGCCGATCTTTACCCAATAATATCGAAGAGTATCTACGCTTATTTAAATTATGGTTATTCGGAAAGTGTGCTATTTCCCAGGGATCGTATAGGTGCAGAGTTGTTTTTTAAACTTCCGAAAAGCCTGGAGATATCGGGTGGGGTCCGTTACATGGGGTTTGATCGTGATACAAGAATTCTGATGTACACGGGTTCCCTAGGGTGCTATGTCGGGGATTACCGGATATCTATACGGCCTTTTATGACGCCAGATCATGAGACCGGAACGTCCGCTTCGGCAACCATGTCCACCAGGAGGTATTTTATCGATGCGGAAAATTATGTCGAGTTGAATGCGGGCCTTGGTTTTTCCCCTGACCTGAGAAGGATGCAAAACGGCACTGGGCTAAGCGAAAATGAGATCTACTTATTGAAATCGCAACGAATCGGTTTAGTATGGCAAAAAGCATTTTGGACGACCTGGGCAATCAACTTATCGGTTGATGTGGCCAGGCAAGAGCTGGTTTTCGATCAGGATGAATACGTCATCATTACAAGCTCGTTCGTGTCTTTGCGGAAGAAGATCTGATTTTCCGCCTTTCCCTGCTTCTAAATATTTTTTCGCGGGGGCACGTCATTTTTGCAACTTTTCTGCCAAACTCGGAAAATGTCATGATCAATACGTCGTTGAACCGGTTGCATATAATTTGAACGGCCAACTCACAATTGAAATTTATATAACTCGGCTAAAGTACGATGATACTCTCTTTCTGAAAACTTCAGCATTTCATTAGCATCATAAAAATATCTCACCTCCATCAGGTATTCTATTAATGATAGCTGGCCTGCCTGAAAGGCTCTGTTCAGTAATTGCTCATTATTTGCATTGGCTAAAATGCTTTCATACTCCTTAAACGTTTTATTCCAATGAGTATAATATTCATAGAGCTGCTTATTCTCATAATAATGTCTCGTTCGATGTTCCTTTATTTGAAATTCAGAAGACGCCAGGCGCGCCAGTTCAGTTTTCACCCTGTTCTTATTTTCCCACAGGGGGATGGTCATTCCAACATGAAAGCCCTGATACTTTTGACCGAGAATGGACTGTTGGTGATATCCACCCTCAAACTTCGGTAATGCTAATGACCTTGTCAGTTCAACCTGTTCCCCGGTTATTTCTCTTTCCTGCTTCACTGCTTTAACCACGGGATCATTCGCCTCAATCAGGCTGTCGAGAATCTCAAACGGTGGGATGACTGAAATATCAGGATAGTCGACCTGTGAAAGTTCTAATGGAACGCCCCCGTTTAATTCATCCAGTTTGTGTTGCAATGTTTTAATTTCCGTGGCATTTAACTCGGCCTGATTTTTAATTTCCAACTGCAAAAGGCGGACCTTGTTCAAATCAAGAATGTTTGATTCACCCTGGTCGGTCTTCTTATTGATGGCGTCAAGGAGGGTGTTTGCATTCTGAAGCCTCATTTCCAGTTCGCTTTGTAATTTTCAGCGATACACATGATCTACGTACACGAGCATTGCTTCCAGCAATATTTGCTGCCGGAAAGTATTGAACTCCAGATCTGATTGAGCTATCTGTTCCCGTGAAACATTGCGTCTTTTACGGTAAGAAGTGGGGAAATCCAGGCTCTGAGTGACCGAGAAATCCTTTTGAGTACCGGCGCCTTCCGGAGTGCCCGGGAGATGTTCATAATCAACCTTCGGATTCTCCGGGTTCAATCCAGTCTTGTATGAAAGCTTTTGCGCTTCCCGGTATTGTTTCTCCGATGCAATTGATTTGTTATTCCTTTCGATTTCCGACAATACTCGTTCAAAACCGGATTGTGCTTTAACAGTGGTTAGAGAAAACACACCAATTAATATCATAAACGCTGTTTTGATCATGATCTTTTTCTTTGAGACATATAATACACGATGGGGACAACAAAAATATTCAGCAGGGTCGAACTTATGAGACCGCCAAGAATCACCTTTGCCATGGGACTTTGAATTTCATTTCCAGGGAGATCTCCACTGATCGCTAGTGGTATCAGGGCTAAACCTGCAGTAAGGGCGGTCATTAATATCGGGCTCAAACGGTCTTGCGAACCCTGAACGACTGTTTCAAAAAGGCTCCTACCTTCTGATTCAAGTGTCTTGTAATGAGATACGAGCAGAATACCATTTCGGGTTGCGATACCAAAAAGCGTGATAAAACCAATGATTGCAGGAATGCTGATAATGCTGGATGTAAGCCAGATGCTCATCACCCCGCCGATAAGGGCTAAAGGAAGATTAAGCAGAATGATCCCTGATATTTTGGCATCGCGGAATTCCATGAATAACAACAGAAAAATAACGAGCAGGGCGAGGAGGGAAGTTGCAATTAAAGTTTGTGAAGCCTCAGCGTCTGCTTCAAATTGTCCTCCATATTCAATGCGGTAACCTTCAGGAAGGGTAACGGATTGTTCGATCGTATTGCGGATTTCCCTTACAAGACTTCGTTGGTCGCGTCCTGCGACGTTTGCTGAAACTACGGTCTTTCTTTGAACATTCTCACGGTTAATGGTATTTGGACCGCTCGCGGAGACGATTTCGGCTACTTCCATCAACGGAACTTTACGTCCGTCGTGGGTATCGATCCATGCGTTTTTGATTTTGTTTATTGATCCGCGGTTGCTCTCATCAAACCGGAGTATAAGATCAAATCGTTTATCCCCTTCATAGACGTCGCCTACACGCTCACCTGCGAAGGCCGCGTCAATGAAGCTGGTAAATTCCCCAATAGTAATTCCATACCTCGCCAGCATTTCACGTCGTGCTTTGATCTGGACCTGCGGTATATCGATCTGCTGCTCCACATTTAAATCAACCAATCCTTCAGTCCCTTCAATGGATGATTTAACCTGGTTGGATAAAGTGAAAAGTTTGCTGAGGTCCGGGCCGAAAATTTTGATGGCAATATTTGCCCTGGTCCCGGAAAGCATATGGTCAATTCGATGGCCAATGGGTTGTCCAATAGTGATGTTCGAACCCACAACGGATGTGAGTTTTTTCCGGACTTCCGTCATAAACTCTTCGCGGCTTCTGTTATTAAGGTCAAAAGGAGCATCTATTTCTGAGGCGTTGACTCCTTGAGCGTGCTCGTCTAATTCAGCGCGTCCTGTTCTTCGCGTAGTTGTTTTTATCCCTGGAACAGTTAACAACGTTTCTTCGATACGGCTTCCAATCTTATTGCTTTCTCCCAGTGAAATTCCAGGCATGCTCACTGCGTTTATTACAAGTGAGCCCTCATTGAACTCGGGCAAAAAACTTCTGCCGAGGGTCGATAAAATGGCTGCGGCGCATGCAAAGAGAAGAATAGCTGATGCGAGTATGAATTTCTTATGATCCATCGCTTTTCGTAGTGACCGCTCATACCACTGAATGAGGTTCCTTACAAGCCAGCTTTCCCGATGTCCGTCTGATAAGCTTCTTTGTCCGGTAAGCAGATAGCTGCATAAGACAGGAGTTAATGTGATGGCCACAACGAGGGAAGCGAAAAGGGAGACAATGAAGGCAATTCCAAGTGGCGCGAGCAGACGCCCTTCCATTCCTGATAAAAAGAAAAGGGGTATAAAAGCAGTGATGATGATGAAAGTTGCATTGATAACCGAAGAACGGATTTCAACCGAAGCGTCAAATATTACCTTCAACACGGGCATCCTTTCGGATTCAGGCCTGGCCGCATTTTGCTTCAGTCTCCTGTAAACATTTTCAACATCAATGATGGCATCGTCGACAACGTTACCAATAGCAATGGCCATTCCACCCAGGCTCATGGTATTAATTGTAAACCCTAACCATTTCAACGTAAGAATTGCCGCGATGAGGGATATGGGAATCGCAAGAAGTGAGATGAGTGTCGCTCTCCAATTCATCAAGAAAATGAAAAGGATTACCACCACGAAAATGGAGCCTTCAATGAGTGTCCTTTGAATATTACTTATAGAAGCATCGATGAAATCCGCCTGTCTGAAGATCCGGGTATTGATATGAACATCTTCCGGAAGTGTTTTTCTTAAGTCCTCAACTGCCTGATCTATCTTTTCTGTAAGTTCAAGGGTGTTGGTGTTCGGTTGTTTCATCACCGTAAAGATGACTGCGGGGTTTCCCCTGAGCGATCCATCACCAATTTTAACAGCCGAACCTATTCTAATTTCAGCAACATCGTTAATTGTAATTCTATTGTTGTTTGAGATCTTTACAATGTTTTTTCCCAGTTCATTCAAGTCATTGGTACGACCAATGCCCCGTATCACATATTCATTTCCATACTGGTTCATAAAACCGCCTGAAGCGTTGAGGCTTGCTTCCTTACTGGCTTTGATCAATTCGCTCAGCGTCACATCAAAATGCTTCATGCGCTGGGGAGATGCCAATACCTGATATTGTTTATATTCTCCTCCTATGACTACTACCTGTGATACGCCGCCCATCGCAAGTAACCTCGGCCTGATTGTCCAGTCGGCCAGGGATCTGAGTTCAATTCCTTCAGTGCTGTCTGCGGTGAGGCTGATCAGCATGATCTCACCCATGATGGAGGAATTTGGCGCGAGCGTTGGATTGTCCACATCAGCTGGAAGACTCGTACGCGCAGCGAGAAGTTTTTCGCTTACGATCTGCCTTGCTCTGTAGATATCAGTGCCCCATTCAAATTCCACCCATACGATTGAAATCCCTGCTGAGGAAGATGAGCGAACTCGCCTTACATCAGTTGCCCCATTTACAGCAGTCTCGATGTGAAAAGTTACGAGCCGTTCTACCTCTTCAGGCGCCATGCCGTGCGATTCTGTTAGCACCACCACTGTGGGCGCAGTCAGATCAGGAAAAACATCGACTTCCATGTTTGAAGCCGTGTAGGTTCCGGCAACAATCAATAGAGCCGATGCAATAATTACCAGAAGCCGGTTGTGAAGGGAAAAATCTATTATTTTATTAAGCATTTTGCCTTGCTGGTTAATGTTCGTGGCCATGCGCAGAAACAGATCCCGACTGTGTTGCAAGTTTGATCAAATAGGCCCCCTTTGTAACAACTCTCTCGCCTGCTGTCAAGCCGGAGAGTATCTGGACAAATGTTCCGTCCTGAGCCCCTAATGTCACTGCCCGCTTCGCAAAACTTTCACCTTCAACCTGTACATATACATAGAAAATACCTTGCTCTTCTATGAGAGCGTCCTCGGCTAATACCACGGCGTTCTCAATTGGCCTTGATTTAAGGTATACTTCAACCGCATCGCCCGGAATCAAAGAACCGTTGTTGGTCAATGAAAAGAAGATGGGAAGCATCGAAGCGACGTCGCCAATAGTCTTTCCATAGGATAGAACCTTCCCATTTAATTCTTTTGTGCTGTAGACCTTATTGTCATGAAGTGTTCTGAAGTGCGCTTCTGTGATCAATGGTAACTGGGTTGCGTATCGGCGTGGAACGTCCGCCTGCAGTTGAAGGGATTGATCTTTGGTTATCACAGCCAGAAGCTGACCAGCATCCACATATTCTCCGGACCGGACACTGATCTGTTTTACAAATCCATTCATCGGAGATTGGACTGTTTGGCCCCCCTGAGTGTAATTCTTGCTTAACGTTTCAAACTGGATCTTTGCCTGGTCATACCGGTTCTTTATCTCCAGATAGTCTTTTTGTGAAATTATCTTGTCATCCAGCAATGGTTGGACCCTGTTGTAGTCTGCTTCTGCTTTTTCGAAGTTGGCTCTCGCTTCCCGGTATTGTGATTGAATGTTCCCCTCGGTAAAATTACCAGAGGCTAATACGAACAATTGCTGACCTCGCCTGACCTGCGAACCGGTAACTATATTATTGTTCCACATTACAATTCCACTCGACTTTGCTGCAACCAACTGTTCATCAGAAGGCCGTGCATTCAATTGACCTGATACTTTGATGACTTCATGAAAAG
>JBBEBN010000330.1:0-13482 GCA_040882305.1 Cyclobacteriaceae bacterium
CTCATGGATACTTCGCTTCTCCTGCTCATAAACCCTTGGTACAGCTTCGTCCAGGATCTTCAGATATTCACCCTTCGTTATTTTTAAAAAGGGTGATTTGTTGTCCTTGCACAATAAGACGTACTCACCTCCACCGCCTGATTCAACATCCTTTATCCAGAAAGTGATGTAGGGTTTCAGGCTTTCAACACTTGAAAGGTCTTGCATCTTCCTCGTATTCTCGTTTGTGAATGAAGGCATCGTGAAGTAGTATCGGGTTGCTGTACTGAAGTCGCGAATAGGCCATCCCGGGACGGCATTCGCCTCCACCGACCAGCCAACTTCTGATCTCGGTATTTTCTCCAGTTTGCCCGCGCTGTTGTACTCGACGCGCCATGTATACGCTACTGCGCCATAACCCTGGGGCCATGCCACGTTGTAAGGACTGTACGGATCTGCCTTCGGAAAGTATGTCTTTCTGATCTCGCCGATTCCGGCTTTTGGCAAATAACTTGCCTGCATCCAATTGGCTAAGGAATCAGAAATCGAAAGCTGCGCAATACTGAAAGTCCGGTTATCCAGTTTTATACTTTCTTTCGCACCTTTAAAATGGTAGACCTTTTCCCAGCCGGGTTGGGTCTCCTCGATGGCTTGTTGTTTGGTAGGCTGAGCCGCGATGTTGACGCAGAAAGTGGCAGCGCACAACAGCAAAGGGATATGTTTTTTCATGGGGAATATTTATCACTCATGATTATTGAAATCTCTGATCATTCCAACAGGCCTGTACCGCCTATGGACGAGATACCGCTGATAATACTGACCTGTCCCTGAACTCCAACTTCCAACGAAACGTCACTGACACCAACGCCTGCCAGACTTCCGCCTTCGATGATGTCAGATCCGGCGCTGACAGATGCAGATCCTTTGAGAATCACATCCCTGAGCCCATTGCGGTCAAACTCGGCAGCGATTGCACCGCCCACAGAAGCTTCTGCGCTGATCGGACCATTGACACCAGTCCCAACGCCCGCGCCAACTTCGACCGTGCAACTCATAAACTGATCGCCAAACGTTTCTTTGTCCATGTCCTGCCTGCGACCCAGCTTCAGGAATTTCAAATCGAGTTGTGTGGTCATCCGGCTGCAGTCGATCGTGATCGTGCCTACCGGAGTTGTTAGCTTGCTGTGGTATACGCAATGCACGTCATCAAACGCTGCGAGTTTGAACGATTTCATTTTAAGAGGGTCTGCTGACGTACACATGGCGCCTTGATCCTGGAAGACAGGACTTTGATTGGTCAATATGGTCAGCCATCCCAGTTTGGCACTTACTTTTGCGACCTCAAAATCTTCGGGCCACATCGTGTACTGCGAAAAATATAATTCGTCGGACAACTTTCTTTCTAAAAGCTTCATGAAATTCTTGTTCGCCTCCTGCATCGGTGGATTGGATGCCAAAAGAAAAACATTCTTGGCTGCATTCTCATCTTTGCATGCCGCCAGGAAGGGGTTCTTCCTTCCTTCGCCAAACTGATCCTCATACTTCTTTCTCACCAATTCAAGGTCGGCGGCAAGTTTTTGTTGGTATCTCCCCACATCCGCATTCGCGATTGCAACCGCTTTCCCAATTCTATTGTAGGAAGCTTCACGTTGGCCATCCTTGTCATCAACCAGGTATTTTAGTTTCACCATCGCTTTGGGGGCAAGCGGAGGGATGGCATCAACCCATATTCCTTTTTGACCGGCATCCATTAGATGCTGCATCCTTTTATGATTTGCCGTCGCCGCATCTTGTTGTAACCTTGACAGTACGTTGCCCAGCGAAGCAATTTCATTCTGAATATTTTGTCTGAATGAGGTCCACTCGTTTTCCAACATTTTACTTTGCATCACATCCATTGGGTATTCCGGCGAGATGAAACCATGGAATCCCAGGGGATCCTGAGGCATGGGAGCATCCCAGCTCAGGTCATCGTTCTCGAGCTTGTAGCCCAATTTGTTGAGGCGGTCTTCCTTGTCTTTGTTGTAAGCTTTTTTTATGCTGCGTTTGGCCAAGTCAACAGCGGCGGATTGGCGACCTTTACTTTCTTCAATAAACGATTTCGTAAAAGTTGCCTGTGGATGATACGCGTAAATACGAATGACACTGTCGAGATAGCTGTTTGCCTTATCAATTTCCCCAAGCCCGAACCAAGCCTGGCCAATGTTGTTGAGGATGGTGCTGTTCTTCGGAAAGCGTTTGTTGATGAAGTTCAGCACTGGCAGCGCAACGACTTCTCCTCCGTTCATAGACAACATGGCAGCGTAGTTATTAAGGTTGTTGACATTCGTCGGATTATCGATACACGCTCTGCCCATCACGTAAATCGCCAGTTCATTTTTCCCCAACATCCACAAGCCTGCAGCCGTATTTCCCGTGGCACTGACTGAGTTGTACTGTGTTTTTACCGAACGATAGATCTCCTCCCCTTTCGCTTTCGATGCGCTTGTTATTCGCGTGGCCGCTTTGTTGTGGCTGTTCAATATAAAGGCGGCAATAGAGGCTGTCGTTAGTGGCATTTTTGAAATGCTGGCAATCCGAACATCATCTCTTTTAGGGACAATCCGGTTTTCATTTTCATAGGCCTCCTTCAATTGGGCATCTGTCACGTCCGGCATATTGAACACAGGCATTTTAACGCCCATGCTGTCCATCATGCGCTTTGCTTCCGGATCGAGATCCCCCATCTCTTTCTCCATTTCCTTCATCATCTCCGCCAATTCTTTTTGCGTGGGGGCAGCTTCTTTTTGTTTGGGTCTGGTTTGTGAAATCACGAGCGTAGCCGTGAGGAACATCAAACTGATCAGGATCAGGTGCTTTTTCATAGGGTATGTGAATGTTCAGTAAAAATGCAGAAGAGACTCAGGTTCATCAATCCTGTAAAAACAGGATATTGCTCAGGACTGAAAAAATCATGGAAAAAGGGGAGAACCACAGCCAGTTGAGCAGGCATCATGTTGTAAATTCTCTTTATCTTAATGGAAAATCGCGAATTGAATTTAAATGCATTCCTGATGAAAAGATCCTATTTACTATTATGCCTCTGCCTGCTACTATCGCTGCCGCAGGCTTTTTCCCAAACGCGCGCGAAGACAGGCTCGATATCCGATATCCGTTTTATCGAAGGAAGCTGGAAGGCCCTTGCCGGGGATCGGTCCATCGATGCAGTTTGGTCCGCGCCGGCTGGCGAAAACATGGTGGGTTACGTCCGCGTCATGAGGGAGGGCAAGGTACACCTTTACGAACTATTTGCCTTTGAACAAACCGAAGAGGGGCTCGTTGCCGTGGTGAGACATTTCAGTCCGGGTCTTATCGCACGTGAAGAAAAAGAAAAACCGGATCGCTACACGTTCATGGAAGCAGGAGATAGCCATGCCTTGTTCCAGAAGCAGGGACAGGACGTGCGCGTACGGTATGAAAAGCGATCAGACAACGAATTTGCCATCGTCATCGGAAAACCGGAGGAAGGGATTTGGGTGTTTAAAGATTTTTGGAAATTCAGCAGGGTGAAGTAGCGGTATCTTATCAGATAAACTGATACTGCGTAGCCAGGTGTATCATCGTGGCGGTATTTTTTGCTTCAAATTTGCTGAGCAGATTTTTTCGGTGTGTATCAACCGTGGTGGTACTGATAAACAATTTTTCCGCGATCTGGTGATTTGTCATTCCGAGTCCAATGAGTTCAAGCACTTCCTTCTCCCGCCGCGTGAGAATGGGGATCTTCGAATCTTCATTTTTCTTGATGGTGGCGGCGGCCGCGATGCTGAAGAATTTTTCATCCCTCATCACTGTTTCAATCGCCTCCAGAAGCTCCTCGCGGGTTGCATTTTTTAGTACATAGCCGGAAGCGCCATTGTCCATCATTTTCTGAATAAAACTTTGCTGGTTAAAGGAACTAAGTCCGACAATATGAATGGACGGGTATCTTGATTTAACCTCCCTGCACAAATCAATTCCGCTTTTGTCGGGAAGATTGATGTCCATCAGGATCACGTCCGGTTGTTGCTGCTGCAAAAAAGCGAGACAGGAAACCGCGTTGGTGGCATGTCCCATCCACTCAATATCTTTTTCATGCTGAAGCAGGGATCGAATACCTTCAACGATCATGTAGTGGTCATCCGTAATAAATATCCTGGTGGCCATCAAGCATTGAATTCAATGTGAACCGATGTGCCTTTTCCAGCATCGGACTTTACATCCAGCCTGCCTTTCATGAATTCCACCCGGTGTTGAATGTTTGTCCAGCCAATACCCTTAGACCTTTTCAGTATGCTTGTATCAAATCCTTTACCATCGTCCTCAATGGTCAGAGACAGCAGCCCGTTCGTTCTTGTCAACTGAACAATCACTGTTTTTGCTGAAGCATGCCTGATCGCATTCGTGATCAACTCCTGTACGATCCGGTAGATCGTAATGCCTGTGGTTTGATCAAGGTTCTCATTCGCCAGCCCGATGGATTGATAATCAATGGGCAAAGCCCCGGTTCGGTTCAGATCATTGCAGTAATCTTTTAGAGCGGTATCGAGCCCGAATCTTACCAGTGCTTCCGGCATCATGTTGTGAGCGACCCGGCGCATTTCCTTAATAGAGCTGTCCAGCATATCCATGCTGCGCTCAAAGGCCTGATGGCTCTCAGGCGTCATAACCAGGTTTCCTTTCATTGTATTGAATGAGTATTTAATTCCGGAGAGCATGCCACCGAGTCCGTCGTGAAGATCTTTAGCCAGGCGTGTTCGCTCCTGCTCTTCGCCTTTCAGAACTGCTTCTGCAGCGGTCAATTGTTTTTCTGTTTCAAGCTCCGAGATGCGGTGTTGGTGGAGCTTTTGCTTTTGCTTGTACGACCGGAAAGAAAGTAATGAGATAATTAACAAGGCGAGGGCGCTGCCAATAAGAATATAATTGAGCGTATCTTTTTGATGAATTCTTAAAGCTTGAACGTTAGTTTCTGCTTTCAATGCTGCAATCTCCTGCGCTTTCTTTTCGACATTGTTGCGCACCTCTAGTGTCGCGATTTTCTCCTTGCTTTCCTCGGAGAACAGGCTATCATTGAGTTCCATAGCCTTTTGCAGGTAGGTGTTAGCTTTTTTATAGTCTTCTCTTTTTTCGTGCCATTTTACCAGGCCTGCATAAGCATTGCGTCGCGCGGCTTTCAAACCATGCCTATCTGCCAATGAAAGCAACATGTCCAGATACACCTTCGCCTCCTCCATTCTATTCATATCGATCAGGCAATCAGACAATGCTTCAATAGCGTTTGTTTTCTGGAAAACATCCTCAGTCGCTTCGGCATAGTCCAATGCTTTTTTATAGTTCGCAACAGCTTTAATATGATCGTCGTTATTTTTATCGATATAAGCCTGGTTGTAATAAAATTGCTGCAGCAAATAGAGGTTTTCTACCCTCATCATAATCGGTTCAGCCCTGCGCATTACCGAGTCAGCGCGGGCAAATTCTTTTCTGTTGATCAGTCTTATGGCGTAGTTCAACAACCTTGCTGCCAGAGATCTTTCACTCCCACTTTTTTCCGCAATTGAAATTGCACTCAGGTCAAACGCGATGGCATTTGGTATATCATGATTTTTTTCGTGCACCTCTGCAAGGGAGGAGTAAACCGCGGCCAGGAAAGGATGGTTCATCGGTTCAAAGATCCTGGCGGAAAGAGTAAAGTTCTCAATCGCTTTTTCATAATTGCCCAGCTTGAAATAGTCAGTGGCAATGTTGTTATGTAAATGTCCGGTATTCTGCCGGGCGCTTAGGGAGGGATCATTTTTTAAAACGGAGAAAGCGGAGTCTGCGTATAAAAATCCTTGTTCATAGTTCCCCCGATCGCTGAAGTAGATCTGCCCGATCATAAATCCTTTTTGAAGCCCCTTGCCATAATTTGTTTTTTTGCTGATTGAGATGATCTCGTTCACGTAAGGCAGAAAATCGGAAGTATTATTATTCATGGCTTCCACGACATAGTCGACGATTGCCTTTATCCTAAAACTATCCTGATTTGGGTTCTGTCCAATCACCCCTCTCAAACTATCCAAAACATGGGGTTGTGCGGCCCCTTCCGAGAATGCAAGGGCAAAAAACATCACCAGCAGGGCAAAATGAAAAGATTTCATTTCATCATTTTAAATAAACCTATGCAATTAAACTTATAAGCCTCGGATTTCTTCTCCTCTTTTTCCATGATTTTTTCAGTTTCCTGTTTTTATGGGAGGTTGCTTTATAAGATTTGGCTTTGTTGGGTTTCGCGAAGTGTTAACCGAAAGATTTCGGTTCCTCCTCACCTCACCCATCTGCACTCGTGCGTTATCTTCTTTGGTCAGACCCTCTCCTGAAAGAGAGGGGAATTGGCTTGTCAGGCTCCGGGTAATTGTCCGCTTGATGTGTAGAGAAATTTCGAAGCTAACAGTCCGTTCGTTTGAAACCCTGTCGCTCCTACGCGGCTAATACACCTTGCTCCGGCCGTTGAGACCGGGCCTTAATTGTACGGAATCAGACGATCAGAGTTCATTTACGGTCATTGCGTCTTTCATTTTCCGCTCAGAGAGCTTGCTGGAAGGGATGATTGTGACGGCACCATAATTGCCGGATGCTGTGTTCCTTATCTTACATCTTATCCACTGATGGTATGCTAAGAAATTACCTCCTGATCGCGTTCCGGCATTTCCTTCGGGAACGGCGTGCAACGCTTATTAACTTAACGGGCCTGAGCATAGGACTCGCCAGCGCCGTGTTTATTATTCTTTACGTGCAGGATGAACTCGGCTTCGATTCGATGCATCCCTATGAGGACCGGACCTGGCGCCTCGGTTTTGGATACACCAATACCGATGGTTCGTCACAGAAAGTAAATGAGGCACCAGGCAGTTGGGCGCGCAAGCTCAAAGAGCAGGTACCCGAGGTGCAGCAGACTTTGCGCGTGCTTCATGCGAATTTCCCGACGACCATCGAAAACAAGGAGGCAGAAAAGAGTGTGCTGGTGAATGATGTGCGGTGGACGGAATCTCAGGTAGCCGAGGTGTTCGCGCTTGAACTCATCGAAGGAGATACGGCCTACCTCTTCACGGATCCTAACACCATTGCCATCAGCCAGACCGCTGCGAAGATTCTGTTCGGTGATCAGTCTCCCCTGGGGAAAACGATTACCGTGAAAGACAATGCCTATACAAACGGTGAAGAGCAACCGCTCACTGTGACCGGCGTGTTTCAGGACTTCCCCGCCAATTCAACGTTCCGGTTTCACTACCTGATCAACATTCAATCTCTTCGACCCTATCGAACGGAATTCACCAACTTCATGGACGGCGCTTCCTTTGAGCAATACGTGGTGCTGAACAACAACGCATCTTTTGAAAAACTTGTCGGCTTCCTGCAAAAAGAATGCGACCAGCTGCAGAAGGATAATGCTCAATACGTGACCAGTGTGTTCCCAATTCCTGTGAAGCTCCGGGACCTGCATTTCAATGACGAAGCCACCTGGGATTACACGGGAACCTTGGGGAGCAAAAGGTCTCTAACGCTGTTGTCCGTCGTGGCGCTGCTGATCCTCATCATCGCCTGCATCAACTACATGAATCTTGCTACGGCAAAGGCCACTGTTAGGGCAAAGGAGGTCGGTATCCGCAAGGCTATCGGAAGTTCGCGAGCAAGCCTGATGATCCAGTTCTTTGCAGAGTCAGTAATCCTTTCTGTTATGTCGGTGATCCTGGCCGTCTGCCTGACGACGACCTTCCTTCCTTATTTCAATCAGTTGTCCGGCAAGCATTTCATCATGGCGGACCTCTTCAGGCCGAACGTGTTAGTGATCTTTTTTAGTGTGATGATCTTTGCGTCCCTTGCGGGAGGGAGCTACCCGGCGCTGTTGCTCAGCGGATTCAAACCTGCGCGTGTGCTCAAAGGCTCCGCGGTCATGGGAACAGGATCGGAGCTTGTGCGGCGGTTCCTGGTGATGATTCAATATGCCATGGCCCTTGCCCTTCTCGTTGTAATGATTGCGACGAACCGGCAAACCAAGCTGATGTACGATACCAAATTAAATAGCCAGGGTGATCAGATCATGATGGTGCGGTTCGGAAGCACCAACCTTCCGTACGACAAATTTCATGTGTTCAAGCAGGCGTTGTTGCAGGATCCTGAAATTGTGCAGGTGAGCCTTGGGGACGCGTTCCCCCGACTGTCGCACTGGGGAAAGTCGACGCCGTCGCTGACGATTTCAGGTTTCGGCGAACAGAAATACAACTGGAACCAGATGCTTGTGGATTTTGATTTCCTCAGCTTGTTCGATCTTGAGATCATTGCCGGGCGGGCTTTCGATCCGGCTAATCCTGCGGACTCTTCGGCGCTCATTATCAACGAAGCCGCGGTGAAGGCGCTCGGAAAAACAAACGATGAGGTGATCGGTGAAATGGCGTCCATCCAGCTCGGCCGCGACCGCGAAGGTAAGCCATTCTTTGCCACTCAAAAGGTCATCGGCGTGGTTAGGGATTTCTCATATGAAACGATGAAGATGACGATCAATCCGCTGACGCTTTTTCCAAACCCCAACCTTCGCGGCTACAAGACCGGAACCATGGTGTTTGTGAAATTGCCCAAGGGAAATGTCGCGGAGAAGATTGAGGAGATTGACGCCACGTGGAATGATCTCTTTCCCGGCACCGGCATGCAATATTATTTTGTGAACGAGATTTTCGGCAGGATGTATAAGTCAGAGATGACGCTCTCTTCTCTTTTCTCCGGATTCTCAGTCCTGACGCTTCTCATTACGGTCTTTGGTCTGTACGGACTTTCCTCGTTCGCTGCTGAACGTCGCACGAAAGAGATTGGCATCCGCAAAATACATGGAGCCTCCGTCCGGCAGATCGCCTGGTTGCTGCTCGGATCGTTCCTCCGCATTTTCGCGATCGCAGCTGCGATCGTGATTCCACTTTCACATTACCTTCTTGATGGCTGGCTCCAGTCGTTCCAATACCGCGTATCGCTGGGGCCGGGATTGTATGGATTGGGGATGGGGATGATTTTTCTGGTTACTCTGCTGACGGTGAGTTTTGAGACTTTGAAGGCGGCGGTGATGAATCCGGTGAGGTCGTTGAGGAGGGAGTGAAAGGGGGATTTCGTTCCGCGGGGTGGTCAACACTCGTCTGCTGCGTAGACCTCACCCCCTTCTACTTTTGTCTGATAGCATATTTTGTGCTGCCCCTCTCCCACGCCATCGCGCATTCTAACGCAGAGGGAGAGGGGACCTCTCCTCTTTCATGATATCTTCCTTTGGTTGATGCAGGCAATCAAAAAAATTTTGGAAAAAATGTCAAAGATCATTTAATCAGAAAACCGTTCGTGAAACATTTTCTGGTTATACGGTTCTGTGGTATTTTTAGAATGTGGTCCAAATACCCTCATGGACAAATACAAAAACAAATACCGCATTTCATCCGCTCGCGCCCAATGGTGGGATTATAGTCGGGATGCGGCATATTTTGTAACGATTTGTACAAGATGCCGGGAATGTTTTTTTGGGGAAATTCAAAATGACCAAATGATCCTATCACCCGCCGGTAGAATTGCGGATTTCTGCTGGGTGGAAATCACTGAACATGCGAAAAACATTGAATTAGGTCCCTATGTTGTTATGCCGAACCATGTTCATGGCATCGTGAATCTGAAAGGGAATCAGGTATCATCTAAATGTGTGCGGTCTGAACAGGTAGAGACAAGGCAGGCCTTGTCTCTACAGGCACCACCTCTGCAAATGCCTCCAATCGACCAGCCCCCGAAAACAATTGGTCAAATGCGATTCCAAAATCCGGGGAAAAATACAATATCAACGATCATCGGTGGATACAAATCCGCAGTATCTGGAAAGATACATCCGTTGCGACCTGATTTTGGATGGCAAGCCCGCTTTCACGATCACATCATTCGTGATGAGGAGGAATACCAACGCATCGATGAATATATTCTGAACAATCCCGCAAATTGGAAGGAGGATAAATTTTATTCCGGTTGAAAGGTAAAACATTCCTGATGCCGGTCCCGGGTTTGCTATGTACATTATTTATTAATGGACCTCCCTCATTCATTCCGCAACACAGTGGCCGGATTCGTCAAGGCTGTCTTGACAGTCTGGCTGCCAATGGTGATCAGCGTGATCACCAACGCGAATATTCCGGCGAGCAGATAAGTGACAATGTTCATTTCAATATGATACGCAAAACGTCCAAGCCATTCGTTCATAAAGTACCAGGCTAACGGCCAGGCGATGAGGTTCGCGATAAAGATCAGGATCAGTATCTCGCGCGTGAGCAACTGAAGGATACTTGCAACTGGCGCGCCCAGCACTTTGCGGATACTCACTTCCTTGCTGCGCTGAAGGGTATTGAAGGTCGCCAATCCAAACAACCCCATGGAGGCGATGAAGATAGCGAGTGCGGCAAAAAGAATAAACAGTTCATTCTGCCGTTGCTCGCTCTGATAAAGATTCCGGTAGTTGTCACTTAAAAAGCTGTAGCTGTAAGGAACTTCCGGCAGAAATATTTTCCAGACTTCTTCAATATGCGCCAGCGCCGACTCCATGTCCGTTCGAGATACCTTCACGGAGATGGTGTTGAAGTTTTGTTGTCCGATAAAAACCACCGGCACAATGGGTTCGTGCAGGGATTCAAAATGGAAATCGCTGACAACGCCGATCACGCTGCCCGTCACGTCGCCGTTTTGCAGCACCTTGCCGATCGCTTCCTCCGGACTCCAGCCAACCATTTTGGCGGCAGCCTCATTGATCACAAAGCCGAGCGAGTCGTCTGATTTGATCTCTTTGGAGAAATTCCGCCCGCTAACTACCGGTATCTGATAGGTGTCAAAAAACTCATGGTCTATACGCACATCTTTCATGACGATCTCCGTCGCCACCAGGCTGTCGCCCTGCCTGACGGAAGTTCCCTGGTAGTCCAGTAACCTTTCCGTTGGAATGATGCTCGACCTTCCTGCGTTAAGGATCGCGGGATGGTTCGTCAGTTCGTGATAGAAGGTTTCATAGCGATCGGGACTGCCGTCGAAATAATATCCCAGCGTCACCACCTGGTCCTTAGCGTATCCAAGCTCGCGCTGGTTGAGGAATGTGAGCTGTTGCCATGTGATGAGTGTGGCGATGATCATGATAATGGATATCGAAAATTGCATGACCACGAGTACTTTGCGAATACCACCGGTGCCCCGTGTTGATCCTTGCCTTCCTTTAATGATCAGGGCGGGTTTGAAGGCCGAAATGACGAAGGCGGGATAAATTCCAGCGAGGATTCCTACGAACACCATGATTGCCGGAATGAGAAGGAACGTGGTGGCATTAGCATAGTCGGAAAGCTTAATGGATTTTCCCGTGAAATCATTCAGCCACGGAATGGCCATGGAAATCAGAACAAGTGCCACCAGAAAAGCCAGAAGCGCGGTGACGATGGATTCACTGAGGTGTTGTGCGATCAATTGCTTGTGGTATGCGCCCACAACCTTGCGCAACCCTACCTCCTTTCCGCGTGTCGAAGCCCGGGCGGTGGAGAGGTTGATAAAGTTAAAGCAGGCAATGAGTACAAGGAAAAGACCGATGGCGCCCATGATATAGACGTGTACGATGCTTCCATTGGTTTCGATTTCATAATCGAGGTGCGAATGGAGATGGATGGAAGTGAGGGGCTGCAGAAAAAGGTTCGTCCACGAGCTGGGCTTTGTCGGATTCTTAGGATCGACCATGTACTTGTCCACGAATGCGGGGAATTGTGCTTTAGTCTTCTGCGGATCGAACTGATCGTTGACCAGAACATAGGTGCTGAAATTATTATTTCCCCACGCTGTTTCCAGCCGTCTGCTGCCATAGATGTTGTCGTCGTTGAGCGTACTGAAGGCTACGAGCATATCCGGGTGCCAGTGAGACTGTGGCGGAAAGGCTTTGTACACTCCGGTGATGACCATGGGGTTGTTGTTGCCTTCAAGTTGTTTGCCCACGACATCGAGTGTTCCGAAGAACTTCATCGCCGTCGCGTCAGAAATCATGATCGTGTTCGGTTTGTCCAGGGCTGTCTCTTGATCACCGGCTATTATGGGGATGGTGAATAAACTAAAAACAGACGGCTCGGCGTAGTAGCCATTTTGGATGTCGAGGGTTTCCTTGTGCGTTCCCCCTTCAGAAAGTGTGTTGACCGTACCGTAATAACCTCGTGTGCGCGCCGTCTCGACGATATCCGGAAATTCGTTTTCCAGGAGTGGGCCGAACGGAGGGGCTACTGGTCCCAGGTGAAGCGTAACACTTCCATCCGGAGACAAAAAATTCCTGGTAACGCGGTATATACGTTCGGCATTTGCGTGATGGCGGTCATAGCTCAGCTCATCGAGGATAAATATGGCGATAAGGAGACTTCCTGCGAGGGCGAGCGCCAGTCCCCCGACGTTGATGGCGCTGACCAGCTTGTTCCTCTCAAACAGTCGAAGTGCGATTTTCAAATAGTTATATAGCATGGGTCCGTGGTGTGTATGTGCCTTATACCCAAACATCAAGCCAGTGCCGTTTCCCGTTTGCGGTAGGGTATTACTGGCGGTTTTCGTCCGTTTTCAGCTATAAAACGTCCGCCAGCGGGCGACCATTTGAGAAGGGCAAAAGCTTGGAAATGATTGAAAAGTCCTGACGATCGCTGAGGTGGCGTGGCGCCGGATACCGGTCGCTATCTCTTCGAGCAAGACAGGCTGGACCATTTCGTGCGCGCCCAAGTGTGAACTTTCTGCCGGTAAAAGGCCTTTACATCCTATCGGGAATTTTATCGCTGCCGTTTTGCTGGAATTGCGGAAACATTTTAGATTTGCAGCCCGTACAAAGTCCCTGGTGGGGGTTTTGGTAACAAAAGGACGGGTCGAGCGGTTTATCCCATGGGGATGCTTTGGTCTTGTCCCTGGGGATATATTAATTATAGAGTGAGTATGTAAGAAAAACAGAGGAGTGGTAGAGCGGTTTATCCCATGGGGATGCTACGCATTGCACCGGTCTTGTCCATAGGGATGCCTATGGCAAAAACCGGAGACCCTTTACGGGGTCCGGGGGTTCGAATGGAGTACTTCGCATATATACTTCAAAGTGAGTCTTTTGGAACCTACTACTACGGTAGTGCTAAAGTCCTGGAGACTCGATTGAGGAGACACAATGCCGGAAGGGTCAGGTCAACGAAAGCTAAAAGACCCTGGAGGCTTCACTACCAAGAGGCCTTCACAACTAGGTCTGGGGCCTATAAAAGAGAATTGTTTTTCAAGAGTGTAGAAGGGTATAAGTTTTTAAAAGAAAACCGCATTATTTGAAATACAGAGGAGTGGTAGAGTGGTTTATCCCATGGGGATGCTACGCATTGCACCGGTCTTGTCCCATAGGGATGCCTATTGCAAATTTTGAAATACAGAGGAGTGGTAGAGTGGTTTATCCCATGGGGATGCTACGCATTG
>JBBEBN010000331.1:0-13569 GCA_040882305.1 Cyclobacteriaceae bacterium
TGATGTATCCAGCTATTCGCGCAACAACAGGATCTTCTCGGAAAATAACCTTGATCTGCTATTGCGCATAAATAAGGCCTTCAGCGACAATTTCAGTTTGGGCGGATTACTGGGTGCCAACTTCCGCAAAACGGTTGTTGACGGAATCCTCGCTCAGACAAACGGAGGACTTGTTACTCCCAAGGTATATTCGCTTTCCAATAGCATCAGCATTCCGAATGCGCCAACCGAAACCCACAATGAGGTGGGTGTCAACGGATACTTCGGACAGGTGAACCTCGGGTTCGCCAATATGCTCTATCTCGACGTTACAGGCCGTTACGATGTAGCCTCTACGTTACCAGAAGAAAGCAAAGGATATTTCTACCCTTCGGCATCCCTTGCATTTGTATTCTCCGAGTTGACGGATGTTGGTGGGCTTAGCCTTGGTAAAGTTCGATTGAATTACGCTGAAGTTGGAAACCTGGCAGATCCGCAACTCGTGAACGATATCTATATTCTTAACACGCCGTTTAACGGTGTTCCGCTGGCATCTGCCAGCGCCATCAGGCGGAATCCTGCGCTCGTCAGTGAGAATACCAAGAGCATTGAAGCCGGACTGGAACTGGCCTTCTTCAAAAATCGCCTCGGCCTCGACTTCTCGGCGTACAAGACGAACAGCTTTAACCAGATCTTTAGAGCTGATGTGACTGGTGCAACGGGCCGCCGCACAGACATTGTTAATGCAGGCGAGATCCAGAACCAGGGAGTCGAATTGAGTTTGAGGGGTGTACCGATCAGCTCAGGTGATCTTAACTGGATAGTCAATATTAACTGGGCGCGCAACCGAAACGAAGTTGTGTCCCTGTTCCAGGACCAAACCAACCTGCAACTTAACAGCGTACAGGGTGGTGTGACTCTGAACGCCACAAAAGGTGAACCGTTCGGAACGCTTCGCGGTACCAATTTCATCTACCACACTGACGGAAAAACTCCTATTGTGTATCCTTTCACGACGCGCGACGGCATGCGTTATGCAAAGACAGCAACACCTGAAGTGATCGGCGATATCAACCCCGACTGGATCGGTGGTGTCCAGAATACGCTGACTTACAAAGGCATTGGCCTGAGCTTCCTCATCGATATGCAAAAAGGTGGTGACTTCTTTTCCCTCGACACCTGGTACGGTTACGCAACTGGTATCTATGACATCACTTCCGGAACGAATAAAAATGGCAATCCCGTTCGTACTGATCCTTCAGACGGTGGTGGATTCTACTGGAGCGACTGGGATTCAGATGAGTCTCACATGCAGGGAGTGGTTCAGACCGGAACTGATGAAAATAACAGGCCTATTTCCGATGGCACACCAAATACAACGGCTTTGTGGGCAGGCGACTACGCCAACACACTTGGCTATGCTGTGGCGCCCAATGCCATGCACGTATGGGATGCTACGTACGTGAAGTTGCGCGAAGTATCGCTCAGCTATTCGCTGCCTTCTTCGATCATCACAAAGACCCCGTTCACGGGTATCAATATTTCCCTGATCGGCCGCAACCTGTGGATCATTCACAAGAACTCACCTTACTCTGATCCCGAATCAGGATTGAGCGCTGGTAACAACCTTGGAAATCAGTCAGGCGCATACCCGGCTGTGAAAGAGTATGGTTTCAACATTGGTCTGAAGCTTTGATCGAAAAATCTTAATCCATCAAAAATGAAAAAGATGAAAAAAATTATATTAGTCGGTCTTGCCTTCCTGACCATCATGTCCTGCGAAGATCTTACCGAATTGAACAAGGACATCAAGAACCCGGAGCAAGTTCCGGGAGGGGCGCTTTTCGCCAATGCAACGAAGGATCTGTTTGATTTCATGACAGAACCCAGCGTGAACGTGAACAACTTCCGCCTGTGGGCGCAACAGTGGGCACAAACTACCTATGCTGACGAATCGAACTATGAACTCGTAGAACGCAATGTGAACGGCGCAGCATGGAACAGGCTTTACGCTGAAGTGATCCGCGACCTCGCCGATGCAAAGATGGCTATCGAGGCGGATCAGTTCCTCAGTAGCACTGCCAAGGGAAACCAGCTGGCGATGGCCGAAGTATTGACCATCTTCTCGTACCATGTGCTGGCGGATATTTTCGGTGACGTTCCCTACACTCAGGCGCTCTCCGACGATGTCACCCCCGCATATGACGACGATGCAGCGATCTACAACGATCTGATCAGCCGCCTCAATACGGCTATCGGCCAGCTTGGCGGTGACAGCGAAATGGGTGACTACGACCTTGTGTACGGCGGCGATGGCGATCAGTGGAAGAAGTTTGCCAACTCGTTGAAGCTGCGTATGGCTATCCGGTTGGCTGATGTCAATGATGGTACTGCCAAGTCGCTTGCAGAGCAGGCTGTGGCCAGCGGCGTATTCACATCCGATGACGACAATTTCATGCTGGGATATACAAGCGCAACACAGAATACGAACACCCTGTGGGTTTCGCTGGTTCAGAGTGGACGCTCCGACTATGTTGCTGCTGCCACGCTGGTTGATCCGATGAATGCGCTCAATGACCCGCGCCTGCCCTATTATTACCGCGATACCTATGCTGGCGAGTTTGTCGGCGGCGAATACGGCGATAACAACGCGTACAACACTTTCTCCCACCCTGGAACACTCCAGGAAGATCCTACCTTCCCGGGTATCATCATGGGCTATTGGGAAGTTGCCTTCCTGCTGGCAGACGCGGCCGAGCGCGGATATAATGTGGGCGGAACTGCCGAGGAATTCTACAACAGCGGTATCGAATCTTCAATCCTTTACTGGAGCGGTGGTGACCAGGCGGCTGCGGATGCGTACCTCGCTCAGGCGGAGGTAGCCTATACGACTGCTGCAGGCACACCGTTCGAGCGGATTGCGGTACAGAAGTGGATCTCCCTTTATGACCAGGGCTTCGAAGCATGGAGTACAGTCCGGTTTTACGATCATCCCGTTATGCCAATAGCTGTATTGTCTGATCTTCCCACGCCTAAACGTTATACGTACCCTGTTACAGAGTACTCGTTGAACGAGGAAAATGTGGAGACTGCGCGTTCCAACATCGGTGGCGATACTCTGGACAAATCCGTGTTCTGGGATGTAAACTAGTTCCCTGACCGATCCTTTATAAAGAGGC
The DNA here is from genome assembly GCA_040882305.1 of Cyclobacteriaceae bacterium. GTDB lineage: Bacteria > Bacteroidota > Bacteroidia > Cytophagales > Cyclobacteriaceae > Chryseosolibacter. The sequence goes on from JBBEBN010000331.1 coordinate 3,159, forward strand.
TGCTTTAATAAGCGGCCTCTTTTTTTTCCGGGAGGCCGATAACAATTCAAAGAGAAGTCCGGGAATGATGGCTTCATAATAATTTTGGTTGTTATTTTGTAATGCTTACTGTATAAGATTCATGCTCTACGTCTCCCGAAAAGAACACTTCAACGCGGCCCATAAACTTTACAACCCCTCGTGGAGTAAAGAAAAAAATACGGAAGTATTCGGTCCGTGCGCCAATGAGAACTGGCATGGTCACAACTTTGACCTGATTGTGACGATCAAAGGTTTACCGGATCCGGAAACAGGCTTTGTCGTGGACCTGAAAAAGTTGAGCGCCATGATCCGACGTGAGGTGATCGATAAACTCGACCACAAGAATCTCAACCTGGATGTTGAATTCATGAAAGATAAACTGGCGAGTTGTGAAAACCTCGTCGTGGAGATCTGGAAAATCCTTGCGCAACACCTTCCATCCGTTACCAAATCGGGGCAACTGCACTCCATCCGTCTCTATGAAACACCCCGCAATTATGTTGAATATTTTGGAGAATAGTCTTCAGTCCATAGTCCATAGTCCATGGTCCATGGCAGTACTGGCTATCGACCATCGACCATGGACTATCGACTGATGAGGTACTACATCATTGCAGGCGAACGCTCAGGCGACCTTCACGGAAGCAATCTTGTAAAGGCAATCCGCAACCATGATCCCGACGCCATTTTCAGGGGGCTGGGCGGAGAATATCTGCAGCAGGCAGGGGTGGAGCTTTTCGTTCACTATGCTGAATTTGCAGTCATGGGTTTTGTCGAAGTACTCCTGAACATCATTAAAATTTCCGGTTACCTGAGAAAGTGTGGAAAGGACATTGTTGCGTTTAAGGCCGATGTCGTTATCCTCATTGACTACGCCGGCTTTAACAGGCAAATGGCGCGCATCGCCAGAAAAAAGAGCATCAGGGTGTATTATTATATCTCTCCCAAGGTGTGGGCGTGGAACCAGGGTCGCGCGCATCAGCTTAAAGCCAACGTTGACAGGATGTTTGTTATCCTTCCATTTGAAAAAGATTTTTATAAAAGATTTAACTGGGAGGTCGATTACGTGGGGAACCCGGTGCTGGATGCGGTAAAGTCACACCAACCGGATAATGCCTTCCTCTCAAAGAGGAATCTGAACGCCGGCAGCCCCATCGTTGCGTTGCTTCCCGGCAGCCGGAAGCAGGAATTGCTGGGCGTCATTCCGGTGATGAGCGAAGTGGTAACCCGCTTTCCAGAGATTCAGTTTGCGGTGGCCACCGTAAATAATCTCGACCAGGATCTATACGGGCTGTTGAAAGGATTTTCCAACGTCCGGTTCGTGCAGGAAGACACTTATAATCTTCTGCGGTATGCGGATGCCGCTATCGTTACGTCGGGAACAGCGACGCTGGAGACAGCCCTGTTCAGAGTGCCGCAGATGGTGGTTTACAAAGCTGCAAGACTGAGTTACCTGCTGGCGAAAATGGTGATCAGAGTGCCCTACATTTCCCTGGTAAACCTTATCGCCGGAAAAGAAGTCGTGAAAGAACTGATACAGGATAACGCGAGCGCTGAAAAGATGAGCGCGGAATTGAAGGCCCTGCTGTCCGATACAGGATACAGGAAGGGGATCCTGGAGAATTATGACGCCATCATTAAAGTCCTCGACACCGGCTCCGCGTCTGAGAATGCGGCGAGGTTGATGGTCGGATATCTGAGGGGTTGAGGTTGAGAACATGAACACATGAACACACGAACACATCAGCGCATTAAGCAACTTTCAGCTTGCTGTACTGTGACTTGCTGAATTTCTCTTCCGCGTATGCGCGGTTGATGCTGAGTTTCTCTGAAGTTTTTTCTGATGGCAGTTCGAACATCGCATCATTGATAATGGCTTCGCAGATACTGCGGAGGCCACGGGCGCCGAGCTTGAAGACGAGCGCTTTTTCAACGATGAATTCAATGGCACCTTCCTTGAATTCAAGTTCGATGTTTTCCATTTCGAAGAGCTTCTGATATTGTTTGATCAGCGCATTCTTCGGTTCTGTCAGGATGCGGCGCAGCGCCTCCTTGTCCAGAGGATTGAGGTACGATACCACGGGAAGACGGCCGATGAGTTCAGGGATCAATCCGAAACTTTTCAGGTCCTGGGCTGAAACAAACTGCAGCAGGTTGTCTTTGTCAATGTCGCCGGGATGGAGGCCATCGACGGCTGAAATAAATCCAAGAGGTTTTGTATTCAGACGGTTTCCGATAAAACGGGTGATACCTTCAAATGCGCCGCCGCAGATAAAAAGAATATTTTCCGTATTGACGGTGATCATTTTTTGATCCGGGTGTTTGCGCCCTCCCTGAGGCGGTACATTCACCGCTGTTCCCTCGAGTAATTTCAAAAGGGCTTGCTGCACACCTTCTCCGCTGACATCGCGCGTGATGGAAGGGTTGTCAGACTTGCGTGCAATTTTATCGATCTCGTCAATGTAAACGATGCCGCGTTCAGCGGCTTCTACGTTGTAATCGGCAGCCTGCAACAGGCGCGTGAGGATACTTTCGACGTCCTCGCCCACATAACCTGCCTCCGTTAATACGGTGGCGTCAGCAATGCAGAAAGGAACCTGAAGGATCTTGGCAAGTGTTTTGGCCAAATAGGTCTTTCCCGTTCCGGTTTCGCCTACCATGATGATATTCGATTTTTCTATGTTTACGTCGCTCTCCAGTTTGCGCTGCATGAGCCTCTTATAGTGGTTGTACACCGCCACAGAGATGATCTTCTTTGCCTCATCCTGGCCAATGACGTATTCATCCAGGAATTTCTTTATTTCCCTGGGTTTAATGAGCTTGAAATTAGGAGAGAAACCCGCTTCCGTCTTACTTTTCTTTTCCTCCTGCAGGATCTGACTTGCCTGCGTCACACATTTATCACAAATATGGGCATGAATACCTGAGATCATCAGGTCAACATCCTTTTTACTCCTCCCGCAAAACGAGCACGTTACTTCTGCCATAGTTGAATTTAGATTATAAAGGCCGATGCGCCGGCCTCGGCCGACGAAGCTTTAGCATAGTCGGCCAGACTACAAAGATACGCAAATAATTGCACATCGGACTCCTGAACACATTTATGCTTTGTTCGGTGGATTCCTTTCCAAAACCTCATCGATAAGGCCATAAGCTTTCGCTTCGCTCGCCCGCATCCAGTAGTCGCGGTCAGCATCCTTTTCGATCTTTTCGTATTTCTGGCCGCTGTGACTAGCCAGAATATTATACAGGTCTTTTTTAACCTCCAGTGTCTGTTTCAGCGAAATTTCCATGTCGGAAGCCTGCCCCTGCATGCCGCTCATCGGCTGATGGATCATGATCCTGGAGTGGGGCAAACCAGATCTTTTTCTGGCAGTGCCGGCGGCCAGTAATACCGCACCCATGGAGGCCGCCAAACCGGTGCAGATCGTAGCAACATCGGGATTGACATAATTCATGGTATCGTAGATACCCAAACCGGCATAAACGGATCCGCCAGGGCTGTTGACATACATAATAATATCTTTCTTCGGATCGGAGGATTCCAGGAAAAGGAGTTGGGCGGTGATCAGATTGGCAATATGGTCGTCAATTGCCATTCCGAGGAATATAATGCGGTCAGAGATCAGGCGGGTAAACACGTCAATTGCGCGGAAGTTCCCCGGCCGCTCCTCAATAACATATTGAGTCATGTTATCAATACGCTGGGCATGTCCATCAATAGTACTGCCGGTCATGCCCAGGTGATGAACAGCATATTTTCTGAATTCATTGTTTTTATCCATAGCAGCTATTTACGTTTTCTTATCAAGTGAGTGGGTTTACCCGGTGAATACCCGTCAGGACCGCTTTGAGCGGTTAGACCGGTATTCAAAACCATTGACGTTTTTTTCCTTTTTTTATTGTTTGGCCCATGCGCGCCCGCACAAGTTCAATGCTTGTGGTCGGCAACAATCTTCTTAAAGTCCTCCACTGGCACGCTTTCTTCTTCAACGGTAATATTTTCACGGATGTGCTTCATGATCTTCTCGCTGCGCAACTGGTTGTATAAACGCATGAAATTCTGGCCGTTTTCATTGGAAAGGTAATTCTCGGCAATCGCATCGAGTTTGTCTTTGAGCTGATCGGCGAAAGCCTGTCCTCCGAATTGGGCCACGATCATCTCCTTTGCCTTATCGCGGACTTCGTCAGCCTCAACTTTGATCTTGTTGTCATCGGCGATCCTGTTCTTGATCAGGTCCCACTTCAGTCCCTTTACATAATGCTGGAATTCATTGTCGAGCACTTCATCCGTTACCTGTCCCTGACTGGTGCTCTTAAGCCACATCTTTAGAAAGTCCGCGGGAAGGTTGATGCTCGTGTGCTCAAGAAAAAGATCTTCGATATGGTGATCCAGAAAATGGTCTGTTTCGCGCTTGTAATTTTCGCCGATGGTCTCCCGGATCTTATTGATAAATTCCTCCTCGGTCCTGGCTACATCTTTTCCAAACACTCTGTCGAAGAGTTCAGGCGTTAATTCGGCGGGTTCCGTTCTGCTCATGGTGTTTACCTTTATTATGAACGTGCCGGCTTTTGCTTCCTCCGGAGAGAGACCCAGCAATTCGGTCATCAACGATTCATCGCTGTAAATTTTGGAAGGGTCGAATTCTATTTCATCTTCTTTTTTCGCGCCGATGAATTTCTGTTGCTCCTTTTTCTCCACCTTTTCGATGGGTACGGAAGCGTGTTCTTTTTTAAACGCATCCGCGTTCTCTGCGCCCGTATCCTTCAGGCGCAGATCGCCGAAAAGGGAATCCCCGGATTCGCTTACTTCCGGGTAAGTGACCTTTCCGAATCGTTTCTTAAGATCCTGCAGGGTTTCCTGAACCGTCTTGTCATCGACGTCAATTTTATAGGCCTTTACCTTTGTTTTCGGAGACAGATCGTATGTGAAGTCCTCCACCAACCCTATCTGATATTCGAACTCAAAGTCTTTCTGGGCATCCCAGTCAATATCCCTGGTCTTGTCGTGATTTGGCAGGGGCTCGCCGAGGATCCGGATATTGTTGTCCTTGATATAGTCGGTTATTTTGTGCGACAGCAGGTGGTTGATCTCATCGACCAGAATGGATTTCCCAAACATTTTTCTGATCACACCGGTAGGCACTTTCCCCTGGCGGAATCCCTTGATATTTGCTTTGCGGGCGTAATCTTTCACTTTTTCTTCCACCTTGGGTTGATAATCACCCTCGCTTAATTTAATTTTAATTAAGCCCTCCGTGTTGGTCTTTTTGTCTAATGTAATTTCCAAAACTTCTAACGTTTGATGTTAAAAAAAAAATCAAGAACCCCCGACACCGTCTTGAATTCCGGACCGGGGGTTCATACTACTCCGCCTAAGCTACGTAGTACACAGTACTACCTCGCCGGGGGCTTGGCAGTGCACGGTGCGTGCGGATGAAGGGACTCGAACCCCCACGCCTTTCGGCACCAGATCCTAAGTCTGGCGCGGCTGCCAATTACGCCACATCCGCTGATGTTTTTGCCAGATCCTAATCTGCTGGCGCATAGTCCGGTGCAAAAGGAGCGCAAATTTAGGGATATTTCGGGAATAAAGAATAATTTCTGATTGTTTAAGTAACAAGGCCCTGATTACTCATAAAACAGTTAAATTACGAGTGAACATACCGCGTACTACGTAAGCTCACGGGTACACGCTCAGGTTAGCGGCCAAAGTACGAGCGAAGTAGTAAAGTCAGCGCAAAAACTTTAGTGATCAATGATGGTAATAGACGCCGAGCAGGAGAAAAAAGAAATAATAAATCGGTACCGAAGGTTATTACGCAAAGCAAAACCCATTCTTAAAGCCGGAGATGCCAAATTGATAAAAAAGGCATTTACTATTTCCCTGGAGGCGCACAAGGATATGCGCCGGAAGTCCGGAGAACCCTTCATCTTTCACCCCTTATCAGTTGCGGAGATCTGTACGGAGGAAATCGGCCTTGGAACCACCTCGATCATTGCCGCCCTCATGCATGATGTGGTGGAGGATACCGACATTGAGCTGGCCGACATCGAGCGGATGTTCGGTAAAAAAATTTCCCGCATTATCGATGGTTTGACGAAGATCAGGGGCGTATTCGAATATGGGTCTTCACAACAGGCGGAGAATTTCCGCAAAATGCTCTTCACACTCTCGGAAGATGTCAGGGTGATTCTCATCAAGCTCGCTGACAGGCTGCATAATATGCGCACGCTCGACAGCATGCCGAGAAACAAGCAGCTGAAAATTGCATCTGAAACCATCTATTTATATGCGCCGCTCGCGCATCGTCTTGGCCTGAACGCCATCAAAACGGAGCTCGAGGATCTTTACCTCCGCTTTACCGACCGGCATATATACGACACCATCGTTCAGAAGATTGATCTCACGAAAGCGGTTCGAAGCAAGTTCATCAAACAATTCATGGTTCCCATTGACGAAGAGCTGAATAAGCTCAAGATCAAATACGAGATCAAAGGGCGGCCAAAATCCATTTATTCCATCTGGAATAAAATGCGAAAACAAAACATACCCTTTGAGGAGGTCTTTGATCTCTTCGCCATCCGGATCATTTTAGATACACCGGAGGAACAGGAGAAAGCGCTATGCTGGCAGGTGTATTCTATCGTGACCGACTATTATACGCCTAACCCTGACCGGCTTCGCGACTGGATCAGTACGCCGAAAGCAAACGGTTATGAATCGCTTCATACAACGGTCATGGCGAAAAACGGACAGTGGGTGGAAGTGCAGATCCGCACGAAAAGGATGGATGAGATCGCCGAGAAAGGATACGCTGCCCACTGGAAATATAAGGACACGAATTCCACGGCCGAATCAAACCTGGAAAAGTGGCTCGCCCGTGTCCGGGATCTTCTGGAAGAGCACAACCATTCCGCCCTGGATTTTGTAGACGATTTCAGGGGAAATCTTTTCAGTGATGAAGTCTTCGTCTTCACGCCAAAGGGAGAACTGAAGAACCTTCCCTATGGAGCCACCGCCCTCGATTTCGCGTTCGAGATCCACACGCAGGTAGGCTCAAAATGTATTGGCGCCAAGGTCAACAACAAACTGGTTCCTATCAATTATGTTTTGAAGAACGGCGATCAGATTGAGATACTCACTTCGCAGAAACAGAAACCTCATGAAGACTGGCTGCGATTTGTGGTGAGTTCGAAAGCCAAGGCCCGGATCAAGGAAGAATTGAAGGAGGATAAAAAGAAATTGGCGGAAGATGGCAAGGAAATCGTTTTCAGAAAGGTGCGGCAGTTGAAGGAGGATCCCAGCCAGCAAATACTGGAGCAGATGCGCGACTATTTTAAAGCGCCCACGCATTTCGATCTTTATTATCGCGTGGGTGCGGGCTTTATTACGACGGCAGATATCAAACGGTTTGTGGAGAACAAGCCGGCGTCTCCTATCCGGTCAAGACCCAATGTGCCCATTGCCGACGCAAAACCTGTTGAACAGGAGATTCACCGGATCAAGGGCCGCTATGAAGACAGCCTGCTCATTGGGGAGGACATGGATGTGGTGGATTATAAGCTGGCCAAATGCTGCACACCCATTCCCGGAGATGACGTTTTTGGGTTTGTCACTGTCAACGAGGGCATCAAGATCCACCGGACCAATTGCCCTAATGCTCCGGAATTGCTGTCACAACACGGAAACCGGGTGGTAAAAGCAAAATGGACTTCCCAGCACGAGGTGGCGTTCCTTACCGGCCTGAAAGTAAGGGGTGCAGACAGGGTAGGGTTGATCAACGATGTATCAAAGATCATCTCCGAAGAGCTGAAGGTGAACATGAGCTCGATGTCAATTCACACTGATTCCGGCATTTTTGAAGGGGAAATTATGTTATATGTCAACGACACACGCCATTTGGAGCAATTGATAAACAAGCTGCTGAGTGTGGAAGGGGTTATAAAAGTCAGCAGATTCGACTCTAACGAATAAATCACTTTTGAAAGGGGGATGTGAATGCTATCTTTGACCCCGCTATTGAAATATGCCGCTGAATCCAACGATATACGAAGAAGTCAAGAAGATTTTCACAGCCTACCTGGAAAACAAGGAGTTGAGAAAAACGCCCGAGCGCTATGCCATTTTAGAGGAGATCTATTCCCGGACCGGGCATTTTGATGTGGAATCGCTGTACATCAGCATGAAGAACAAGAATTACCGGGTAAGCAGGGCGACGGTTTACAATACCCTCGACCTGCTGGTGGAATGTGACCTGGTTTCAAAACATCAGTTCGGAAAAAATCTCGCGCAATACGAAAAGTCCTACGGATACAAGCAACATGACCACTTGATCTGCACGGATTGCCACAAGGTTGTCGAATTTTGTGACCCGCGCATCCAGAATATTCAGACGACCGTGGAGGAGATCCTTCATTTCAATGTACTGCATCATTCACTGATATTGTATGCGGCTTGCACCCGAGAAAATTGCGAAAACCGAAAAGTCGAAATAAACCCATCCATGCCATGATATTTGAGCAAGAGATAAAAGAAAATGCACTGATCTTAAGATTATCGGGCGATCTCATCGGCGAAGACAATGGTGCGAATATTCTGGACAAGGTGAGCACCGCCATTCAGGACAAGATCATGGTGTGCATCGTTGATATCTCAAAGCTCAGGTACATTAACAGCAGCGGTATTGGCGTGCTCATCACCATACTCACCAAATTCAGGAACAAGGGTGGGGAAGTTTACCTGATGAAACCGTCGGAGACTGTTCAAAAACTACTGGTCATCACCAAGCTCAACGCTATTTTCCAGGTCATTCAAAACGAAGAAGAAGTTTTTAAAACTGCCAAGAAATAAAATGTCTAAAGTAGATGTATTGTTAGGCCTTCAATGGGGTGATGAAGGTAAGGGAAAGATTGTGGATGTGCTGGCGCCCCGTTACGATGTTGTCGCCCGTTTTCAGGGCGGTCCCAATGCGGGGCACACGCTGGAGTTTGACGGCATTAAACACGTATTGCACCAGATCCCTTCCGGAATTTTCAGGGAGACCACGAAGAACGTCATTGGAAACGGCGTGGTACTCGACCCCATAGTATTTCGCGCAGAGATTGAGAAACTTCAAAAGTACAATCTTAAGGTCAAACAGAATCTGTTCATTTCGAAGAAAGCCACCATCATCCTGCCTTCCCATAAATTGCTGGATCAGGCTTATGAGAAAGCGAAAGGAGAGAATAAAATAGGCTCCACCCTGAAGGGTATCGGGCCGGCTTACCAGGACAAGATCGGGAGGCAGGGTTTGCGTATAGGCGACATTGTTGCCGATAATTTTGCGGACCGGGTTAAGAAACTGACCGCTGCCCATTTTCATATTCTGAAGGATTATGAGGTTGAATACGACTGGAAGGATCTGGAGAGACAGTTTTACGATTCCGTTGCTTTTCTGAAGCAATTCCAGCTGATAGAGAGTGAGTATTTTCTGAATCATGAATTAAAAAAAGGGTCGAGTATTCTCGCGGAAGGCGCGCAGGGTTCCTTGCTCGACATCGATTTCGGAAGTTATCCTTTTGTGACAAGTTCCAGTACGGTGACGGCCGGGGCGTGTACCGGTCTGGGGATTGCGCCGCGCCATATCGGAGAGGTGTTTGGCATCTTCAAAGCGTATAGCACACGCGTTGGGGGCGGGCCGTTTCCCACCGAGCTGTTGAATGAAGAGGGCGAGTTGATCCGCAAGGAGGGCAATGAATTCGGTTCGACTACTGGCCGCCCCAGGCGCACGGGCTGGATAGATCTTCCATCGCTGAAGTATTCCATCATGATCAATGGTGTGACGCAGCTGCTGATGATGAAGGCTGACGTCCTGAACGTTTTTCCCGTGATCAAGGCTTGCACGAAATACCGTTTGAAAGACGGTAGCCTTACCGACGTACTTCCTTATGAACTGATTCACGAGAAGGTTACGCCGGTGTACGAGGAGTTGGCGGGATGGAATTGCAAGCTGGCGGGAATATCCGATGAAGCGATGCCCGCTGCGTTGCGTCAGTATATAGATTTTCTGGAGAAGCATCTGAATGTACCCATCACTTTGATTTCCACCGGCCCTGACCGGACGCAGACAGTGTACCGGCATCCTTTTTTGGGCCAGGCTGTCACTTCATAAGGCCGAATGGCTTTTTTGGCGGCTGATGTCTTGTGTTTCTGCCGCGGTTGAGCGGTTTTCTGTAAAATATTTTTTGGCTGCCCTTGCATATTGACATGCCAGAATATACCTTTGCACTCCCATTTTGGAAGGAAGTGGTCAAAACAGAAAAAAGGAGAGTCTTTTTGAAAAGGAAGCTCACATTGATTACCAGAAAGATACGCTGAGAGAGGCGGTAATTTGGTTTAATCGAAACG
>JBBEBN010000332.1:0-13506 GCA_040882305.1 Cyclobacteriaceae bacterium
CCAGATATCACCGCCCCTATAATTTGTATAGAGCGCACCCAGGGCACCGTGATTATTTCGGATATTGGTTTCCACCCAGTTCGACCTAACCAAAGTTGTATCACCGCCGCGGTACATGCCCCTGATTCCGTGATGGCGGAAGATATAATACAATTCGGGAAACTCCTCTCTGATCCACGGACCGGTTGCGTCCTGGTCATAGACGGCGTGCACCCGTATTTTGGAAATAAATTCTTTTACCTGTTCCGGTTCACGGGTCCCCCTCACTTTCCATAGCGCCTGCGCTAAGTCAGCCGATCCACCCCAGATGGCTATCCATACCGGCCGCGGATCTTTCCTGTCTGCTACCTTGATGATCCATTCAGAGCCTTCCGTGTCTTTGCCCTCTCCGATGCTTTGGTCGACCGGTACCTTGGGACTGGCGATAGGCGTGCCTTTCCTGATGAGCGCGGATAATTCACTCGCCGGAGGATAATTTTTGTCGTGCAACAGGAGGTTAGGTTGAACCTCTCCATATGCATCGACCACTTTTCTGATCAATTCAGGGCGTGTTCGCTGGCCATGACCCAGATTGGAAGTGGCAATCAGACCCTCGATTTGTAATTCATTGGTATATAACATCAGCCGGATCAGCGATTGGCTATCGTCAGGCTCCCCTTCCGCGTGCAAAAAAGCGGAAATGTCGGTTAATATGATTAAACGGGGAACATCCCACCGAGCCCGTTGCCCCAACACCGCTCCGGTTATCGAAGCACTCATCATGCACACAAATACGGACAACCAGTATTTAGATATAATCATTTTATAAAAAGCGAAGTAATAATAATGATTTAAAGATTATTTCTGATGGACGTTCCTTCGTTAGATAGTTTAGCCACAAGGTCCTCCTTCTCACGATGCGTCGGGAGAAGGAGGAGACCCTCGTGCCATAAACTTACTGAGTTGTTGTTATAACAATCTGCTCGCTGTAATTAAATCCGCTCGCTCCTGTAGCTTGTGCACCAATCCTGATATAATATTTGGTATTGGCCGTCAAACCTGTAACCGAAATATTTCCCGTATTGGCACCCAGGGATGTTTTTATGGAATGATAAAATGGTCCTGATCCGGTGCTGGCATCCGGAAAGGGGTTCGTGCTACAATACAACTCACGTTTTGAGACTACCTTCCCGTCATTTCCTGTTATATCATAGCCAATATCGACCGTGGTGGCCGTCGGGCTCCCTACAACAGCAGGTTGGCTTACCGTAATGAAGGGAGTGACTATTAGATCTTTCGTTACTACCTTCTCTTTTGAAAAATCGATAAGAAGGGTATCCGTCGTCATGGATACCGGACCTGCAATCCAAATTTTATATTGCTTTGGATACAATTTTGTATTTTGGAAAGTTCCATCACCGTTTACACGCATGTCTGTTGTTACCTGATCACCATCACCTAAAGCTCTGACGACAAGAGTAGTGCTGGTAATACTACCGGCCACAACGTTATTATTCGGATCTTTCACGGTTCCTGAAATGGCGCCGCCATTTCCAAAATCAACTATATTCTCCCTTTCGCAACTGGTTATCCATAAAAGCACCAGTGACAGAAAGATCAAAACCTTTATTTTTCTAAGTAGTTTCATATCATTCTCCGATTAAAAGGTTAATACAATGGGTTTTCAACTAAGTCCGGGTTATTATCAATCCTTGCGTTAGTGATGGGATTATAGTAATGCTCCGGTCTGAAAACACGCGTGAAAGATTCACAGTCGAACGGGATAAAATAAAATTGTCCGCTTTCATGATGAAGGATGATCTGCAATCCCTGAAATCTTTTGCTTAATACACCCTGTCCGGTTCTCCATCTTCGCAAGTCCCAGTACCGATGATCTCCTTCAAAGCCCAGCTCAGATCTCCTTTCCGTTCTCACTTTGTCGAGTGTTATAGTAGATTGATCCACCAGGCTTATTCCTGCTCTGCTACGAGTCATGTTTAGGGCATCCGCGGCATCCGTCAGGTTTCCTATTTCAAACTCGGCTTCAGCTTTCGTGAGGTACATTTCGGCAAGACGGAAAACGATCCAGTTACTCTTGCTTTGATTCTCAGGAATTTTGGTGGCGCCATCATCAATATATTTTTTTATAATGAATCCGGAATTTGTGCTGAAATCATCTTTTGTCTGGGATCTGGAATCCAAACCTGTTGCCGGAACGCCTTCGTGGGTTGAATTGGGATTGCGGATCACGGAAGCGGGATCCGGTGTAACGCTCGGATCAATACCTTCATACGTCAGCACTGTTCCCGAGGCCCATGGGTCACCCTGAAAGAATACAGTGGCGAATAACCTTGGGTCCTTGTTAGCAAAGGGTTCAGCTCCATTATTGTATAACTGACCGGGACCAAAGACGGGCTGGGTGGCCGATCCGTCAATATTTTCGTATCCGAGTATGAAGTCCAGTGTGGGGTTGCCCGTCCCACCTCTTACTGCCCATTGATTGGGCCCCTGCCAGGCATCCCAGCTATGAGCTACATTTACGCCATCATATGGTTTTTCAAAAATGACCTCACTATTATTTTCAGCCACGAAGATTTTTCGATAGTTCTCAGATTTATCGTCCGGCATAGCATTGAAAAGGGAATATTGCATAGAATTAATAACGGCATCCGCCGCTGCGCTGGCTTTTGTATAGTAATCATTGGCCTTTCCCGAAGTAATACCGACTAATCCGTCAATCTGAACAGTTCCGTATTTGGCAATCGAAGCCGCCCAAAGCATGGCACGGGCTTTTAAGGCATGGGCAGCCCATTTATTCACTCTTCCTTTTGGCGTGGTTACTTCGGGTAATAAGTCAATAGCCGTTGTCAATTCGCTGTCAATAAAATCAGCTATTGCTTCCTCGGTTGTCCTTTCAGAATATTTTTTATCGATCTCAGCAAAAGGATCGATTACAACATCCACCAAAGGCACGCCCCCATACCGTTTCATCATTTCAAAATAGGCGAATGCCCTGATGAACCGGACTTCACCCTCCAGTTGCTTTTTAGCGGATTCATTTACCGTGGAAGGTCCGACCTTTTCAAGGAAAACATTTAAATCTCTAATGAAGCCGTAATCCCAGTAAGCATTGGCTTCACTGCTTTTACTTACGCTACCCTGCGCGACGTTATTGCTGTTCCCTGTTGAACCTGTCCCTTCATCAGTCTGGTTATACCAATTATTCGCAAAGGGGAAAATCGGCAGCCTGCTATAAATATTGGTCACATATGCATTCATCATCACTTCATCATTCCAAACATCACCTTCAGGTATTTTATCAAGCGGTGACCTTTCCAACACGTCATCCTGACAGGATTGGAAGGCAATGATGAATAAAAGGAGAATATATTTTATTGACTTCATGATTTGTAGTTTTGAAAATTAAAATTGAATTAACACACCCATATTGTATGTCCCCACAGGTGGATAATAAAGTCCAAACGTTGAGGCGGATTGGGGATCAACTTCCGGATCCAGAAAATCAACGGCGGAAAAGGTTAGGAGATTAAATCCTGAAAGATAGATCTTGCATCTTTCGATCCCGGCCTTCTGCGTGATGTTTTCAGGGATGGTATAGCCGATTTCAACATTCTTTAACCTGATATATGACCCATTGAGAAGCCAGAAATCATTGGGATTGCTGAAACTGGAATGGCTCCGGTTGTAGTTGTCAGTTCTGTAAAGCGGCCATCTGGCACTGGTATTGGCAGGCACCCATTGGTTCTCCGCAGAAACTTCAGGAACATAGGAATCTTTGAGCATGGCGGTAATGGGTGTATTTCCCGCATAGAAAGGCAACGTGAGATCGGGAGATCTTCTTAAATTGATATCATACAGGCCCGCTCCCTGCCACAGCATGCCGAGATTAATACCTTTCCATGATACTGACATGTTAATGCCGTAGGTCAATTTCGGAAAATTGCCTCTTCCAATAATGACATCATCTTCCGATGTAATTTTCCCGTCACCATTGTAATCAATGATCTTTACGTCGCCCGGCAAAATAGTGGCATTGTTCCGCCCATCCTGGTCAGCCCAATCTTCAATTTCTTCTTTCGTCTGAAAAAGTCCATCGGTCATTTTACCCCACTGCCGGTCTGTCCATTCACCAATTCTGTTGCCCCTTCTGTAAGCCTCATCACTTGCAAAATCATTCTGATCAATGACCAGGCTTTTTTCCCTGTTCCATGAGATGTTGCCACCAATGCTGTAATTTATGTCGCGAATGGTATGCCGGTGATTCAAAGTTAATTCAACACCGCGGTTATCATATTCCGCATAATTTACCTGCGGCATATTGGCGCCTACTATATTGGGTATGGATTGGATACGGGTTCCGAGAACGTCACTGCGCAAGCGGTAAAAATAATCGAATGAACCTTCCAGCAAGGTGCCCCACAGACTGAAATCAAGGCCGACATTGGTGGTCGACATTTTCTCCCAGGTGATTGACGGATTGGCCAGCGCATCGGCTCTGATGCCTTTATTCAACTCATTGGATACCCCATCAAAGATATGCTGCGACGTAACCGAATAGGTCTGAAGATACTGGAAGTTACCTATGTTGTCATAGCCAAGTTGTCCGTAGGATGCCCTGAGTTTCAGGAAACTGGCAAAAGATAAATTGTCCTTGATAAATGGCTCTTCTGACATTATCCATCCCACCGAAGCGGAGGGAAAGAATCCCCACCGTGTTTCTTCCGGGAATTTTGGTGAGGCATCATACCTACTATTCAGTTCGACAAGATATTTTCCCTTGTAATCATAATTCAGCCGGCTGACCCATCCTTTCCGACCGCCTTCAAGAGCCCTTCCGTTGTTATCCTTGTCCAGATCGGGTCCTGCAAAAAGGTAATCGATGTCGAAATCATATCGTATCCGGGAAGCATCAATCCAACTTTCATCATTCGACAGGATTTCATAGACGAGCAACGCGTCAAAGTTATGATCCTGAAAAGTTTTTTTCCACGTAAGGAAATATTGTTGATTTAGATTATCTTCCCTGAAACTCATTTCATACAATCTTGAGGGATTATTGGTATAACCGATAAGGGTATATTCATCAGTGTCCCAGTTATAGTCATAGAGCGGCGTCTGTTTTGCTTTTTCCTTGTACTGATCGTACATTCGGTAGAAATGGAAATTGGCCTTTGCCTGAAATCCAAAGGGCAGGTCGTATGAAAATTTCACTTTGGCATCTCCGGTGAACTTATTCCAGCTTTTATAACCCACATTATCAATTTCTGTTCCGACAGGAGGGGCCTGCTGCAGACCCGGTAACTTGGTGGGATCAGGGAATTCCCTTGGGAAATAAGGTCTTACGCGGAAAAGGGCACCCATATTACCAAACCTGGAGCCAATCCTTTCCATTTGGTAAATAGGGCCCATAAAATCCTGATTTAAAACCGATAGATTGAGGCCCATGTTAAGCTTCTCGGTTACCGCAACATCAAGATTGGTGCGCAATGTATAGCGTTTGTTCTGCGTATCGCCAGACGTTTCCATGCCCTCCTGGCTGAAATATCCGCCTGAAACAAAGTACTTGACCTTTTCTGTTCCTCCCTGCACATTCAAATTATGCTGCACCTGTGGGGCGTATTTCTGTATGGTTTCATTCCACCAATCCACATCCGGGTACTTATTTGGATCCGAACCATCGGCGAATTTTTGAATATCTTCATTGGTCCATACAGGCGCTAATCCCTGGTTGTACCGCGACATGTTTTCCATCCTGGCATATTGTTCGGAGTTCACAAACTCGGGAACTACCGTAAAATATTGTAAAGCATAATTAGCGGTATAGGATATCTTCGCTTCAGAAACGCCACCCCTCCGCGTTGTCACCAGGATAACACCATTACCTGCCCGGGCTCCATAAACCGCAGCTGACGCCGCATCCTTTAGAATGCTTATGTTTTCAATATCATTCGGCTCCAACTGCGAAAAATCGTTATCGGAAGCAGGATAGCCATCGATAATGATCAGGGGTGAACCAAAGCCTCGGATATTATAATTCGTCTTCGTTTGACCCGGCTGACCATTGACGTTTGTAATAAACAATCCCGATGTTCTTCCCATCAATGATTGCGTTATTGACGGCATCGGCGCCACCCTTAATTCTTCTGCATTCACAGTTGATACGCTGCCTGTAAGATTCACTTTCTTCTGTTCACCATACCCAATCACCACTACTTCCTCCAGACTCTGCACATCCTCCGACAAAGTAATATCAATCACGGACCTCCGATTTATTGGAATCTCCTGGGTTGTATATCCGATAAAAGAAAATACAAGAATGGCATCTTCCTCCGCAACCAGTAACGAATATTTACCTTCCCCATCAGTGGTTGTACCATTGGTAGTACCCTTCTGAATAATATTCACGCCTGGTATGGGGTCGCCGGCCTGCGATGTTATTGTCCCACGAACAGCAAGCTGATAGTTTACAAAAGAAGTGCTGAGGGATGATGCTAATGCTATTTCGCCATCACTGCTCCATTCGGTTGCCACTACCTCGTTACCCGAACTTTCAGACGGCAAAATTCCAAGGGTATTTTTCATCCTTTTAAGCATGATCTGGTCACCCCTTATTTTGAAACTAATGCCATTGGTATTGCTGAGCAATGCGGAAACCACCGTTTCAATTGGCACATTATGCATCCTAATAGAAACTTTTGCGGTTTCATTGACCGCTTTGGTGCTGTAGAAAAAACGGTAATTGGTCTTTTTCTCAATTTCCCTGAAAACATCTTTCAGCGAAGCATTTTCAAAACTCAAGGATATGCTTTCGGTCTTTTTGACCGTATCAGCCTGGATCTGGAAAGCATTGAGTGAAGCAATCAGGAGCATTAACATAGGCTTTCTGGATAAAATACCGAACTCACATTGCCTGAAGCAAAAGCATTCAAGTAAAGTTTTTTTCATAACTTTGAATGGTTAATAAAGTGGACAACATTTTATTAATAAGCCGGGCTGTCCTCCCTGAGAACACCCGGTGAAAGGTCGGAGAGTGCAGCAACGCTTTCCGATCCTTTTTTTAGCAGGATTTCATCTTTTCATAGGCATCAGTTTGAGCTTCCATATTGGCATAATCTGCCGCTAATAAATACGTGGTCACCATCAATCCGGTAGTTGATGGATTCCGTATTCTCGAATATTTCAAGCACCTCCTGCAGGGTTTTGTCTTTGAACTTAGCTGAAAAGGTGCAGGATAAAGATTTCTCATCCTCCATAATGATTGTGACATCATACCAGCGTTCCAGGGTTTCCTTAATGAAGCTAAAAGGCTTGTCATCAAATATCATCCAGCCATTCTTCCAGCCGACATAACTCTCGGTATTAACAGTCTCTTCTAATGCGATGACCTTTGATTCTTTGCTGAATAATGCCTGCTGATTGGGCAATAAGGTTACAATATGCTCCGGGTTCTCGCCCTCAGAAGCAGGCGCTACGCTCACTTTACCGCGGACCAGGGTTGTCTCCACCACAGAATCTGCCGCATAGGATCTTACATTGAAAGCGGTACCCAATACTTCTATGGTGAGATTTGATGTATGAACAATGAACGGCTTTTGTCGATGCTCACTTACCTCAAAAAAAGCTTCTCCGTCAAGGTATACTTCGCGCTTTTCCTTCGCGGTGAAGTCCTTCGGATACTTAATTTCACTACCCGCATTCAGCCAAATTCTGGTGCCATCGGCGAGTATAATATGGCGTTGTTTTCCCGGCGGTGTTTTCTGTTCCTCCAGGTTCGTCGCCTGCAATGCCATAAACGGAATACTCTTTTCAATGAGGAAATATCCGATGAAAAGCACGGCCAGAACAAGGGATGCCGCAATTGAAAAACTGGTCCTGAAGATGCGCGATTGTGCAGGTGGTTTCACGGACGGCAGGAATGTATTACGAGATTCTACCCGATCAATCGCAGCGTTAATATTGTAGTGCATGCGCTGGAGAACCGCCTCCGGAACGTGCCTTTCAAAATTCATTGCCAAAAGAAATTCCCTGGCGTCCTCAATTTTTATCTGCTGCATTGGATAATGCAGCAAAAAGTCTTCCCAATAGCGGGTACTTTCTTCATTTGGGAAAAATACCCATTGCTGAAAGAAATCGTCCTGAACAAAATCTTCCGTGGAAAATAATTTATAGTGCATAAAGACCGGTGTATACTATAGAGAAACCACCGGAACGGTTTTTACTCTATTATTCCCGATATTTTTTGCAAAAAACTATTGTCTGACTAACGGGTGGGCTTTAAAATACTTCCGGAGTGAGATGATTGATTTGCCAACCAGGTTATAAACTGCTTTAACATTGGTTTTCATTACCGACGCAACTTCCTCATACGTCATGTTTTCATAAAACTTAAGGTAAATGGCCTCTTGCTGGCCGTTGCTCAGGGTAGCTACAGAGGATTGCAGCTGAAGGGAAATTTCCCGTAGCGTCTGATCCTGAATAAGATTAAATTCAATATGAAATTCCACCGCTTCATGATAAATATCCGGAAGGGCCCGGCCCGCCAGGCGCTTTTCCTCTGTTAACCTCCTCAAGATCCTCCTGCGCACAGACTTAATAAGATAGTGCTTGATGGAATTCACCTGCGGGGCAACGATCTCGCGCTTAACCCAGAGCTCTACAAAAATATCCTGGATACAATCTGCAATCAGGTCTCCATCGGAAGTTAAATTCATTCCATATGAATAAAGTACGCGAGCGTTCTTTTCAAAAATAGTATTGAGGGCTTCCCGATTGCCGGACCGGAAGGAATTCCATAACGCAATTTCGATATCATGCGCCTGAGGCTTTGCAAGGATGAAATTGGATCCAGTGGAATCCAGATACTTATCAAATAAGTTTTTCATCTGGGGGCGTGTTAATCCTGCGTACTCTAAGGTCCTATTATTTTTTCAATTAACCAAACTCTACCACGATTGCATTGTTTGGCATGATCATGGTGGCAGGCGATCTGTTTTCAGAATTTTAATATAACCCGAGCTTCGCACAGGTGATTCTGTGAGTGAGTAGACCAGTTATTAATCGTGAGCTCCGCAATGTGGGGGTCAAACTCTCGGGGCCCAATACGTACAATATCCCGAAGGAGAAACGGGCCCTTTAAACAACATACATCCACCGCAGGGAATGTCCTCCTTTGCAGGAAGGTACAAATTACAGTTGTTGCACTGATTGTCGATAATCGGTGACTCCTTTGCATATGCAAATTTCTTCCGCAGCTCCAGATCATTTTCCGAAACTCCTGACAGATCACTGCAGGGATCCGCTGACGCCGGGGGATTCGATTTAGCTTCTTCTTCAGTATTTTTCCGGCCGCAGCTTCCCAGCAAAATGTCTGTGGAAAGCACGACTGCCGACAAATAGAAAAACTTAATGGTAAACCTTCTGCGGCTTATCGGAGATTTCAATTTCATAAACTAAAGCGAGCTTCTCTGAGCGTTCAAATTTTTTAGATCCCGAATCGCGCTCCTGATCCCGTCTGCATTGTTTGTCTGAATGGTCTCCAGTTTTTCTTTTGTGGCCGCATCCGTTGCGGAGGATCTTTGCAGCCCTTTTTTCAACCCATTTACCGCTGCGACCTGCCATTGGGCTTGCTTCTCCATTGCTTGCGAGACCAGGATATCAAGCAATGCACTGACTTCTCCCGAATCGTTGGCAGAGCCTACCGAGTAGGAAAGCTCTGACAGCCATGATTCTTTCCATTCTTCAGTTTTTTCCAGGAAGGCGTATCTGTTTATGAGCCGGTCAAGGAACGCAATTGAGGGGCCGACATTTGCGCTCAGCACTGCCGTGCGGAACAGAGGGTCGTTTCCGCGAAGGGTCAATATCTTTGCGAGCGCCTCAGTCGTTTTCTTATCTGAAGATCCCCCTGCGCTGAGCGTTGCCTGAAACACGACGTGAAGGGAAGAGTCTCCGAACATTTCAAGAGTCTTTGAAAGCAATTCCGGATATCGCTCTGCCAAAATCAGCCCGTGCTTGCGAACACCGGCATGTGGATCTTCCATCGCTTGTTTCACGACAGACACGTCCAAAGCATTAATACCTTCCAGCACATACAAGGCGTGGAGCCTCACCCGAGCATCTTCGTGAGTGGAAAAGATGTCCCTTACCAGGGGAACAACACTGGCGTCCTGACGCTCCAAAAGCAGCCTTTGCGCCTGGAGTCGCAACCACCGGTTGTGGTAAGTAAGAATCTTCACCAATTCCGAAGAGGGCATCTCTCTTAGTTTGGGTGCGGGCCTGACACTCGCGGGATGATTTTCAGGAACAATCCGGTAAATCCTTCCCCTGTCGCTGCCCGCGAGAAAATCCATATCTTCCTTAAGATCCTCAGGAATGGACAGCGGTGTTTCGATGTGTTGCCGGTACATATCGACCACATAGAGAAAGCCGTCCGGTCCTACGGTGAAGGCTGCGGGGCGAAACCATGAATCAGTCGAAGCAAGAAATTCCCGGTTCTTCTCCCCCTCATCGCGTTGTGCAGCAAGCGTTGGCTTTTCCTCCGATGGAACGAGAATATCCCTGTGTATCAAATTTCCGGCCACTTCCCCGGTAAAAACATTCCCATAGTATTCAGGAGGAAAAGCGTCTCCATCGTAAACAGTTCCTCCCGAACATCCGGTAAAATGATCTTCTGCATATTCCACCCTGTCGAGATTCTGTTCCTTGTATTGAATTTGGCGGCGCCGTGTGCGCTCCGCCCTCCAGTAAGGCGGCGGCGTCAGCTGGAACATTTCCAGTTCGTGGTCGGAGATATTCATCACTGACGGATTGGAGGGCAGGTGCGCGTGACGGTGCAGGTATCGCCACGGTATCACTACTTGCCGGATATGAAGTGTATTTTGGGTGATAAACCTGTTTCCCCAGTCGTCCAGCGTATGACCGAATTGGGCGTTGCCGTTTTCAGGTTCAAATTCGTCGCGGTCAAGCCGGAATCGAAAATCCGCCCCTCCCACCTGCAATGGAGACGCGTTTGGTTTTCTTGTGAAATTCACGGTGCCGGCCTGTCCGTTGTTCGCAGCATAGATCCAGTTATCAACGCCAAAGCGAAGGCTGGTTATCTGTGCCTCCGAATTGTTTTCAAAAAATCCGCTGAAGAGAATTTCTTTCTCATCTGCCTGGAAATCTCCATCGGTATCCTTGAGAAACAGAATGTCAGGTGCGGCGGTAATGATCAGGCCACCTTTCCAGGGAAGCATACTGGTCACTTCCAGAATGGAGTCGGCAAAAATTATAGACTTGTCAATGCGTCCATCACCATCTGTGTCCTGAAGTGCGCGGATCCTCCCGGTACCATGGCCCTGTTCTGGCATGAAAGGATAATCGGGCATTTCCGCAACGAAGGCATTTCCCTGCTCATCAAAAACCATCTCGACAGGGTCCTGAACATTTGGTTCGGATGCATACAACTCGATCTTAAACCCTTCCCGCAACTGAAAACTTTCCAGGGCCTTTTCCGGGGTGAGCGGACCGGGATACCGCTCCTCTTTCGCGCAGGAAATTCCGATCAGTGAAATAAGAATAAATACTTTTCCGGGAAAATGTTTCATGGTGGCGGGTAAATCTAAATTCTTACAGGCTGACTGTGATGCCGTTGCTCATAATTTAAACAGCTTCTTCGCATTTAAATACAATATCTTTCGCTCCACCTTTTTGTCAGGGGATAATCTACGAACCGTTTCTATTGTCTGCGCTCCCTGGCAGGCCGGTCCATGGCCAACGACGTCTGAACAATCGCTGCCATAAAGCAGTTTGTCCTGATGGCGGCCAAGAAATGCCCGCGCATGATCCTCATCGCGCAGCATTGAATTCAGTCCGGACCCGGCGGATACGTCACCGTACATATTCGGATAGTCGGCAAGATACCGGTCTGTCAAACCTCCCTGTGTCACTTTCGTTTTTGGATACAACACATTCTGGTCCTTGTGATCTTTGTCAACATTTGCCCACCACGTTTGCGCATGCCCGATAAAATTGACTTTTTGAAATTTATCGAGCATTGTATGGAATCTCTCAAACCCACGGTTATACATTCCGTATTGCCAGTGCATCAGCACCGGGACCCTATACGCTTGAGCAAGCGTATAAATTCTCTGCATCTCAGGTGAATCGCACTCAATTCCAAACTTCTGCTCCCCGATAATGGGTGCTCCAAGTTTCAGATATTTTTCAATCTCCTGAACTGCCTCTGGAAAGTCTGGGACCTCATTCGCTCCGGCCATAAATTCTTTCGGGTATCTCCTGGCGAATTCATGGCATGCTTCATTCCCGGTTGTTTCAGCCTGCAAACCATCGGATAGCCCATAATAGGTTGATCCGTAATTTAATTTTCGTCCGGATGGAAGAAGTATGGTGGTGGTGATCCCCATGGCGCGCTGATGCGTTACCAGCTGGTCATCGGTCCTCCCGCTGTAATTAGTATGCTGATGAATATCAATGATGGGTTCCGTCTCCTCCGGAAAGCTGTTTGTTGTTTCACTTTTCAGGGGTCTGGAGATTGATGGTGTGAGGGTTAACCCCACGCCCAGCCCGACGCCGGCCACGGAGGTCTTTAAAATAAAATTTCTTCGGGAACAATTTTTCATCGGGATGAAAATACCCTTTCTTTTTCATTTTGCATTATCCGTTTGTATAAAACCCGGTCAGCGTTGTACTGAGACTATCACAAATCACTGTTATCCGGGGAAACTTCGAGATTTGCATCCGCGCAATTGATTTCCCCTTGACTCAAACCTTCACTCCCATATTCGCTCCCAGCAAGGCGAATTGTATCAACCATTCAGGAGAGCGGTTCTCATTATCGGGAATCTCGCGCGAAATCTGAAAATACAGATTCTGGCTCTTGTATAAATTCGGTCTGAGATTAAATCGGATCATCAGTGGAAATAACCGGTTCAGCCTGTCGATCCTTTTCAGGCTCTCCCCTTCGGAGGAAATGCGTTTCAACTCTTTAAAAATACTTTCACCCGCCAAGTGCTCCACCTTGCCCGGATCCTCGATGCGCAAATCCCATTTGTCAAGCTCGGACATTACCCGTTCCACCAGCCGGATGTTTATTTTCTCCGTTTGAAAAGCCTTGAGCAGGTCAGCGTTAAGTATATACTCAAAAGAAGTTTTGTAGGCATTCGGGATGGGGATCCCGTTGTTGGCGAGGGCCATCACCAGCGGATAGTCGCGGTTATATATCCGGCGAAGGGAATCCTCCAGATCGAGCATGCTTTGATAGGTAATGAAATTAAAGACCTTTCGTTTTTCATCCTGGAATAATTGCCAAATGGTATATTTTTCGGGCCCGAAATACGTCTGCATCAACCCGATAACATCTCCAAGTCTCGCTTCCTCAAAAGCTGCGATCATCCTTGCCTGCATGCTTGCAAACCGCTCCACTTCCATATCGAGCGAAATGTTTCCGATGATGTTGTGCTTACCCATGTAGATCACCGCAAACGCAAATTTCTTTTCCGACCTGGTCAC
>JBBEBN010000333.1:0-13504 GCA_040882305.1 Cyclobacteriaceae bacterium
TCAGGGATATCTTCAATGTAGTCGAATGAGTAGGCATCGTCTTTTGCATAAAGACGAAAGCCCTTGTCATAACGGAGCGCGTGGTGCTGAAAAAAAGCCCGCGATGCAGCGAAGAAGTTTTGCGCCTGCCGTGCGTTTGCTTTTTCGATCACCTTGCCTGCGACCTTCAGATAATCGTTAAAGGTTCCCGCATCGGCTTTTTCAACGTTGATGGCATTGACGATGGCGCCGAAATAATTGATGATGTGGGTTTTCAGGGGAAATTTCTTTCTGCGCAGCTGAAACGTCTGTTTCTTGATGACCATTTGCTGATCGATTGCCAGCTGGTTCCAGATCGAGAAAAATCCGGCCCCTACAACGGTCGCATCCAGGCTGCGCGTGTTCTCCAGGGCCACACGAACACTGTCCTCAAAGCTCGCGGGCATAGATACCCTATCGCCCTGGCCCCTGCAAACGGTCCATGACGTGAGGATAACGCTGAATAGGATAATTGCCTGCTTCACCTGATAAAACCCTGAAATTCGGAAATTCTGGCCAAATTAACTACGTGTGATTCTGAAACGCGGAAAAGTAAGGGTTATGCTAATAAAGTCCGGGTTTATTGTTTCGCCTTGTTAATCAGAAAAAGAATAAGTGAAATAATCAAACTAATGAGGATACTGGTGGTGATGGGAAGATACATTTTAAAATTTCCACGGTCAATCACAATATCGCCCGGCAACTTGCCAGGAAAGGGTAGTTTCGGAGCAAAGTGGATAATGAACCCCACAATAACCATTATTACTCCTGTGATTATTAAAAATTTTGCCATCTTCAAAAGTTATTAATACAGGCACGCGTCAATGAGTAACAAAGGAAATTTATTTTTGATTCCTAGCTCCATTTCCCCGAATACCCAGGATGCGATCGTGCCGCCTAAGGTGAGGGATTCGCTTCAGGCTATACGCTATTTTCTAGCCGAGGATATCCGTACGGCCAGGCGCTATCTGGGCAGTTTGAAACTCTATGAAAAAATTGACGCATTGACCTTTGAGGTATTGAACAAGGATACAAAGGAAGGTGACCTAGCTGCTTTATTCAAGCCGGCTTTCGCAGGTAATAATCTGGGCGTGCTCTCTGAATCAGGATGTCCTGGCATAGCCGATCCCGGGGCGCTGGCCGTGAGGTTTGCACATCAGAATGCAATCAAAGTGATCCCGCTGGTGGGGCCCTCGGCAATCTTTTTAGCGCTTATGGCTTCGGGCCTTAACGGTCAGCGTTTTGCCTTTCATGGATACCTCCCGATCCAGCGAAAAGAAGCCGTCAGGGCCATCCGCGATTTGGAGAGAGAATCAAAGTTGAAAAACCAGACACAGATCTTTATCGAAACTCCCTATCGCAATAATCAGTTTCTAGCCAACCTTGTTCAGGAGCTCATGCCAGAAACGCTCCTTTGCGTGGCGCTTGACATCACGGGGGAAAATGAATCCATCCGCACGGACCTTGTGGGCAGCTGGCGCGCGCAAACCATTGAATTGTCCAAAAATCCGGCAGTTTTTTTATTTCTTGCCTGAAGGTCCCTCCCATTTTTTCGTTAGCGCAATTAATCTAAATTTGCGCCACCAAATTTTCGAAAATCCACTATGCCTTACTTATTTACTTCAGAATCTGTCTCTGAGGGTCACCCGGATAAAGTTGCAGACCAGATATCTGATGCCCTGATTGATTATTTCCTCGCGTATGATGCAAACTCCAAAGTTGCCTGTGAAACGCTTGTCACTACGGGCCAGGTGGTGCTTGCCGGTGAAGTAAAATCAGAGGCTTACCTGGATGTGCAGGAAATTGCGCGAGAAGTAATTCGCAGGATTGGGTACACGAAGAGCGAGTACATGTTCGAAGCGAATTCATGCGGTATCCTGTCTGCCATCCACGAGCAGTCGGCCGATATCAACCAGGGTGTTGAAAGAAAGAAAAAAGAGGATCAGGGCGCAGGGGATCAGGGAATGATGTTCGGTTATGCGACCAACGAAACGGATAATTACATGCCACTTCCTCTCGAGCTCGCACATTTATTGTTGCGGGAGCTCGCGACCATCCGCAAGGAAGGACGGGTGATGAAATACCTCAGACCGGATGCAAAGTCACAAGTGACCATCGAGTACACCGATGACAACCGGCCGATCCGGGTAGATACCATTGTGATATCTACTCAGCATGATGATTTCGGGAAAGACGCCGCAATGCTGAAGCAGATCCGGGAGGATATTATTCGGGTCGTTATAGCCCGGGTTAAGAAGAAATTACCGAAAAGGGTGCAAAAACTGTTTACAGAAGACATTAAATATCACGTGAATCCTACCGGCAAATTTGTGATCGGTGGACCACATGGAGACACGGGTTTAACCGGCCGGAAGATCATAGTAGACACGTACGGAGGAAGAGGCGCTCATGGGGGCGGCGCGTTTTCCGGAAAAGATCCGTCAAAGGTCGACCGCTCTGCCGCCTATGCGACACGCCACATTGCAAAAAATCTTGTGGCTGCCGGCCTCTGCGACGAAGCATTGGTTCAGGTAGCCTATGCCATCGGAGTGGCTAAACCCGTTGGCCTGTATGTGAACACTTGCGGGACTGCGAAAGTTAAGCTCAATGACGGAGAGATCGCAAGAAAGGTGGAAAAGATCTTTGACATGCGGCCATACTTTATCGAACAGCGCTTCAATCTGAGGACACCAATTTATTCCGAGACGGCAGCGTATGGTCACATGGGCCGTGAACCAAAGGCCGTTGAGAAAGTCTTTAACAAGGGAAAAGCCAACGAATTAAAAATGAAAGTGGAATTATTCCCCTGGGAAAAACTGGATTATGTGGATGAGGTGAAAAAAGCGTTTGGCCTTCATTAATGGCGAATAACGAAAGTGAAGAGCAGGTTGATCTGCGAGAATAATTTTCGTGTTCGTCATTCCAAATTCGTCATTTCAAGACAGGTATCCGTTTCTTTTTTTTGTCCTTGGTTTTAGTCTTAAGTTTTTTTAGCTGCATGCGCAAAGCGTCTGTGGCCTGATCGGCAGCGGCCTCAAAAGATCGGGCCTTTTCAATGGCAAAAAGCTGTGTGCCAGGCGCGTTTAGTTTTATTTCAACAGTTTTGTTTTCAATCCCCTCGTTGTTTAAACGCAGGAACACTTCTCCGTCCACTAACCGGTCATAGAAAGTCTCAAGCTTGTTTATTTTTTTCTGAAGGAAATGAACGAGCTTTTTGTCAGCGTCAAAGTGAATGGAATGGACTTGCAGCTTCATAGATAAAAAATTTTAGAGTTGTACAAGAAACAATTTCCGGTTGCTATCCTGACCACCGGAAGGTCAGCATGGGATTCGCGTCAGTGACCGGCATGTCCTGTCCGCGCACATTTGTCCTTTTTCAGGCCTTGGGGTGAGCCTGTTCAAAAGCCTTTTTTAATTTTTCCATGGAATTGTGGGTGTAGACCTGCGTGGCGGCCAGGCTTGTGTGACCGAGTAGGTCTTTCACAGCGTTTAACTCCGCCCCTTTGTTCAGCAAGTGGGTAGCATAGGTATGCCGTAGCACGTGAGGGCTGCGCTTTTCAGCGGAGGTAAATGCGCTGAGATATTTTTTTACGACTTTGTAAATCATCATGGGGTAACAGGGTTCGCCATTACCCCTGACAAAAAAGATTCCGTGCCCTTTCATTTCCACCTCGCGGTTCCTGGCGTCGAGATAGTTATTGATAACTAATACGAGCCCGGACGAAAAAGGTATTACCCTTTCTTTATTTCTTTTGCCCCGGACCTTTATTGTCCTGTTTTTCAGGTCGATTGATTGATCTTTCAGGTCAATCAATTCTGAGAGGCGAATACCTGTTCCGTAAAATATTTCAAGGATCAACCGGGTTCTGCGCCCTTCGAAATTGTCGTCGAAGTCGTGATTGTCCAATAAATTCACCATATCCTCCTCCTTCACAAAACCAGGTAACCTTTTTTTTGTCTTCAGCACATTAATTTTTGCCATCGGATTTTTAGTGATGACCTCCTGTGCCAGTAAAAATTTATAGAATGAGCGCATGCACGCTATTTTCCTGTTCACGGAAGCAGGCTCTATACCTGATTCTACAAGAGTAACGATCCAGGACCGGATGATGGTATAATCTGCTGCGGCAATGTTGTCGTGAGAAACGGTTTCTTTCAGGAACTGATGGAGCTGGTGCAAATCGGTTTGATATGCCAAAACCGTATTGCGACTTAACCTCTTTTCGAATTGAAGGTGTTTCAGAAAGGACTCAATCATGCATTGCAGCTTACCCCAAACGGTAATACAATGTAAAAAATTAATCCCCTCAAAGGAACACCTGAGGGGATTAATTTGAAATTTTGAAAAATTGGAAACTCAGAGACCCTGAGGCCAAAGACCGGGGAATCAGCTGTTTTCGCCCAACCTTTGCTTTTCCCTGTAAGCAGCCTTGATGATCTCACTTCTGCGTCGCACAGAAGGTTTCTCGTACGAGGTGCGGGCGCGCAATTCCTTCAGAACGCCGGTCTTCTCAAACTTCTTTTTAAAGCGCTTCAACGCCTTGTCGATTGATTCGTTTTCTTTTATGTTAACAATGATCATAGTTCTTAATTGGGCTGCAAATATAAACCCACTGGCGAAAAAATGCAAGTGTTTACTTCAAAATCGCCCTGGAAATAACCAGCTTTTGGATCTCGGAAGTTCCTTCCCCGATGGTGCACAATTTGGCGTCCCGGTAATATTTTTCGGCGGGGAAATCCTTCGTATAGCCATAACCACCAAAGATCTGGACACAATCATTGGCCACTGCAACCGCCACTTCAGAGGCGAAAAGTTTGGCCATCGCTGATTCCTTATTTACCTCCAATCCCTTGTTTTTTAGTTCCCCGGCCCTGTAAGTGAGGAGTTTTGCCGCTTCGATTTTCGTAGCCATATCTGCAAGCATGAAAGCAATGCCCTGAAATTTTGAGATCGGTTGGTTGAACTGGTGCCTTTCTTTTGAATAGCGCAAGGCCGCTTCAAATGCTCCAATGGCAATTCCCAAGCTTAAAGAAGCGATGCTGATCCTACCGCCGTCCAAAACCTTCATGGCCTGGATAAAACCGTCACCCTCTTCGCCCAACATCTGCGATTTATGAACGCGACAATCAGAAAAGATCAGCTCTGCAGTCTCCGAGGCTCGCATGCCTAACTTATTTTCCTTTTTGCCCGCACTGAAACCGGGCGTTCCTTTTTCAATAACAAAGGCGGTCATGCCGTGGGAGTCACCAACTTCCCCGGTCCGAACAATCACTACCGCTACCTTTCCCGATCTACCGTGGGTGATGAAATTTTTTGCTCCATTAATGATATAATGATCTCCATCTCTGATCGCCACGGTGCGCATATTTCCGGCATCAGATCCCGTGTTGGGCTCAGTAAGTCCCCATGCGCCAATCCACTGACCACTGGCGAGGTAGGGAAGATAATGGCGCTTTTGGGCTTCATTGCCAAAGGTTAAGATATGATTGGTGCAGAGTGAATTGTGCGCAGCCATTGACAGTCCGATGGATCCATCAATTTTGGACAACTCGGCTATGGCTGTGATGTATTCGAGGTATCCGAAACCCGCCCCTCCATACTCCTGGGGCACCAAAACACCCATTAAGCCCAAATCGCCCATCTGGTGGAACACTTCGATGGGGAATTCCTGGCTTTCGTCCCAATCCATCATATTGGGTTTTATTTTTCTCGCTCCGAAGTCCCGCACCATTTCCGCGATCATTTTTTGACTCTCCGTCTCCTCAAAGTTTACCTCAGGTAAATTTTCAATCAATTCACTCATACATTTCCCTTTATTTGCAAGTTAATAGTAATTAATAAGACTGTGCCCGGGGGTCGAGAGTTTGTTCTGAGAGCCAATTGCTGGTATAGTTTTTTACCTGTGGAATAAAAGAAACACCTGACAAAGTCGCACATTTGCAAAAAATCACCTGAATCTTATAAACGGAAATCATGAAAATTGCTGTTGTTGGAACCGGTTACGTTGGTCTTGTAACCGGAACTTGCTTTGCTGAAACCGGAAACACGGTAACCTGCATTGATATTGACCAGGAGAAAGTAAAAAAATTAAGGAACGGGAAAATTACCATATACGAGCCCGGTCTTGAACAATTGTTCGAAAGGAACATCAAACAGAACAGGTTGATGTTTACAACCATTTTGGCGGAAGGTATTCTTGACGCGGACGTCATTTTCCTCGCATTACCAACGCCTCCCGGCGAAGACGGATCCGCAGACCTGAAGTATATCCTGAACGTTGCCGATGAACTCGGTCCGCTGCTGAAGGATTACACCGTGATCGTGGATAAAAGTACGGTTCCGGTGGGAACAGCCGATCTTGTCAGGTCAAGAATCGCCGCGAAAGCAAAAGTTGAGTTCGACGTGGTCTCCAATCCCGAATTTTTGCGCGAAGGAGTTGCTGTGGAGGATTTCATGAAACCTGAGCGCGTTGTGATCGGTACCGGCTCGGCACCGGCGAGAAAGTTGATGGAGACTTTGTATTCCCCTTACGTGCGACAGGGAAATCCCCTTGTCTTTATGGATGAACGTTCCGCGGAACTCACCAAATACGCTGCAAATTCTTTTCTGGCAACAAAAATCACTTTCATGAACGAGGTGGCCAACCTCTGTGAACTCCTCGGTGCTGACGTTGACGCTGTGCGGCGAGGCATTGGAACCGACAGCAGGATCGGGAAGCGCTTTCTGTTCCCCGGGATCGGGTATGGCGGAAGTTGTTTTCCAAAAGACGTGCAGGCGCTTGCCAAATCAGCGGAAGATAACAAATACGATTTCAAGATCCTCAAGGCCGTGATGGAGGTGAATATGTTCCAGAAAACAAAATTGCTGGGCCGTATCAAGGATTACTTTAACGGCAATCTGAAGGGCAAACAAATTGCCATATGGGGGCTTGCGTTTAAACCTCACACGGATGACATTCGCGAGGCGCCCGCACTCTATAACATCGAGGCTCTTTT
The DNA here is from genome assembly GCA_040882305.1 of Cyclobacteriaceae bacterium. Classification (GTDB taxonomy): domain Bacteria; phylum Bacteroidota; class Bacteroidia; order Cytophagales; family Cyclobacteriaceae; genus Chryseosolibacter. The sequence continues at coordinate 7,015 of JBBEBN010000333.1, forward strand.
AAAGGAAGGGGCGGTGATCCGCGCACATGATCCTGAGGCAATGGATAATGTGAAGAAGATCTTTGGGGATAAGATCCAATATTTTGAGAATCCTTACGAGGCGGCCAAGGGTGCAGATGCTATTTTAATCGCCACAGAGTGGCCTGAATTCCGGACGCCTGATTTCGAAAAATTGTCCGGCACGGTGAAGTCAAAAGTTATTTTTGATGGTCGCAATGTATATGAGTTGAATGTGATGAAAGAACAGGGTTATCATTATTTCAGCATCGGCAGGGAGGTGATTCATGGTTAAGGAACGCGTACTGATCACGGGAGGCGCGGGTTTTCTGGGATCTCACCTCTGTGACAGATTTTTAAAGGAAGGTTTCCATGTGATCGCGATGGATAATCTCATCACCGGCGACCTCAAAAATATTGAACACCTTTTCAAGAACGGAAACTTTGAATTCTATTATCACGATGTCTCCTCCTTTGTGCATGTTCCGGGAGAACTGAGCTATATCCTGCATTTCGCTTCCCCTGCAAGTCCCATTGATTATCTGAAGATCCCAATCCAGACACTGAAGGTCGGATCCCTTGGAACGCATCATCTGTTGGGGTTGGCGCGCTCGAAGAAGGCCCGTATCCTGGTGGCTTCCACCTCAGAGGTTTATGGCGACCCGCTCGTGCATCCGCAAACAGAGGAATATTACGGAAACGTCAACCCTATCGGCCCGCGGGGTGTGTATGATGAAGCAAAGAGATTTCAGGAAGCGATGACCATGGCGTACCATACCTATCACAACGTGGATACCCGCATTGTGAGGATCTTTAATACCTATGGACCGCGTATGCGTCTTAACGACGGCAGGGTACTCCCTGCATTTATCGGACAGGGCCTCCGCGGGGAAGACCTCACCGTTTTTGGTGATGGTTCACAAACACGCTCATTCTGTTATGTGGATGACGAGGTGGAAGGAATTTTCCGGTTGCTGATGTCTGAATATCATTTGCCGGTGAACATTGGGAATCCCGATGAGATCACCATCGGCGAATTCGCGGAAGAGATCGTTAAACTCACCGGCACAAAACAAAAGATCATTTACCAGCCACTGCCGAAAGACGACCCCAAACAACGTCAGCCTGACATCACGAAGGCACGGCAACTCCTCGGTTGGGAGCCGAAGGTTTCGAGGGCAGAAGGATTGAAGATCACATATGAATATTTCAAATCGCTTCCCCGCGAGATATTGTACGAGCGTGAGCACAAGAACTTTGAAAAGTATATCCACTAAACAAGTATATTCCCGCGTTTAAATTTCTTAGATGAACTCAAAAAATATAATCATTACAGGGGGAGCTGGTTTCATCGGGTCTCATGTGGTAAGATTATTCGCAAGGAAATATCCCCGATACCAGATCATTAATCTCGATAAGCTGACCTATGCCGGCAATCTGGAAAACCTCAAGGATGTGGAACATGAGAAGAATTACACATTCGAGAAAGGAGATATTCTGGACGTGGAATTTCTCTTTGAATTGTTCAAAAAATATGAAGTGGATGGAGTGATCCATCTGGCGGCGGAATCACATGTTGACAGGTCATTGCATAACCCCGCTGAATTTGCCAATACCAATATCGTTGGCACACTCAATCTTCTCCGGGCGGCCTACGCTTCCTGGCACAAGGATATGGGCGACAAGCGCTTTTACCATATTTCCACCGATGAGGTGTACGGTTCGGCTGAATCCGGTGAATATTTTACGGAAGAAACGCCCATTGATCCGCGTTCCCCGTATTCAGCCAGCAAGGCAAGCAGTGACCATTTCGTCAGTGCCTACTACCACAGTTTTGGTCTGCCTGCCATCGTCAGCCGCTGCTCCAACAACTATGGACCGTTTCACTTTCCGGAAAAGCTGATTCCGCTGATAATCAATAATATCCTTCACAAGAAACCCCTTCCCGTTTATGGGAAAGGTGAAAATATCCGCGACTGGCTTTTCGTGGAAGATCACGTAAGGGCGATCGATGCCATATTTCACAATGGAAAGCCGGGTGAAGTTTACAACATCGGCGGAAATAATGAATGGAGGAATATCGATCTGGTGACCTTGCTTTGCCGCATAATGGACAAGAAACTCAGCCGCGAGGATGGTGAATCTGAAAAGCTGATCAGCTATGTCAAAGACCGACCTGGCCATGATCTGCGTTACGCGATAGACGCATCCAAACTCACAAGCGAAACGGGTTGGCGGCCGGAAACTTCTTTCGAAACCGGTCTGGAGAAAACGGTGGACTGGTATCTTACCAACCAGGAATGGTTAAAGAATGTTACATCAGGTGCGTATCTTCAGTACTACGCCAAAATGTATTCCTGAATTATGAATTCAGAATCACGGATGACGAATGCGAAAGGGTGATCGCGCCTTCAGGGCCTGCCCAATATGCGTAAACCATGAACGGGTATTTACTTTACCATAAATTTATATAAATGAAGGGAATCATTTTAGCGGGTGGATCGGGTACAAGGTTATATCCGCTTACGCTTGCGGTCAGTAAACAACTCATGCCATTGTATGATAAGCCCATGATCTATTATCCAATGTCGGTATTGATGATGGCGGGAATCAGTGAAATACTTATCATCTCCACACCTCACGATCTGCCAATGTTTCAAAAGTTGTTTGGCGACGGTAAAAAACTGGGCTGCATATTTCAATATGAAGTGCAACCAAAGCCGGAAGGGCTGGCCCAGGCATTCATTATCGGCGAGAAATTTATCGGAAAAGACAAGGTTGCCCTGATCCTCGGAGACAATATTTTTTATGGTTCGGGTTTGAAGATCCTTCTTGAAACGAATGTTGACCCCGAAGGAGGCGTGGTTTTCGCCTACCACGTAAATGACCCGGAGCGTTATGGCGTAGTGGAGTTCGATAAAAACCAGAAGGCCATATCCATTGAAGAAAAACCCACCAGGCCAAAGTCAAATTACGCCGTTCCGGGATTGTACTTCTATGACAATGAAGTGGTGAGCATCGCAAAATCCATTAAACCCAGCCCGCGCGGAGAACTGGAAATCACTGACGTGAACAACGCATACCTTAAAAAAGGAAGACTGAAAGTGGCTGCCATGAGCCGGGGAACGGCGTGGCTGGATACGGGGACCTTTGATTCGCTGATGCAGGCTGCAAACTTTGTCCAGGTCATAGAGCAGCGTCAGGGGCTTAAGATAGGCTGCATCGAAGAGGTCGCTTTTCGCAGGGGATTTATCAACAAAGAACAATTGATTGAACTGGCGAAACCTTTGGAGAAAAGCGGGTATGGAGTGTATTTGAAGAATCTGCCGGAGTACATTTGAGTGGGGCCGCTGCGGTGAAGCCGTAAGCCGGGGTTGCCCGAAAGCTCAGCCCTGCCTTACCGTTCATGGTAGATGACATTCATAATGGTCGTGCCCACAATTCCCAGCATTTCCACACTAATGATGTCCATATTGTCACGCTGTGTGTGGTGAAAGTCCCCAAAGTATCCGACCCCCGGCTCAAAATGGACGATGTTGATCATAGGAATACGTGCGATAGTATTCACGAACACGTGGTCATCCGTGACCCGCGCCTGGGTATTATTGATGAACCTATGTGAATATCCAAGCCGGTGCGCATGTCCCCACACCTTTTTTACAATACTGGGTGCAAATTCCATGGAATATCCTTCACGGTGGAACTGCGCGTTATCAGCGCCAACCATGTCCAGCAGGATCCCGTAATAGGCTGAGTAATTCGGTTTGTGTTTGTTCTTCGCCCAATATTGGGATCCCAGACACCACCATTCCCGCAGTCCATCAGGGACAGGATGACTCTGCTGTTGACCTTCCCGTTCACCCCAGTCCTCCCCGTCGAAGAAAATGATATCCACGCCAACCTCAGGAAGCGTGTTACTGTGCAGTACCCTTGCCACTTCCAGCAACACACCTACACCGCTGGCGCCATCATTAGCGCCAGGGAAGGAAGAGAAAGGTTTTTCTTTGTCTTTGTCCGAAAAAGGGCGGGTATCCCAATGGGCGGCAAACAAGATCCTTTTTGCTTTGTCGGGATTGAAACAGGCAACGATATTTTTCAGGTTAAGGGTACGACCGTCAAAATTTTCCTGTTGAAATTCCTGTATGGTGATCTGGGCGCCGTAACGCTTCAGGGTTTCGACAAAGTAATTGCCGGCTTGCTCATGCGCTTTTGTATTTGGAATGCGCGGTCCGAAGGCCACCTGGCGTTCAACAAAATGGTAGGCGGAATCGGCGCTGAAGGGGGGAACTTTTACATTTATGGCTGGTTGCTCGTCAGAGGTTGACTGTTTTTTTCCCCGGTCCGAACCACAGGAGACCGCTAATAGAAGGCTGGCGATTAAAAAAAGTCTAATGTTCATGGGTAAAATCAAGGCTTAAATAACACAATATTTTGCTTGAAAGTTAAAAAGTTGTATTTTTGCGAAGCTTTCTGAAAAAAATTTAGAGGGGACAGACAGTCCCCTCTTTGTTTATACGATATTTTTGATGGATCTGGTTGAGGAAGTCCGAAGTCTTGCTGCCCGGAATTTGTCAGCTGACAAATTCGTAGTGGAGGTATTGGTTTCCGGCAAGAGAATCCCAAAAAGGGTGTTAGTCACCATAGATGGCGACCATGGCATAACCATTGATGATTGTGTTGATCTAAGCCGCAGGATTTCAAAGGAAATGGATGAGCAGGCTTTCTTCGGCGACGAGAATTACTTGCTTGAAGTCTCCACTCCCGGAGTCGACCAGCCCCTGAAGCTAAAGCGGCAGTATTATAAAAATGTTGGCCGCAGCCTCAAAGTGAAAGTTCATGAAAACATCACGGAAGGTAAGTTGAAGGAAGTGTCAGAGGATCAGATTGTACTTGCTCTGGAGACAGGAACAGGAAAGAAAAAGGAATTGAAAGAGATCGCCATTCCTTTCTCCGAAATTGACAAAGCGTTTGTCCAGGTGTCGTTTAAATAATATTTTAAAATATATGGATATCTCAACTTTAATCGAATCGTTTGCTGAGTTCGCCAAGCAAAAGAACATTGACCGGCCTACGATGATCCGGATACTTGAGGATGTATTCAGGAACATGATTAAAAAGAAATACGGTGTGGACGACAATGGAAAGGTCGTTCCGACCGATAACTTTGATATCATTATCAATGCGGACAAAGGTGATCTTGAAATTTACCGCATTCGCGAAATTGTTGAGGACGATTCGGAAGATATCTGGGACCACGACAAGATCAGCCTCACTGAAGCGCGCAGGATCGAACCTGACTTCGAAGTGGGAGAAGAGGTGTCTGAGCAGATAGACATTGAAGAGTTTGGCAGGAGGGCGGTCACCACTGCAAGGCAAACGCTTATGCAGAAAGTAAAGGATCTTGAAAAAGATATCCTGTATCAGAAATACAAGGATATCGTAGGTGAGATCATCACTGGTGAAGTTTATCAGGTCTTGAGCAAGGAGGTTTTGCTTATCGATGGCGAAGGAAATGAGATTTCCACTCCCCGCAGTGAGCAAATTCCTAAGGACCGGTATCGCAAGGGTGAGAACGTGCGGGCGATTGTGCACAAAGTTGAGATGGTCAACGGCAATCCGAAGATCATCCTTTCAAGAACCTCACCTGTTTTCCTGGAGCGTTTGTTCGAACAAGAAGTCCCTGAAGTTTACGATGGACTCATTACCATCAAAAAGGTTGTGCGCGAGCCAGGTGAGCGCGCCAAGGTGGCCGTTGAATCGTATGATGACAGGATCGACCCGGTGGGTGCCTGTGTGGGTATGAAGGGATCGCGCATTCACGCGATTGTGCGCGAATTGCAGAATGAAAATATCGATGTGATTAATTACACTGAGAACCTTGAGTTGTATATCCAGCGCGCATTAAGTCCGGCGAAGATCACATCCATAAAAATTGATAAAGACAACGGTCGTGTTTCGGTATATCTGAAACCCGATCAGGTTTCACTTGCTATCGGTAAAGGAGGTCTGAACATTAAACTCGCCAGCAGGTTAGTGGGTTACGAGATCGATGTGTTCAGGGAACTTGCTGAAGGACAAGCGGATGAAGATGTGGATCTGGATGAATTTTCAGATGAAATTGAAAGTTGGGTGTTGGATGAACTGAAGCGAATCGGACTGGATACCGCAAAAAGTGTCCTGAACCTTAACAAGGAGGAGCTTGTTCGCCGAACGGACCTGGAAGAGGAGACGGTAGAGAGTGTACTAGGTGTTTTAAAGAAGGAATTTGAATAAATAATTCACCTTCAAAGGAAGAAATTAGAAAATCATAGGGATATTTGAGTTATGGCAGAAGAAAAGATGATACGGTTAGGGCAGGCGTCACGGAAACTGAATGTTGGACATAACACCATATTGGAGTTTTTGTCCAAAAAAGGTTTCTCCGTTGACAACAACCCCAATGCCAAACTCACCGGAGAGCAATTCACCATGCTTTCAAAAGAGTTTGCTTCTT
>JBBEBN010000334.1:0-13474 GCA_040882305.1 Cyclobacteriaceae bacterium
GAAGCTTCACAAAGGCTTGAGGGAATGCTGCGCCACCAACTTCCTTCCATTAAGATCATGGGCCCTGGTGAACCCATGATCGCAAAGATCCGCAACCAGTACCTGATGAATATCCTGTTGAAGATGATTCGGGGAAAAAGCGATCTGAATCAGATCAAACTTCATATTCAAGACAGCACCAACATGTTATCTGCCGAAAAAACTTTCCGCAACGTCCGGTTCGTCGTCGACGTAGATCCTGTCTGAGTAGCCACGTTTTGTTTTAATTGCCACCAAGGCACTAAGACACAAAGGATCTTTTTTTGTGTTCTAAAAAATGGTTGTTTTTTTACCTGGCTTTTAATTTCCCGATGTCTTCGTCCAGGTGAGGTGCGACGGCAGATCTACAAAAAATCCATTGGGTTTGTAATTCGCATTTTTTAGTGCCTTAGTGTCTTCGTGGCTAAAAAAATGCGATGGGTAAAAAATTCGCAATTGACGCAATAAATGAATATTTTTACCCATTACCCACTTTGATGGAAAACAAGGATAAGGTTATTCAGGAGCTTTTCACCAGGCTTGAACAGCTCTCGCGACAGCAGAAGGTTTTTCAGGAAGAAATTCAGAAGCTTCAGCAACAACTGCAAGTATTGAGATCCAGTGAAGCGGAACCGGTCTCTGTTTCTAAACCATCGGAAACCCTCAAGCCTGAGTTGAAAGCTCAAACATTTGCAACGCCACAATCTGTACCTGCTCAAAAAATTTCTCAGCCTGTCATCAAAAAAGCAAAAGCTCCGTGGGAGGAATTTATTGGAACAAACCTGCTCAACAAAGTGGGGATCACCGTGCTTGTACTGGGAATTGCTTTTGGCGTCAAATATTCGATCGATCATGAACTGATCAACCCCCTCACACGAATTATACTGGGATACCTGTTGGGAATCATACTGGTCGGGATTGCTTATCGACTGAAGAGTACCCACGCAGGTTTCAGTGCTGTCTTACTGAGCGGTGGGATGGCGGTTTTATATTTTGTAACCTATGCGGCCTACAGTTTTTATGACCTGCTCCCTCAGCCAATGGCTTTTGTCCTGATGGTATTGCTCACGGGCTTCACCGTCCTCGCCGCTGTTCAATACAACCTTGAGGTTATCGGAATCATCGGACTTGTCGGCGCGTATGCCGTTCCGATTTTATTGAGTGATGGGTCGGGGAGGGTCGTAATCCTGTTCTCCTATATAACCATCATCAACACAGGCATCCTGTTCCTGTCGTTTAAGAAATACTGGAAGGGCCTTTATTACCTCGCATTTATCCTGACATGGCTTACCTTTGCCTCCTGGTATGCTTTTTCGTTTGAGTCTGGTGAACACACCGCCATCAGCCTTATTTTCTCCACTATATTTTTTCTCATATTCTATACGGCGTTTCTCGCTTATAAACTTATCCGGCGCGAGGCGCTGGGGCGGTTGGATGTGGTGTGCATGCTGCTGAATTCCTTTATTTATTTCGGATACGGATACCTTGCGCTTGACTCACTGGAAAATGGCGATCAGTATCTCGGGCTGTTTACGGTCCTTACGGCCCTCATGCATTTTGCCGGGTCTGTGATCATCTATAAAACGCAGGAAAGCGTCAGCGATATTTTCTATTTCGTCGCGGGCATGGTGCTGGTATTTCTTACCATAGCCGTACCGGTGCAGCTTGAGGGAAATTGGGTAACGCTCGTATGGGCGGCGGAGGCAGCTTTGCTTTTCTGGATCGGACGGTCAAAGGGTTTTGCTACCTATGAGAAAGTTAGTTATCCCATGATCGCCCTGGCTTTCCTCAGCCTCTTGCAGGACTGGAGTAATCGGTACCCTGACTTTTATTTTTACGCCTACGACCAGGATCTGACTTTCCGGATATTCCTGAACGTTCAGTTTCTCACTTCAATGGTGGTGGGTATGTCAATGGTTTTCATTATGTGGGTGACGAGACAATATCCTGGCAGGAGTGCCTTCAGGGCTGCTTCCGGATTGAATAACGTCGTATTGGTAGGCATTCCGTTGTTGGCCCTTGTGGTCTTTTACGGAGGATTCTATAAGGAGATCGAGGCCTTCTGGCATAACCGATACGCTGCATCCAGACTTACCATCAACGGTTCTGAGGGTGTCGAGTACGATCAATATAACACCAGCCTCCTGAACTTTAAAGTTGTCTGGCTGATCATTTATTCCGCCATCTTTGCGGGATTTTTTTTCCTGGTACAATGGAAATTCCCAAAACCCTTGTTCGCCTTTGCTTGCGTCGCGATGAATTCGCTCGTGTTGTTCACCTTCATCACGGCGGGACTGCTCGCCCTCAGCGACCTCCGGTCCGCTTTCCTGGAACAGGAGTTGGTGGAATATTACAGCCGCAACGGCTGGCACGTGTTGATCCGTTATGTGGCAATCCTGGCAATGGCACCGCTGTTGTGGTACAACTGGAAACTTGTCCGCCAGGAATATTTCAAGGCGGAAGCACGCATGATGGAAGATTTATTCTTTCATTTTGCAGTGCTTGCCCTCTTAAGCAGTGAGCTGATCCATTGGCTGGATATGGCCCGCGTTGAAAATACTTTCAAACTGTCGTTAAGCATCCTTTGGGGTACCTATGCGCTTTTCCTCATTGTGCTCGGATTGGCGCGCGATCAAAAGCATATCCGACTGGCGGCGATTATCCTTTTTGCGGTCACGTTGTTAAAGCTCTTCGCTTACGACATGTCTGACATGAGCACTATCCTGAAAACCATTGTCATGATCATTCTTGGTGCGCTGTTGCTGACTGCGTCTTTCATATACAACAAGTACAAACGTTCCGCCGCAAATGAAACGCAGTGATCTTATTTTTGTGTTTTTGGTGCTGGTCAGTGGCCATTGCCTCGCGCAGCCTCAATTTCGCTATAAAAGAAGTATAGGCGGAGTGGAGAAAGAAGGATGGTATGTTTTATCATTGCCTTCCGACATTTTTAAAGATATTTCCGGCGATTTCAGCGATCTGAGACTATATTCCACTTCAGACCACGATACCCTCGAGTTGCCGTATCTCCTTCAGGTTCGTCATGATGAAGTGACACGCGATACTGTGCAGCTACCCCTTTTCAATAAAAGCACGAAGAACGGAGTGTTGTACCTCACGTTTGAATTGAAAAATTCCCAACGAGTGAATTACATCGACCTGCAATTTGAGGAGTTGAATTATTTCGGATATGTAACCATTGAGGGGAGTAACGATCAGCGGGAGTGGTTCGAAATAGTCAAGGACCACCGCATTGTTTCTGTGAGAAATGGCGGCGGTGATTACACCTTGTCTACGGTAAGTTTTTCCCTTACGGATTACCGTTATCTGCGCGCGGCGGTGCGCGCCGATGTACCCCTGACATTCAAAACCACATCCTTTCAATTGAACAAAACCGACAAGGGAGTTTATCGCGATATTCCCCTGACGTGGAAGATGCGCACAGATAGAAAAACACGCACGTCTTTCGTCGATATACAGCTCAGCAGTTATGTTCCCATTTCTTCCATTTCGGTGGAAACAGATAGCGCGGCAGATTACTACCGGTCTCTGCAAATCGAATATTTGCGCGACAGTGCGCAAACAGAAAAAAGATGGGTAAAGTATTATGGACCTCTTTACGAAGGTCATTTAACATCGTTTACACTCAATGAATTTGATTTTAAGTGGGTGCCGGCTAAGGAAATCAGGCTTGTGATCAGGGATAATGATAATGCTGCACTGCCAATTCGAGAGATCACGGCGGCGGGACCGGATGTACAGATAGTGTCGTATTTAAGACCGGGTGAGAATTTTTTGTTTTACGGCGCTGATGCTGTGCGCTCGCCATCGTATGATCTTGCCTGGTTTGAAAATAAGATTCCGGCCGAACCCATGGTCACAGAGATCGGACCCCCTCAGCAGCTTATTGCCGACGGACCGCGGGCTTCGGCTTTGTTCGAGAACAAAGTGTGGTTGTGGAGTCTTATTGGCGTGATGATCGTCGGACTTGGCTTCTTTACTATTAAGATGATGAAAGCGAGGGGTTGAAGGGCTCATCTTTCGTTGCTACTCTCGAAATCATGCTGAGGGGTAGTGCCTCCACCTAAAAGCTGTCTGCGAAGATATGCCCTGACCGTCCGATGCACCCTATTCGATCCAAGCATTGAATTATTTTGTCGTAAACTATTATTTTAGTTGATTAAAACTATTATTTTAGTTGATGAAAAGACACAACTAAAATCTTCGTCAGTTGTGGAATCAACGGATCAAATTAATTTTTCAACCAGCTAACCCACCCGTCACTAAATGAAAACCTTTGCTGCAAAACTCTCATTGATAGCCGCCCTTGCGTTCAATTTCTGCCCCCTCTTTGGACAAAAGCTCCCGGTTTCAGAAATCATTCAGGAGGTGGATGTTCTCATGAGGAATTATCAGTTCAATAATGCTTTGGTATTAATGAACAATGCGGAAGACTCCCTTCACATGGACTTGTTGCGGCGAAAGGGATTGTGTTATTCAAAACTTGGCGATTACGGTGCGGCCATCGCGGCTTATGAAAAGATACAAGGGGCAGATTCGCTTAACAGGGAAGCGCTGTACCAACTGGGGCAACTGTACGCCGTCAGCGACCTGTACCCCCAGGCAATGAGTTGCTTTCAGAAACTGATCTATCTGGATTCGACCAACAGTTATTATTATAAGCATTTCGCCGCCGCTGCGGTGAAGGCTGAGGATCTGATCCATGGTATCGCGGGGTATATGCGGGCGGTGAGTTTGAATCCGCGCGACATGGAAGCTTATGCACACCTTTCAACTATTTTGTTAGAGGCGGAACAGTATCATTTTGTGGACAGTATGCTGTCTGATGTGCTGGCGACCACGGAAAATAAGCAGGTGCGGTTGCTCCGGGCACGGGCCAACCTCGGTGAAGAAAGATACGATGCTGTAGTGGAGAACATTGAGAAGCTGTTGATCAGCAGTGATACGACCGCCACTTATGCAAGGTTGATGGGCATCAGTTATTTTCAGCTTGAAGAGTATGCAAAGGTGATCCCCTGTATGGAGTTTCTCGTCAGAAAGGGAATAAAAGCAGACTGGATTTTCTATTACATCGGTGTGTCCTATCATCAGATGAACGATCCCCTGAAGGGAATCGAATTTTTAAATCTTGCAATTGAAGAAGGCATATCAGATAATATTGGCACCTATTATACGCAACTGGGAATGGCCTATGAGGAAATGAAAGACTTTAGAAACGCGATACGCACTTACAAAGCGGCTTATGAACAGTCAAAAGCCGATATTCTGTTATACCACCTTGCCAGGAATTATGATGTGTATTATAAAGACAAGAAGCAGGCACAGATCTATTATAGAAAATATCTTGATTCGGATGACACCCTTAGGATGGCAAAAAAATATTCGGCATACAGGCTGGAGATCCTTTCTGACGTGAAGTGAAGGTAAGACCGGCCAAACTTTTCTTTGCCCATCGATCATATGGCACCTTTCATCTTTCCACTCAATTTCCTTTCTTTACACTTTAAAGTGGTCTACGATGAGATTATTGGTATTCTGCATCTGCGCAGGGCTTTCGTTCCCTGCTTTCTCACAGTCGAAGAAAGAACTTCAGGCTGACGTAACCAGGCTGCAATCTCAGGTTGAGAAATTGAATGCAGAGCTTGCCGAGCTTAGGAAGCCGATAGAGGTCGATCTCAACGACTCAACCGATCAGGTGAGTTATTGTTTTGGCGTCATCATCGGCTCCAATATGATAAACTCCGGGCTCGATTCCCTGAATATGGAAAGTTTCCACGCGGCCATGACCGACGTATTTTCAGAGAAACCTTTAAAGATCGGGCGCACCGAAGCGCAGGCAACCATGCAGCGCTATATGCAACAGGCGATGATGAAAAAAAGCGCCATCGTAAAAGCGCAAAGTGAAAAATTCCTTGAAGGCAATAAGACAAAAACAGGGGTAAAGACCACCGGCACCGGATTGCAATATCAGGTGCTGGCGCAGGGAAATGGGAAATCACCTTCCACTACCGACCGCGTCACTGTTCATTATACGGGAAAGCTTACCGACGGGACAATCTTCGACAGCTCTGTTAAACGCGGCCAGCCCGCCACCTTTCGTGTAGACCAGGTTATTCCCGGATGGACGGAAGCGCTGCAGATGATGAAGGAAGGAGATAAATGGATCCTTTATATTCCCTATTCTCTTGGCTATGGCGAGCGCGGGGAGCCGCCGCAAATCCCGCCGTTTTCCACACTCATCTTTGAGGTGGAGCTGATGAAAGTAAATTAGTGAATGGTGAGTCGTGCGCGCTAAATCACTCAGCGCTCACGATCACCTTGATCTCGTGCTTCACTTCTTTGTGCAGATCGAGGGTCGCAGTGTACGTGCCGACCTGTTTTGGATTCTCTTTTAAGATCACTTTTTTACGGTCGATGTCAAAGCCTTTTGCCTTGAGCGCGTCCGCAATCTGAAGGGCTGTGACCGCTCCAAAGATCTTACCGGACTCTCCAGCTTTTGTTTTAATCTCCGCCACAAAATCACCGACCTTTGCAGCAATCGCTTCCGCATCCTGCTTCAGCTTGGCCGCCTTATGGGCCATCTGCCGAACATTCTCGGTTACCTGTCTCCGGTTTGATTCGTTGGCGATCGAGGCAAAGCCGTTTGGGATCAGGTAATTTCTACCATAGCCCGCCCTTACCTTTACAATGTCATTCTTATAGCCAAGACCGGAAATATCCTGCTTTAGTATCACTTCCATGTGTGTGTTCTTTTAAGGTTAAGATTACTTCAATGAATCACCGACATAAGGAAGAATCGCCAGGTGACGTGCGCGTTTTACCGCCTGGGCTACCTTCTTCTGAAACTTCAGACTGGTGCCGGTAAGGCGGCGCGGCAGGAGCTTTCCCTGTTCATTGATGAACTTCAATAAGAAGTCAGGATCTTTGTAATCGATATATTTAATACCATTTTTCTTAAAGCGGCAATATTTCGGTCTGATCTCCGCCCGCTTTATGGGTTCGTTCATTAAGGTCATCTTTTAGCTTCCTCCTCAGCTTTTTTTGCAGGTTTCCTGTTTTCTTTGTTCTTGAATTCGCCTTTGCGCCTTCGTTCATTGTATACCAAGGCATGCTTGTCCAGCACAGTGGTTAAAAAACGCATCACAGATTCGTCTCGTCTGTACTCTGTTTCCAGAGCGGCAATTGTTTGAGGTTCTGCCTTAAATTCGATGAGGTTGTAGAAACCTGTGGACTTTTTGTTGATGGGATAAGCCAACTTCTTTAAGCCCCAGTTTTCCGCGTTGATGATCTCAGCTTTCGCTTTTGTCAGCACCTTCACGAACTTTTCGACAGTATCCTTTGCCTGGTCATCAGACAAAACGGGATTTAAAATGAATACCGTCTCGTAATTGTTCATAAATTCTATTTTAGTTTTTGAGGCTGCAAAAATAGAAAAACTAACGGTATTTAAAAACCGAAAACCCGAATTTCACCAGCATGGTGTAGAGATGCAAAATCTTGCGCCTCTTCACCATCAACCCGGAAATGCAGCCGCTTTTAAGATAAAATCCCCCACGATACCTGAAAATCTTTTATTCCAGCGCAAATTGCCCTAATTTTAGAAGAAATATGCGGCTTTTTTCCAAAAAAATATTCTTGCTTCTGGCCCTCACAGCGCTCTTCCAGGGCTGTAAGAAAGAGAAAATTGACTTCAGTTCACAGGTCAAACCGATCCTAAACAAGCGGTGTATCAGCTGCCATGGCGGTGTGAAGCAAAATGGTGGCTTCAGCGTCCTCTTCAGAGAAGAAGCCCTGGATACCCTGGAGTCGGGCAAACTGGCCATCATCCCCGCCGATGTGGACCACAGTGAAATGATCCGGCGCATCAATGAAAAGGACCCTGAAGCGCGGATGCCTTACAAGGAAGAACCACTTTCAAAGCAAGAAATCAATATTCTTACAAGATGGATCGAGGAAGGTGCCGAATGGGGGGAACACTGGGCTTATAATCCGCCCCAACCGGTGATCGTACCGAAATCGAACCGGCTCCTGTCAGGTTTCGCCAACTCCTCCGAAGGAGGGTGGGCCAAAAATGATCTTGATTTTTTTATCCTCGAAAAGCTCGTGGAAAATGATCTGGAACCGTCGCCCGAAGCAGACCGGGCCACCCTCATCAGAAGGGTTTATCTTGATGTCATCGGGCTGCCTCCCACGTTGGAACAGGCAGACGCATTCATCAACGATAAAAGCGAAGGGGCGTATGAAAAAGTGGTGGATCAACTGCTAGCCTCACCCCGTTATGGAGAAAAGTGGGCTTCATGGTGGCTCGACCTTGCCCGCTACGCTGATACCAAGGGATATGAAGCGGACCGGTCACGCACTATCTGGCAGTATCGCGATTATGTGATCCGGAGCCTGAACGAGGATAAACCGTTTGATCAATTTACAGTTGAGCAGCTGGCGGGAGACCTGCTGCCCAACCCGTCGAATGAACAACTCATCGCCACCGGCTTCCACCGCAATACGATGAACAATGAAGAAGGCGGAACGGACGACGAAGAATTTCGGGTGGCGGCAGTCATTGACCGGGTGAACACAACCTGGGAAGTATGGCAGGGCACCACTATCGGCTGTGTCCAGTGTCACAGCCATCCCTATGACCCGATCCGCCATGAGGAATACTACGAGGCCATGGCCTTCTTTAATAATACGCGCGACGAAGATGTGAGCGATGAACATCCGGTGTTAAGATTATATGAAGGCGAGGATCAGAAGAAGCTGAAGGCGATCACAGCGTGGGTAGCGCGCCATGCAGGTGAAGACAGAGCGATCGAAGTCAATCGCTTTTTGAAAACGCTTGAACCGAAATATCACGCCCATGTGTTTGATCAGTTTCAAAACGGAGAACTCAGCGGATACAAATGGCTTAACATTCGCCCCGGCGGAAGCGCGCGCATGAAAGGAATAGACCTTGAGAATAAGAACCATCTCTACATCAACTATTCCATGAATGAACCGGGAGGATCTTTTGAGATCCGGAAGGATCATCTCGAGGGTGAGGTGATTGCCCGAGTCAGTCTGAAAAAAGCAAAGGACTTTCGCATAATTGATATCCCGTTGAAGGGATCAACAGGAACACATGACCTGTACTTCCTTTTTCAAAACCCAAAACTGGAAAAAGACCGTGGGGTGTGCGCCATTGAATGGTTTTCCTTCCAGGAAGATCTTCCCGGAAATAACAGCAGCCAGCTTGCTACCGTCAAAAACTCTTTCATGGATCTCCTGAAGGCTGAAGTGGAGAAGACACCTGTGCTTATCGAGAACACGCCCATTCAAAAAAGGGAAACGAGGATTTTTGAACGCGGAAACTGGCTTCTTCAAGGTGACACAGTCAGGCCCGATGTTCCGCTTGCATTGAACGTTGCCTCTCAGCAAGTGACGCCCGACAGGCTTGGCTTTGCGCGCTGGCTGATGAGCAAGGAAAACCCACTCGCTGCGCGGACCCTGGTCAACCGTTTTTGGGAACAAATATTTGGTTACGGCCTGATAGAAACGCTTGAGGATTTTGGATCACAGGGGATACCGCCTACCCATCCGCAATTGCTCGACTGGCTTGCTTTGCGATTGATGAACGAACATCAGTGGAGCATGAAAAAAATATTAAGGGATATCGTGATGTCGGCAACCTACCGACAGGATTCCCGCGTAACGGAAGATGCCTTGCAGAAAGATCAGCGCAACCAGTGGCTGTCACGTGGCGCGAGGGTTAGGCTTTCCTCGGAACAGATTCGCGATCAGGCTTTGGCCGTCAGTGGCTTGCTGAGCAAAAAGATGTATGGAAAAGGGGTCATGCCCTTCCAGCCGGAAGGCATCTGGAATTCTGTTTATAATGGTGAGTCATGGAAACAGGGCGAAGGAGGGGATCAATACCGGCGCGGTGTCTATACTTTTATCAAACGAACGAGCCCGTATCCATCCATGATCATGTTCGATGGGTCCAGCCGTGAAGTGTGTGTCGGCCGGCGGATCCGCACGAACACACCGTTGCAGGCGCTGGTCACGCTGAATGATCCCGTTTTTGTGGAGGCCGCACGCGCCCTGGCTAAACGAATGGTTGAATCTGATCCGGTCTCTTTTATGGAAGGCATCCGGCACGGATACAGTTTACTGACTTTTAGGGACATCCCAGACGAAAAACTTGGTATACTGCTGACGTTGTATCATGACGCCTTTGGAGTTTACGAGTTGGATTTGGCGGCCGCGCAGGCGATCTCCAATGATAAAAATGGTACCGCGCAACTCGCTGCCATGACCGTGGTGGGCAACGCATTGCTCAATTTGGATGAGGTGGTAACAAAAGAATAACTTTGGAATGATGAATGGCGACCAGATTTTTGAAACATTCCGCAATATGTCCCGAAGACATTTCTTGCTGCAAAGTGCCGCGGGAATAGGAGCGACTGCCTTCGCTTCGATGCTCGGCGGTTGCGCGAATGACAGAACAGGCCAGTTGAACAAAGTATCGGACGCCATGGCGCCGAGGCCACCGCATTTTCCTGCGAAAGCAAAAAGGGTGATCTATCTCCATATGGCCGGAGCACCTTCACAGCTGGAATTGTTCGACTACAAACCTGAACTCAGAAGACTGAATAATCAACTTTGTCCGACTTCGTTGCTTGATGGCAAACGTTTTGCATTCATCCGCGGCACGCCAAAAATGCTCGGGCCGCAGGCTGAGTTCAAACAACGCGGTCAGTCGGGCGCATATGTTTCCGATCACTTGCCACACTTTGCAACTCTGGCCGATGAAGTGTCTTTCTTGAAAGCAGTCCACACCGATCAGTTCAACCATGCTCCTGCCCAGCTTTTTGTGCACACGGGTGGCCCCCGCCTGGGAAGACCCAGTATGGGGTCGTGGATAACGTACGGGCTGGGCACAGAGAACAGCAACCTCCCGGGATTTGTGGTGCTCACTTCAGGCGGCAAAACTCCGGACGCAGGAAAGAGTGTCTGGGGAAGCGGGTTCCTTCCCTCTGTCTACCAGGGAGTGCAATGCAGATCAGAGGGTGATCCCGTCCTTTTTTTATCGGACCCCGAAGGAATGAACCGCGACCTGAAAAAGAAAACTATCGACGCGATCAATGCCGTGAACCGCGAACATTATCAGGAGATGAACGACCCCGAAACCCTCACCCGTATGGCACAGTATGAAATGGCATACAGGATGCAGGCATCGGTTCCGGAAGTGATGAATATCAATGATGAACCTGAATACATCCACCAGCTGTACGGGACAACTCCCGGAAAAGCCTCGTTTGCAAACAATTGTCTGCTGGCACGCAAACTCGTGGAGCAGGGTGTCCGGTTTGTTCAGCTTTTTGATTGGGGATGGGACAGCCACGGAACAGATGAAATAACCGCCATCGACATTGGGTTCAGGAACAAGTGCCGCGAAGTTGATAGGCCAATGACGGCATTATTGCTGGACCTGAAGCAAAGGGGATTGCTGGATGAGACCCTGGTGGTCTGGGGCGGAGAATTTGGACGCACGCCCATGCAGGAGAATCGCCAGAATAAAACCAACCCTTATTCCGGACGCGATCATCACGTGGAAGCTTTTACCATGTGGATGGCTGGCGGTGGAATAAAGAAAGGCATGAGCTGGGGTGAGACGGATGAGATCGGATATTATCCGGTGAGCGGAAAAGTTTCGGTGCATGATGTTCAGGCTACCATCCTCAACCAAATGGGACTCGATCATGAAAAACAGACCTTTCAGTTTCAGGGAAGACCTTTCCGCCTGACGGATGTTTCCGGAAAGGTGATCAGGGAAATTGTTGCCTAGATGGGTAGATGTGTAGAGACGCAAGATTTTGCATCTCTACACATCTGCCCTTATACCCTTATACCTTATACCTCATGTTATCAAGAAGAAATTTCTTAACCCTATCCGCCGCAACCGGCATTCTTAACAGCCTGGAGGCTTTTGCAAAACCTTTAACCAATGCGAGGCAACAGGCAGGCTACAGCATGTTGATATTCGCGACCAACTGGGGATATACCGGTAGTTGGGAACCATTTGCTTCCCGGATCAGGCAGCTGGGATATGATGGCGCAGAACTGTGGTATCCTTCCAATCCTGCGGAGCGAAAAGTAGTATTTTCCGCTTTCCATCAGCACGGCCTAAAGATGGGTCTACTTGTCGGAAGCGGGGAGCGCAATTTTGAAAAGCACCTGGATCAATTCCGATCAAGTCTTGAAGGGGCAGCGTCCGGGAAACCCGTGTACATCAATTGTCACTCGGGCCGCGATCATTTTTCCTTTGAACAAAACACAAAATTCATTGAGCTTACGGCAGAAGTTTCCAAAACTTCTGGTGTGCCGGTGTATCATGAAACGCATCGCTCACGCATCCTGTACGCAGCGCCTGTTGCGCGTCAGTTTATTGAAAGATTCCCCGATCTGAGGATAACTTTCGATGTGTCGCACTGGTGCAATGTGCACGAATCGCTGTTGCAGGATCAGGAAGAAACCATTGCCAAAACGCTGGAACGCGTGGACCACATTCATGCGCGCATCGGCCATCCGGAGGGACCCCAGGTCAATGACCCGCGCGCTCCGGAATGGAAGGACGCAGTGGAGGCCCATTTCGCGTGGTGGGACATCGTTGTGGCACGTAAGAAAAAGGAAGGCAGGCTTGTAACTTTTTTAACTGAATTCGGTCCCGCCGATTATATGCCATCCCTGCCCTATACCCGTCAACCGGTAGCTGACCAGTGGGCAATCAATAAATTTATGTTGGATACCTTGCACACGCGTTATAGCTGATCGTCATGGATTTTATTACGGCTTTTTTCGGAAGGTTCCATCCGTTACTCGTTCACCTTCCCATTGGAATTCTACTTCTGGCATTTCTCTTTGAATGCTTGTCTGTAAGGCCCCGGTACAAAGTCCTGAAAAGCGCCGTTCAACCTGCTTTGTTCTGGGGAACGTTTTTCGCAATCGCCTCCGCCATCAGCGGATATTTTCTGAGGCAGGAGGGGGGCTATGAAGAAGACATTGCCAGTCTTCACCAGAATTTTGGGATCGCCACCGCCACGCTTTCACTGGTTTTGTACGTGTTAAGGCCCAAGGTAAAATTCTGGATGAATAACCCTGTGAGGAAAAAACAGGTGAAAATATTATTGTTTACACCGCTCATTCTCTTGTTGCTCATCACAGGCCATTGGGGCGGATCGCTGACGCACGGTGAGGACTATCTGTTTGCAGCCGTGTCACTGGTCGGAACGGAAACCCCTGACCCCTTGGTAAAGATCCGGATGATCACCAGCATCCCGAATGCAATATTATACAGTGACGTCATCCAGCCGATCTTTGAAGCCCGTTGTTATGATTGTCACAGTTCGCGAAAACAAAAGGGTGACCTGCGTCTTGACAAGGAAGAATTCATTTTGAA
>JBBEBN010000335.1:0-13446 GCA_040882305.1 Cyclobacteriaceae bacterium
GTACGAGCGGAGGCAGCGCAGCCGACATATTAAACAACGTTCCATCGGTGAATGTTGAAGTCGATGGCACGGTCAGCCTCCGCGGAAATGAAAATGTACGCATACTGATCAATGGAAAGCCATCCGGCTTAACATCGCGCGATCCCGACGCCTTGCGGAACCTGCAGGCTAATCTCGTTGACCGTGTGGAAGTGATCACCAATCCCTCCTCCCGCTATGAGGCTGCCGGGGAAGTCGGTATCATCAACATTGTGTTGAAGAAGAACCAGCACGACGGATTGAACGGAACCTTTACAGGCGTATTAGGACACCCAGACTTCATCGGCGGCTCCTACAGTCTTAACCTCAGGAAAAAGAAATTCAACCTGTTTTCCAGCTACGGAATGGATTACCGGAAGAGCCCGGGTTATTCAACATTATACCAGCGTTTCGATGGTGGTGCAAAGGAAACGTATCAGGATGGGGACATGATGATGTCAGAACTATCCCATAATATCATGGGAGGACTGGATTACTTTATCAATGATAAAAATACGATTACCGGATCCATCATGTATAATTTCGGAGACGGATTAAGCAATTCCACCTTAACCTATAATGATTTTATTAACGGTGAGGCTAGCAGCAGGACGATCCGGACTGACCGTGAAGCGGAGGATGAAGAAAACATAGAAGCCGCCCTGAATTACAAACGGGAATTTAAGCGCAAGGACCAGATGTTGACAGCAGATTTCCAATACAATAAGAGACTGGATGATGAGACTTCCGATTTCACGCAGCTTTCAAATGAGAATACAACCGTGCAGCGGGCGGAAAATACAGCAGAAGACAGGAACTGGTTTTTCCAAACGGATTATGTTCATCCCTTTGCCATAGACGGAAAGGCGGAGGCTGGGCTTAGAAGTACAACGCGAACGGTGAACAATGAGTACGCGCTGGAAGAGTTACAGGGTGATGGCACCTGGATGGTCTTCCCGGCATTCAACAACAACCTGATCTACACCGAAGAGATCCACGCGGCTTATTTCATGGCCGGAAATAAATACAACAGGTTTTCGATACAGGCCGGTGTTCGGGGAGAATATTCCGATATTACAACCGAACTCACTGAAACGAATGAGGTCAATCACCGCGAGTATTTGAATTTATTCCCCAGTGTCAACATGGGATTCGAAATAACGAAAAACAAGACACTGCAGTTAAGTTACAGCAAGCGCATAAACAGACCGGAGTTCCGTGAGCTGTTGCCCTTTTCGAACTTCAGCGATTCCCGGAATTTTTTCCAGGGAAACCCGAATCTGAATCCTGAATACACCCATGCATTTGAGACCGGTTATCTCGTAAACTGGGACAAGGGGTCCATTCTTTCCAGCGCGTATTACAGATACCGGATTGGAGACATTCAAAGGGTTGTTCAGGTAGACAATGACGGCACCACCCGCATCTTCCCCATTAATGTAGGGTCGACCAACTCTTACGGACTGGAATTTAACTTCTCCTATACCGTAGGAAAATGGTGGGATATCAATTCAAGCGCGAATTTCTTCCGGGCCATTACGGAAGGAAGATATCAGGAGGAGGATCTCAGCCGCGATACGTACGCATTCCATACTCGTACCACTTCCAAGATGAAGATCACCAGGGATTTTGATTTTCAAACTTCATTCTTTTACCGCGGACCACGCAAGACAACGCAGGGACGGCAATTAGCCGCCTATTCTTTGGATCTGGCGCTGGCAAAAGATATCCTGAAGGGTAAAGGAACGATCACTGCAAACGTTCGCGATTTGCTGAATACTCGTAAGTGGAGATCTATTACAGAGATTGAAGGAGAAAACTATTACGCTGAATCCACACGGCAACGGGCACCAAGACAGGTACGGTTAACGCTTACTTATAGACTCAATCAGATGAAGAATCGCGATCGAGGCCGAAACCGGGAGGATGGCAGTGACGAAGGCGGGTTTGATGAATTTTAACAAGCGGAAATTAAGTTCGACACGGGAGGCCTCCAAGTGCTGATCTACTCAGGAAGAGATAACGTTACCATTACCGGAAGATGATCAGAAGGATAATATTTCCCGTCATTATCCTGAATTACCTGATAGCCGTCTGCTTTCCACTGGCGTGTATGGTAAATATAATCGATGGCGGTACAAGGACGTGAGCCGACTTCAAAGCCGCAGGCGGTGCCAGGCTCTCCAGACGGCGCAGTGTCGATCAGTTCAATCGTTGAGCGATCCATCATTACCGCGTACGGAGGCTGTTCCCGCGTAAAATTAAAATCACCTGTAACGATCAACGGAAGATCTTCCCCCATCACCGCGACGCTGTCTTTAAGGATCGCCGCGCTGTGCTTCCTGGATTCTTTTCCCCTGTGGTCAAAATGGGTGTTGACAATGAAAAAAGTTTTCCGCGATTTTTTATCGCGCAATTTGCCCCGGGTAACGACTCGTGTTATGGCAGCATCCCAGTCTTTGCTACCCGGTAGGTTGGGTGTCAGCGAGAGCCAGAATGTATTCGCATTCAGAAGTCCAAAGCGTTTCTTTTTGATAAAGACGGCGGAATACTCGCCCTTTTGTTTTCCATCGTCCCTCCCGGCACCGAAAAAATCGTATTGCTTTAAGTGCTTTTTGATATCCTCCAACTGATGGTGAAGGGCCTCCTGAACACCGATGATATCGGGGTCATATTTTTTTATTAGCGCAAACACTTTGCTCCTCCTGTTGCTCCACTGGTTCAGTCCATCGCCAGGATTGTCATAGCGGATGTTATAGGTCATCACTTTAACAGGTTGGGCTTCCGCGGAAAGCACCCACAAAAAGACCGGCAGGAAGATCAGTTTTCGCATGATCAAAGTTAACAAATTCAACAGGCAGGACAACTAAAAAAACCGGCTACAAACCGGTTTTGATCCTATTCTTTTTCGTATCAGGCCAACGCTTCTACCGCCTGAACTTCATCCGGCATCATCCTCTTAAAAAGATTTTCAATTCCCGCTTTGAGGGTGACCATCGAAGACGGGCAACCGCTGCAGGATCCCTGAAGACGAACCTTCACAATGCCGTCGCGGTAGGAATGAAAAGTGATGGCACCGCCATCCTGCTCTACGGCAGGGCGGATGTATTCCTCCAGAATGGTTTTGATTTTTTTTACAGTATCGGTTTCCTCCTGGGCTGGCGCTTCTTCCTTTTCATCCACTTCGATTATCAACCTTCCGGATTCCAAAAAATTCTTGATGTGTTGTTTCAGGGTATTCTGGATTTCGAGCCATTCCACGCTTTCCTTTTTCGTGACCGTGATGAAATTGCTCATATAAAAAACACGATCAACGAACGGATAGGTAAATAATTCTTTTGCAAGTGGCGCGTTGGCCGTACTTTCCACATCTGGGAAATCGAAACTTAAGCCCTCTGGAATAAGCATTTCATTCAACACAAATTTGAGGGAATTGGGATTCGGATTTGATTCCAGGTAGATATGTACATTTTTAGGTGCAGTTTGCTGCATGTTCAGTCGTATTTAAGCTCAAAAATACAGAAACAAAAATTAAGAATTTAAGTTCTGGTGACTTTTTATCAAGGCACCAAATGGGCAAAAAGTTTCTAAGACCTGCTTTTTTGAGGTCAATCCGATATTGAAGTTCCCGGGTCGTTAGCCATGGCCACATCGAGTTTGTCTTCGCTGTTTGCCACAACGCAGGCTACGACTGCGTCACCCGTAATATTGACAACTGTACGAAGCATATCCAGGGGCCTGTCTACAGCCAGTATTAAGGCCAGTCCGGCGGGATCCAATCCAACGGACTGTAAGACAATTATCAACATAATGATGCCAGCTCCGGGTACTGCCGCCGTGCCGATGGAAGCGAGCACTGCCGTCATTAAGATAGTTAACTGCTGTTCCATTGAGAGGGCAATTCCAAAAGCCTGGGCAATAAACACAGCGGAAACACCCTGATGGATACTGGTCCCATCCATATTGATGGTTGCCCCCAACGGGAGAACAAAACTTGAAACCTCCTCTGAGACACCAAGGTTATTTTCAGCACACTTCATGGTAACAGGCAAGGTCGCCGCGCTGGAGCTGGTTGAAAATGCCAGAATTTGTGCCGGAAGAATCCCTTTGAAGAAGGTCAGGTATCTGACTTTCGTAAAAAGCTTGAGCAGGGAAGGGTAAACGATTGATGCCATTAGGGCCAGGGCAAGGACGACATTCAGGCTATAAACACCAAGCGTTTTGATCAGTTCGAAATCGATGTTCATGCTAGCCAGCAGGGCAAAAACGCCAATAGGAGCATATTTCATAATAATATCCACGATTGCCAGGATGACGTGGTTTGCTCCGTCAAAAAAACGCTTCACGGTGACCACTTTTTCTTTGGGGCTGAGGATCATGGCTACTCCGAACAATACCGCGAAGAAAATCACCTGTAGCATGTTGACGTTGCTTGAGATGGACGCAAACAGGTTTTCAGGAACAATATCCACCAGAATTTGAAGCGGGCCTTCGCTTTCGCCCACACCGGAGACCTTCATATCAATATCACTGGCATACTCGTTTCTGAAAAAGTCACGTCTTTCTGCTGAAAGGAAGGTACCGGGTTTGATCAGGTTCACCGATACCAATCCTATCGTAACGGCAATCACTGTAGTTGATAAGTAGAAGAGAATGGTTTTTCCTCCCAATCGGGAGAGTTTGGCGACATCGGTAAGATTGGACACGCCATCGATTAAGGATACGATCACCAGGGGGATGGCAATCAGCTTAAGTGAGCGGATAAAAATATCACCAAACGGTTTGATCCAGTCGCGGGTAAAGTCCAGTAGGCCAAGGCTGTCAGCGCTCAGGCCCCAAACCAAACCGATGAACATCCCGATGAGGATTTTGGAGTAAAGGGGTAACTTTTTTCCTGCCATCGTGCGTGAATTGCCAATGTTGAGCAAAAAATGCCGATCGCTTCCCATTCAGGTCATTAGCCGGATTGGGACAGCAATCAGCAACTTTCAATGGCAATAAATTCCTTTTTCTGAGAATAAAAAAATCAGGGAAAGGCAGGCTCCCACAATTTTTCATGTCCATATCAAACCGCAAGGCCGACAGCCGCTCGAACATGTAAAATCCGTTCGTTGGCTAATGCCAGGTAGCAGGATCCCATTATCAACAGATTTCATACCCTTTCCGGGCTCGATCATATTAAACCTTCGAACCGCGTTTGCTCGTAGCCACTATTACAACACCAGCAACCAGTAAGATCGCACCGGTAATGGGTGACCAATACACCGGGGTTTTTTCCGTCTTGTTGATTTCAATTGGGCCGATATCGGCTACTTCTTCTTTTGTGATCAGGGTGAATCCCGTAAAGACGGTCATAATGCCACCGATCACGATGAGTAAAATTCCCAAGGTTTTCATGTTGAATATTTTTGCTTTCCTTAGGTTAAATCCTTGTGCCGGCTTAAAGAAACGGCATTTTTGAGGCGAAGGCTGTGATTGCGTATATAATTCTACAGCTGTTCCCTCAGGGCCGATGATTCTATTTTCGTGGATTTCGCCTGTAAAAGGAAATCTGCGATAACGAGTGCCGCCATAGATTCGACGATGGGAACCGCTCTCGGAACGACGCATGGGTCATGGCGACCCTTCCCGGCGACGGTCACAGCATTTCCACTTTTATCAACACTTTCCTGATCCTGCATGATGGTGGCTACAGGTTTAAATGCGACGTTAAAATAGATCGGTTCGCCGTTGGAAATGCCGCCCTGGATCCCACCAGAGAAGTTGGTCCGCGTTTTAATCTTTTCACCCTCCCTGTAAAACTCATCGTTGTGCTGGGATCCACGCATTTTTATTCCCTCAAAACCACTGCCGTATTCAAAACCTTTCACCGCATTAATGCTAAGCATGGCCTTGCCTAATTCGGCGTGCAGCTTGTCAAAAACGGGCTCGCCCAAACCTACTGGTGTATTGGAGATGACACAAGTCACAATGCCTCCGATAGTATCTCTGTCCAGTCTCACCTGATCAATGAGTGCAATCATTTTGTCGGCTGTGGCTTTGTCCGGACAACGGACAATACTGTCTTCGGTTTTTGAAAGATCCAGCTGAGTAAACACCGGGGCTTTGATTTCGCCCACCTGCGATACATAGGCCAGAATGGTGATGCCGCTATCCTTCAGCAACAATTTTGCGACGGCACCAGCCGCGACGCGTGCCGCCGTTTCGCGCGCGGAACTTCTCCCCCCTCCGCGGTAATCCCTTATTCCATATTTCACGTGATAGGTGAAATCGGCATGTGAAGGCCGGAAGGTATCCGCAATATGACTGTAGTCCTTGCTGCGCTGATCCTGGTTTTCGATGACCATAGCGATCGGCATTCCAGTACTTATCCCTTCAAAAACACCACTCAGGATCCTGACAGCGTCCTCTTCCTTTCTTTGAGTAGTGATACGCGACTGACCAGGTTTTCTTCTGGCAAGCTCTGACTGAATAAAGGTTTCATCAATGGGTAGTCCTGCAGGGCAACCATCGATGATGACGCCAATGGCAGGCCCATGGGATTCACCAAACGTCGTTATGCGAAAAATCTTTCCGTATGAATTTCCCATGGAAACTAAAATCGCTAGTAAGAATTACAAAACCGCACGAAATCTAACTATTTCTTAAATACCAGATACGCAGACGATGCAAGGACGAGAAAAACAAAAATACCAAAAGCGGTCTGCTGCCACGAACGATCTTTGATGAGGGTTAATCCATTATCTGCCGTTTGAATCTTGTCGTAAAAACTTCCATCATCGTTTGCCTGGATCACCTCATTCTTCGTGCTCTCACCGGTAACATATACGGTGAGTTTAGATTGAAGCGTATCATATTTTCTTTCTTCGGGATTAAAGAAAACCAACTGGAAATAATCTTTCAGCTGGTAACGTCCAGGCTCTTTTGGAATGAGAAAGTAGTTGAAGGATTTTGTTCCCGTCACACGCGAGTTCTCCCGCTTGATATCCATTCTGACATTGGGCTCGTAAAATTCGAAGTTAGCATCGTTGGATACTGAAGGTTTCTGAATGGCGGAAATATTACCCTCTCCGAAAACATTAAACACATAGGAAACGCTTTTACCGGTTTCCACACTGGTGGAGGGCATCATTTCAGAAAGTTTGTAATTTCCCACGGCGACGACATCCTTCAATGGATGGTCAGGAAGTTGCCTCACCCGAACCCGTTTAGCCCTGCTGTAAAAAGTTTTGAAATCCTCCTTCCTGTTCTGACCAAAGAAAGATGGGTTTTTTGCAACCTTGTATTTGATCATTTCCAGAGACACACTGGGGAAATCGATGGGTTCAGTGTTGAGCGGATAATACGTTGCCTGATAGATCCTATAGCGCGTGTATTCCTGCGCGCCCAGCGTGACAGGCTCTCCTTCTATGTTTTCAATATTGAAGTTTTCCTCCCAGCAGTTTGTGGGCTTTAATTTTTTTAAGATCTCTGAAAGCTGTCTGCCCAATTCGTAGAACTGAAGAGGGGCGCGATTGCCTTCCGAGACATAAAATGAAAGAGTGGCGTTAAAGCCTTCACCGATGTACACCTCATCTTTGCTGGTTGTCATCGCGAGGAACGCATCTTCTTTTATGTCAACAAATTCCGTATCACCCCGGCCGAAAAAATCATCATCAGGGCTGCGGTCAAAAAAACTGCGGAAGGGGTCCTGCTGTTGCTGGGTCGGAGGACCGACCTTAACTTTTTTTCCCGTGACGCGAATGGTTTTATCATTTACCTTCATGGTGAAGTCTGGAACGGTAAAGCTGCCTTGCTTGAGCGGAACGTAAGTCATGATGATACTCTGCGACGACGAAATCTGACCGTTGATGATGTTTTGCGTCGACTGGGTAGACGTCCCTCTTTTCCGGAACCCATCAATCTCAGGAAAATTGTCATAGGCGCGCAACCGGTCATTCTGGACTGTAAGGGTAATGGTCCACACCTGGTTCTCCCCGATCTCGTCAGGCCCCAATGTGATCTGGATTTTTTGGGCGCTTGTGGCGGAAAAAATCAACAAAAAAGCCATGATAACAGTGAATCGCATATAGAATTGTGAAATTAAATCTTCAATGATTAAACCGCATCCGTGGAATAAAAATTGTTGGGAAAAATACAAATAAACAGAAATGCCAAGATGATGGCCAATGAAACATATTTAAAAAATATTTTGAATTTCTTTTCATTGAATTCACCGGAAATTATAAATTCAATCTTAAATAATAACTATTCTAAATCGTTGCCATGTTGAATTATGTCAAAACTATACTCACCAAAGTGAGTTTTGACGCTCTCCTGTTTGAAAAAGAGCTAAGAAAAGCTATCAAATTACTGATAGCGGATGAAATCAACGAACTCAAAAAATGGTGTTACACCAGATTTGGGACGCTACACGAAGCGATTCTAAACCGATGTTTCGTGGTAAATTGACCTGAACACGCTAAATTAAGCCTTTTGCCCAGCAAAAGGCTTTTTTATTTGAGGTAAATTGCGTTTCGGACATGGCTAAAAGGATATTTTACATAAGGAAAACGCTAAAATACCTGCCATTTGAAGCAATCTGCTGGTTCGGGGCACTAGCGCTGCTTGGATTCTCCGATACAACCGCCCACCATTTTTCCTTGTGTCCCCTGAAAAATGCCGGCTTTGCGTTTTGCCCGGGATGCGGCCTTGGAAGATCTGTCACCCTGCTCTTCCACGGCGATATTGCCGCCTCGTTTGAAATGCATCCGCTGGGGATTTTTGCCGTGATTGTTCTATCTTTCAGGATCGTTGACCTCACAAGACAATATTTACAATACTATGGCAAGAGTTATTGATGTACTCCCGGAACTTACCGGCGAAGAGATGCTGTATACGCAGGCACTCCTCAAGGATATGGATGATGAAAAAGCCCGCACCTTTGCCAGCGTATATCGCTCCAGAAGGAAAGATCCGCAAATGATACTCATTACAGCCTTATTGGGATTTATTGGTTTTGCGGGGATACATCGGTTTATCATGGGCCAGATCGGAATGGGGATCCTGTATTTCTTCACCGCAGGCCTCTGCCTTATCGGAACGATCATAGACCTGGTGAACCACCAGAAGCTCACCTTTGAACACAATCAGAAGATTGCCAACGAGGTCCTCTCAATGGTCCGTTAGGCATTGGGCATTGGGCATTCGATATGCAGACACACAAAATCTTGCGTCTCTATATATCCTATCCCAGAAACCGGATATTCCTTTTCACTCCTTCAAACTTTGTTCTTTTCAGGGGCGAATCTTTAAACACCTTCTGAAAGACTTCTTCAGTAAGGTCCTTCCAGTCATTTTTGGTCATGTTTTGAAATTCCGGAGAAGGGTCGAACCTCGGCTGATGATGAGGTTTGGAAAACTTGTTCCAGGGACAAACATCCTGGCAAATGTCGCAGCCAAAGATCCAGTTTTCAAACTTACCCCTCACCTCCGCGGGGATCTCTTCCTTCAATTCAATGGTGAAGTAGCTGATGCACCTGCTCCCGTCTACGGCATAGGGCTCGGGAATGGCATCGGTAGGACACGCATCCATACAGGCGGTACAGGTGCCGCAATAGTCCTTCAATGGCCCATCGTACGCCAGTTCCAGATCGATAATGAGTTCTGCTAAAAAAAAGAAGCTTCCCCTTTCGCGTGTCAGCAACAGGCTGTTTTTGCCAATCCATCCGACACCGCTTTTTTTCGCCCATGCACGCTCCATCACGGGTGCGGAATCTACAAATGCCTTTCCCTGAACCTGCCCGATCGAAAGTTGAATCGCTTCCATAAAATTTCTGAGCTTCTCTTTTACCACAAAGTGATAGTCCTCACCATAGGCATATTTAGCCACCTTATATCCACCCGCTTCAGAAAGGTCTTTCTCAGGATAATAATTATACAAGAGACTCACCACCGACCTGGCTCCCGGTACAAGCAACGTTGGGTCTAAGCGTTTGTCGAAGTGGTTTTCAAGGTAGCCCATTTTCCCCTGATAACCTTTGCGCAGCCACGCTTCCAGGCGCGGCGCTTCTTCCCTTAGGAATTCCGCTTTGGATACCCCGCAAAAAGAAAAGCCCAGCTTCCGGGCTGTGGCTTTCACAAATTCAGTTCTTTCCTTTAAACCTGTCAAAGTCCGATCTTTTCCCTTTTTGTCCACACCTCATCAAGTGGATCCCCTTTGCTGCTGGATCCTTTATGCCGCCACTGGCCATCTTCTAGCGAGAAATCAAATGTCAAACTGGCGCCGACACGTGAATTGTCACGGGAAAAAAACTCAATGTTTTCAGTATACTTTCCGCCACGCGTCGTATAAGAACCTCCTCCCGTTCCGGAAAATTCCTTCGTATCCACATTATACGCGATCCACTGGAAGCGCGTGCCGGATAATATTTTCATGGTTCTTCTCGGTCCCGGAGCCCTTTCGGACAGCTTTCCATCCCGGTAGCGCCCGGTGATTAACCAGGCTCCCGCAAGCTTCCCCGGCGTACCATCGTCGAGTCGCTTCCACTCCGACTGGCCGCCGGCGGGATCAACGGATGTGAACACGTCATCTTTAAAAGTCACTCTCTGCCGGACCTCCTTTCCGATCAGCTCCGGATTAGTGGAGTGGAACTCCGCCGTGACAACCATCTGGTCACCTTCTATCCGGTAGCTCCCGCCGTAAGTCACTGCAAATGTGTTATTCTCCACATTGTATAAGGCAACGGAAAAATATTTCTCCGAACAGATCATCGTAGCCTCGAGATCAGCACGAAGATCGCCCGCGGTGCCCTGCCAGGCGCCCCGAAGGTCAGCTGGTGGTTGCGCATTGACAGTGGTCATCATTAGCGCGCCCAAAAAAACCGCTGCAAATAATAAGATGTTTGTCTTCATGTTTTTATCATTTAAATGCGCCGACGCAGATATGCATCTGCGGGCAATGAAGTTAAAGAATATTAACCAGTTCATAAAATACCTTTACCACAGTTTGGCAGGATACTCACCGCGATTGACGAGGTCCTTTATTTTCGCAGACACCGCCTCTTTATCTTCCTTATAGGTCACGCCAAACCATATTTTGCCGCCGCCCAATACCTTTACTTTTCCCTTTCCCTCGAGAATCATGCTGTTTACCATCAATGGAATGAAGAACTCAGCTTTGATATTTTTATGGTTGTTCTCCACAAAATCGTCGAACATCACGGCGGTCAGATCAAAAGCTTCGGGATGAAATCCCCAAAAGTTCATGGAAGTGGGTGCATCAGGGCTTAACTCTACGTCCCCGTCTTTTTCTTTTGAGATGATCTTACCGTTTTCCACAACGATGGTTACTCTTTCCACTACGGATTTCAAATATCCTTTTTCATCCATGTCACCTACACCCCTGGAGACGCTTCCGTGTTCGGAGAGCACATTCTTCAACGTATAGCCTACCATGGCATGGGCGCCACCCGTCCCCCCTGCAAAGAAGTCGGCAATGGATTTAAAGGCTTCCTTTCCGTAAAAATCGTCGGCGTTGATCACAACGAAGGGTTCATTGATCAGATGTCGCGCACATAAAATGGCATGGCCGGTTCCCCAGGGTTTCACACGTTCGGGATTCTGGTATTCTTTGGGGATAAATTTGTTTTGCGGTTGTACGGCAAAATCGATTTCAATTTTACCTTTTGCTTTTGGGGCGAATTTCTCCCGGACAACTTCCAGGATTTCTTCCCTTACGATGAAGACAACTTTAGTAAAACCGGCACGGATGGCATCAAAAAGGGAATAATCCATGATTGTTTCCCCGTTCGGACCAAATCCATCGATTTGTTTAATTCCCCCGTAACGGCTTCCGATTCCGGCAGCCAGTACCAATAATGTGAGTTTATTTTGCCGGTTATTTGGTGAGTCCATGGTCTTTTCTTTATTTTTCGTTTAGTGTTTGCGCAAACATTATATATTGAGGGTAATTTTTGTCAGGACATGGCCTGGCTCTGTTCCCTACAGAAGGCGCAAAAATAAAGTTTTACCTGAATTTGTGTGTACATTAATCCGACAACTTCAGCATCAAATTATTAATTAATAAACTGAGAACCCCTTCATGACTTCGCATCAAAAATCTTATGTCTTTCCGATGATCATCATCGGGGCATTATTCTTCATTTTCGGTTTTGTTACCTGGCTTAATAGTATTCTAATTCCGTTCTTGCAGCAGGCTTGCCAGCTCACCGATTTCCAGGCGTATTTTGTCACATTTTTCTTTTATACACCATACTTTGTTATGGCCATACCTTCCTCGGGTATCCTGAAGAAAATCGGATTTGCCCGCGGCATGTCATTGGGGCTTTTTGTCATGGCGATCGGATCGCTGATCTTCATACCTGCTGCTGAAGTACGCTCCTATCCGCTATTCCTGGTGGGACTTTTCATTCAGGGAACCGGCCTGACGCTGTTACAAACAGCATCCAATCCCTATGTGACGATCCTCGGCCCGATTGAAAGCGCCGCAAAGCGGATCAGCATCATGGGTATTTGCAACAAGCTGGCAGGAATGATCGGTATCTTCATTCTCGTGGAGCTGCTCTTCAGCGATACTCAAACGCTTTCCGCAAGAATAGAATCGTTGTCCGGCGCCGAACTTGCCAATGAACTGGACGTGCTCACATCACGTATAGTCATGCCCTATATTGTGATGGCAGTCGTTCTAACTGGGCTTGCTATCATGATCCTTAAGGCGCATCTGCCCGAGATCAACCCGGAAGAAGAAGAGACTTCGGACGGCCAGTCAGACGTACTCACCGGAAAAAGCTCGGTCTTTGCTGTTCCGCATCTGATGTTGGGTGTCCTTTGCATCTTTCTTTACGTCAGTGTTGAAGTTATCGCTATTGATACGATAGGCCTTTACGGAGAATACCAGGGTTTCGATCTTAACACGGCTGGTAAGTTCAGCAGCTACAGTCTTATCGCTTTGACAATCGGTTATCTCCTTGGGATCATGCTAATTCCGAAACGCTTGTCGCAGCGGATGGCGCTAACCATATCGGCATCGCTCGGACTTGTGTTCGTCTTAGCGGCACTCATTACCGACGGGTGGGTTTCTATCGGATTTATCGTGCTCTTAAGTTTCGCACATGCGCTCATGTGGCCGTCAATTTGGCCATTAGCACTGGATAAGTTAGGACGATTTACGAAAATCGGCTCAGCACTTCTCATTATGGGTATCGTAGGCGGTGCCATTATGCCGCTGGTTTATGGCAAGCTGGCAGATATTACGAATCGGCAAACCGCCTATTGGATAACAATCCCATGTTATCTGTACATTTTCTACTATTCAACAAAAGGTTATAAGGTCGGCAAAACCCAGAAGGTAGCGGTTGCCTGATTCACAACGCCTGTTTTTTCTAGAAAGTATCCTGCTCAGCGGTGCGGGATACTTTCTTAGGCCTT
>JBBEBN010000336.1:0-13415 GCA_040882305.1 Cyclobacteriaceae bacterium
CGAACCACCGGATCTGATTCTCAAAATCGCAATTGATATGCGCTTCCGTTATTGCCATGGGAAGCTCATACCGGTCCCAGCATTCCTGCAGCAGGACTTTAATACCGGAAGGTTGACAGTGTCTTACGCGGCACGCTTCGACATCCGAATATCTTTCGTAGTGGTTCGTGCCGTGGGTATGCGGCGGATATCTTTCCAGGTCTTCATCCAGGTAGCGCTCGGAGGTAGCGTAATAGTCAAGACCTATTATTTCCGGCGGGCAGGGATTATCAATAAAAAATTTAAGCGTGCTTTCAGTTATGCCAGAGTGAATAAAGTAATCCCACAGCGGGTGGTCGTTGTCCACCATCCCGCAAAGGAAATCGCACGTCAGCCATCGCCGGTGATTTTCAAAATCAGCCTGGTACTGCAAGTGCGGCGTGCTGTATATTTTCGCCAGGTCCTCAGTTTGAACGAGTTTCGCCGCGGGGTTGACTTTTCGGATCTCACGCATAGCCATGACCACCGCCTTCATTTCATTTACAAAAGCCTGGGCGAAGGCGCGGTCACTGCGGCGGTGTGGAAACCATAGTCCGTACAACATGCTGAAGCGCGCCGTGGTAAGGGGTTCGTTTACCGGGGTGTAATACTCGATCCAGGGAAATCTTTTTGCCACCTTGCCGGCAAATTCGCTTAACCCTGTAGCAAAGGAAGAACTGAGGATATCAGCATGCTGCGGGCCGCTTCCGTGGTGAAGAAGACCTGCAATGGGCGTGATGCCGTATTTTCGCAGGGCAGTCAACGCGGTGTCTACTGTCGACCAATCGATGGTATGTCCGGGATGAGGATGGAGGCGCTCCCAGATCACCGGATAGCGCACGGCCTTCATGCCGAGAGATGCGATGCGTTCAATATCCCCGGCAATGCGATGATAGTGGCCGCAATAGTGCAACTGATCCAGATAAAGATCCTTTACCCTGTTGAAAGAACATTCAAGGCCTCCCCAGATCTCAGGCTTGTTGAAGGACTCTCTCGCCATTAATATGTTTTTCGGACTGTGATTGTTTTATTTTTTCAAATAATGTCAGGGATTGCGCAACTACCTGGTCCATGTTGTAATATCGGTAAGTGGCCAGACGCCCCGTGAAATACGTATTCGTCATTCCATTGGCCAGGCCTTGATATTTCTTATATATCTCGGCATTTTCAGGTCGGGGAATGGGGTAATAAGGATCACCTTCTGCCTTCGGGTATTCATATACAACGGATGTCTTGTGATGTTTCTGACCTGTCAGATGTTTAAACTCGGTGATGCGTGTATAAGGATGTTCGTTCGGGAAGTTGATGGTACCGGTGGATTGATAGCATTCCATATCATAGGTTTCAAACCTGAATTCAATGGAACGATACGGCAACCTTCCGTAACAGTAGTTAAAGTAGCCATCGATCGGTCCGGTGTAGACCATGGTTTTGTAGGGGATCACATCAACGATTTCCTTGTAGTCGGTGTTGAGCATGATCTTGATGTTCGGATGTGACAACATTTTCCGAAACATGCGGGCATATCCGTGCGCCGGCATGGACTGATACATGTCCGTAAAATAACGATCGTCGCGGTTGGTGCGTGTAGGAACCCTGGCAGAGACCGAGGCATCCAGTTCAGAAGGATCGAGATCCCAGTGTTTGCGTGTATACCCTCTGAAGAATTTCTCATATAATTCCCTTCCCACTTTGCTCACAACCACATCTTCTGAAGTGATTATTCTTGATACCTTCTCCGCCCTTGATTCAAAAAAGGCCTCCAGCTCCTGGCAATTCAGCTTGAGGCTGTATAACTTATTTATCGTGTTCAGATTGATCGGCATGGGAACCAACAGCCCATCAACGCTGGCGAGAACCCGGTGTTCATAGGGTCTCCAGTTGGTGAAATGGCTCAGGTAATCGTAAACCTTGCGGGAGTTGGTGTGGAATATATGAGGGCCGTATTTATGGATCAGTATTCCGTCTTTATTAAAATAATCGTAAGCGTTTCCTCCGATATGGTCTCTCTGATCAACTATTAAAATTTTTTTCTCTGATACATTTGCAAGGCGCTCAGCCAACACACTTCCCGCAAAACCCGCGCCCACAAT
This sequence comes from Cyclobacteriaceae bacterium, assembly GCA_040882305.1. Lineage (GTDB taxonomy): Bacteria > Bacteroidota > Bacteroidia > Cytophagales > Cyclobacteriaceae > Chryseosolibacter. The sequence goes on from JBBEBN010000336.1 coordinate 2,112, forward strand.
AAGGTAATCAAACATATACTTTTTCGTTAACATTTTTCAGGCTCCGTTCTTTTTCATTCAACTTCCTCGTAACGAGATACATCATACGTTGCCAGGTTTTGTCCCAGGAGTTTTGGGACAGCAATTCATTGACTCGCTCCAACCATTCTTCACGATCGGTATTTTCCAGCTCCATGGACGCCACCCTTACAAATTCTTCCGGGGTTCCTGCAATGTTCACCAGCCCGTTCCTTCCATATTGACGCAACACGTCAATGATCGGTGTGGAGATAACCGGCTTGCCCGCAGCGAGGTATTCCGGTGTTTTCGTAGGACTGATATAACGGGTGGATTCATTGTGGGCAAACGGCAACATGGCGATATCCCAACCCGAGATATAGGATGGCAGTTCATGATAGGATTTCAATCCCAGGTAATGAATATTCGGCAGCTTGGGCAAAGCGTCGTGACTGATCTTCGCTACGGGACCCACCATTACGATGTGCCACTCAGGTTTACGCCGGGCAATACCTTCAATCAAATCGAGGTCCAGACGTTCATCGATCACACCGAAGTAGCCGATGCGCGGATGCGGGATCGATGCCTGGTCTGCCGGATCTGCGTTATACAAACGAGCCTTCCCAAAATGTTCAGCGTCAATAGTACTGGGAAAGGGATGCACATCAGGATGTCGGTTCTTTTTCGCCTCGTAAAGACTGTAGCCACCGGTGAAAACAAGATCGGCTTTCCGGAATAATTCTTTCTCCCGGTCTTTCAGCGACTGGGGAGCAAATTTAAAAGCGGAAAGTTCATCCATGCAGTCGTAGACAACCAGCGAGGGATTAAAATGATCGCTGATGGGCAGCGCCATGGGCGTATAATACCAGAAAAAGTAATGCGTGGTCTCATTGTCGATAAAGAGCTTTGCAAGCATTTCCTTCTGACTGGAGAAAGCATCTTCTTCCTGTATCCCTTCTCTAAGATGCGGTACGATCACTGAAAGGTTTGCTGCCGGCTTTGAAACTTCCAGGTAGTCTGAAGGAGCATCAAAGATGGGCTCCTCCACGAAGTACACCTTGTAATTCCGCGCAAAACGAGTTAGCAGGTGCTGTGGCCTCTGATAAACAAAGTTCCAGCGCAGATGGGAAAAACAAACCAGATCGGGGGCGGTAGTAGATGTGCTAATCATAGGGATAAGTAATTTCTGTAGGGTATTAATGATATTTCTGTGCCAGCTACCGCCATCGTTCTATTACTTTGATTATCTAAGAAAAACGCCTGTTTCTGGGTAAAATAATACCCAGGAGAAAATCGCCAAGGGAAAAAAATCGCTTCCATCGGCCAAAATAGGGGCATTTTTCCCCCGAGAAATCCATGAGTCAGTTGCCTTTGGGCGTTTGAAAATGCCTTTCCCGGAACAATAAAGCCAAACATCTTCTATTAAAGAGTTCCGCCTGCGCACAACCACCAGCGTCAGACTTTTTTCTCCAGACTTTTTTCAAATGTTTCCAGGTGCTCGCGATGTTCCTTCAATACGGGAAGAGTCTTGGTGATGAACGCCCTTAATTCTTCATCCTCAGTGTCGTCCAGACGCTTCTCAAACCCATCAATACTTTTTTCATGCAGATCCAGCATCTCGCTCACCCACTGCTTATCGAAATCCTCTCCTGACTCTTCGGCAATATCTTCCAGCTTGCGTTTGGATGCATCTGGTTCTTCCACCGGAACGGAAATGGCTTTGGCCTGCGCCAGGGTTTTTAGTTCATTCAGTGATGCGGTGTGTTCAGCAAGCAACTTCTGCGCAATCTTTTTCACTTGCTCTGTCCGTGACCGTTGATTGGCAAGTTCCGCCAGTTTGATCTCACCGTAGTTGGAAGCTATCACATCAAACACGAACTCGGCGTCCCGTTGCATTTTGCCCGCAAACTTGCTGGTATTGGATTCGTCTGCCGCTTCATTTTGGTCCTCATTTAAATTACTGTCGTTGCCTCTCCCCGATTCATTGCAGGACAGGAGTGTCAACGATGTGGCTACTGCCAGTATCTGATAGATATTCATACTTATGAATTATAGGAATCTATTCTTTTACTATGAAAAATCCGTTCCGCTTTCGCACAACGCGTTATCGGTAAAGATTGATCGAATCGGCCAGGCGCCGTGCGGAGCAGCCGTTTGACTTGGGTAAGAGAATACCCATTAAACTCATGTTTTTTTTATGGATTCATCCGTGTTACAGAGGAAGAATGGCATTAGAATTTAATCTTTCGCCCTACAGTTAACGATAGGTCAATGAGTCTTGGTGCGTGAATCAGCGGAGAAAAATTAAAATCAAAATGGAAAATCAAAACAGTTTTGTGTTGCAGGGCAACGAGAAGGGAGTGACGACTTCCGGCACGAATATTTCTTATTGGCTGGATTCTGTGGAGCCGATCCGGTTCAGTCCGCTGAAAGAAAATCAGAAAACAGACGTCGTGATCGTAGGTGGAGGTATTGCGGGTTTATCAATTGCCTATTGCCTGGTGAAAGCAGGAAAGCAAGTAATCGTAGTGGACGATGGTTTTATCGGAAGCGGGGAAACCGGGAGGACCACAGCGCACATCGTGAACGCTCTGGATGATCGCTATGCAGAAATCGAACACCTGCTTGGGGAAGAAAAATGCAGGCTCGCCGCTCAAAGCCATACGGAAGCCATCAACTTTATTGAACGGGTGGTGCAGGAAGAAGAAATCAACTGCGATTTTATGCGCCTTGACGGATATCTTTTCCTCCATCCTACCGACAAACCGAAAACCATCGAGGATGAATACATCGCTACCAACAAGTATGGAATCCGCACCGAAAGGGTAGAGGGCGTACCGGGCATTCCGGATGAAAAGGGTTTATGCCTTCAGTTCCCCAATCAGGCGCAGTTCCATCCCATGAAATATCTGAAGGGTCTTACTGATTACATTGTTCGCCACGGAGGCAGGATCTTTACCGAAACGCATGTGGAAGGAATCCATAAAACCGGCATCCGGTCAAAAGATTTTACCGTTCAGGCAGACCACATCGTGGTGGCTACCAACACTCCGGTAAACGACCTGGTGACGATGCACACGAAACAACATGCCTACCGCACATACGTGATCGGCGGGTTGATCCCTAAAAATTCTCTGACCCCTGCGTTGTGGTGGGATACGGGTAACATGAAATCAGAATGGGTAACCGATCCCTACCATTATGTGAGGGTTCAACCTTATGACGAAGAATATGACATTCTTATCGCCGGAGGGGAAGATCACAAGACCGGGCAGGCCGACAAAGAAGATCTTGAAGAGTTGAGGCGTTACGCAAAACTCGAACACTGGACAAGACGCCGTTTCCCTGCGATGAAAGAACTTGTTTATCGCTGGTCCGGGCAGGTCATGGAGCCTGTGGATATGATGGGCTTCATTGGCAAAAACCCCGGCGATAAAAACATTTACATTGCCACGGGAGATTCCGGAAACGGGATCACGCACGGTGCCATTGCCGGGATGTTGATCAGCGATCTTATCCTGGGAAAAGAACATCCATGGACAAAGCTGTATGATCCGTCGCGTATCACTCTAAAAGCTGCAGGTCATTTTCTGCAGGAGGTGGGTAACATGAGCGTTCAATACCTGGATTACTTCGAATCAGGGGGTGTAAAGACGGTTGAAGAACTCGCTCCGGGGCAGGGAGCTATCCTGAATATGAAAGGAAAAAAGGTGGCCGTGTATAAAGATGAATCACACGTCGTGCGCGCTTTCTCCGCGGTATGTCCCCATCTCGGTTGCATCGTCCGCTGGAATGCTGATGAACATTCATTCGATTGTCCCTGTCATGGGTCACGTTTCACCTGTGATGGCTTTGTCATGAATGGCCCTTCGATGAATGGCCTTGAGCGGGTTGATGTGGCGAAGGTTTGAATGGTGTGTAGAGACAAGGCAAGCCTTGTCTCTACTTCACCAGGTTAGCAGTGTAGAGACAAGGCCTGCCTTGTCTCTATTTCACCAGGTGCAGCCAACTCTTACACGTCGCGTGGCCTTCGACGGTGACTTCGTAGTAGTAGATGCCGGCAGCGAGGTCTTCGCCGGACCAGTCGTATTGGTAGTGGTCGGTTTGATAGATTATCCGTCCCCAGCGGTTGTAGATGGTGAGTGAAACATTAAAGCCATAGTCTGCCGGAGTGACCCCTTCGGCTTTTCCGTAGCGGATGGTGAACACATCATTGTGCTCGGGCTGGCCTGGCGTGATCACGTTCGGGATAAGCATCTCGAATACCGGAATGGATACTGCTTTTTCGTAGACGCAGAACTCCCGTTGCGTCACGAGTCGGATATTGTATACGCCATCTTTTTCAAAGTAGTGTTCGCCTTCCAGATGGTCGGCGGTCGTGCCATCGCCAAAATCAAAGAACATCATGTCGCGGGCGTCCACACTATCTGTAAGGTTGCGGACAGCAATCTCCGGCCGCCCAAGGCAGTCGGGTAATTTGTTCCATTCAAAGTCCGGATGGATACCCGGGATGACATTCAGCTGCACGGTATCGCGTCTGATGCATCCGTTCGCTTCTTCCAGCCTGATGTAATAGGTGGTGGTATCTTCAGGTGTCACTATTGGAGTCGGATCCCCTGAAATGAAATTCGGATCCGCACTTGTCCAAGTGTAACTTATTCCACCGCTGGCCTGCAGTTCAAAGGAGTCACCGAAACAGACGTCCGCGTCATCCTGAACCGCGGATTGAGCAATGTTAACCGTAACGATGGTAAAGGTTGAGTCCACAGCCCTGCACGTACCCCTGTCGATGGCCGTCAGCTTCACCTTATACTGACCAGGATCCTGGTATTGATGACTGATGTTGGCAGTATCCGTTTTTGAAATTTTTGTTCCGTCGCCGAGGTCCCATTCAAATATTTCTCCTCCGATGCTGACATTTTCAAAGACAATCGCATCGGGAATACAGACCACTTTCAATCCTGGCATATCGCGTTTGGCTGAGTTCGTTTGAAGCTGGGCTTTCAGGGAGGAGAGATCGAACTTGAAGGCGGCGTTGTTGCAGTTGATGCTTTTGTTTGTCCTCGACCATGCTCCGGTAGTGGTAGGAAAGTCAGATGTTGCTTCTTCGGCCGGGTTGAAGGCCTTACATCCGGAGCAGACAGAGTGATACACGATTCCGCCTTTGTCAAAGCGGCTCGTTCCTCCATCGACATGCGTGCGCGATTGGTTGCCGCCGAGGAAGGTGGCATAGAGTCTCTCCTTCGCATCTTCTGTCAGAACAATAAAATAAAAATCTGATCCGGAGGTTGTCAGTTGGAAGGCATCCGGAGTTGTTGTCATTCCGTGCGTGTTGCTTTGCCAAAAGCCCAGCTGTGAATTGATCTCGCCACCCCACCCTGCCATGTAGAGATTGTTGCAATCATTCACAAGGAATGCAGTAGGTGAAATATCCGGAAATCCACGGCCTGAACCAAAGACTGTCGAAAAAAGGCGCGCATTGAGTGAGTGGGTGAATTTCTGAATAAACTGTCCGCTGCCAGGATTGCTGTACACTCCCGGGCTGACAGGGAAATCGCCGGAGGTCTGACCATAAACATAAACTTCTTCGTAGGTGTTCAGGTCAATGAAGTATATCTGATTGTAGGCACCGGTTCCGGTATACGTGCTGTGAAGGATAGCCGATCCATCCGATGCGACCTTCGCTATCCATCCGTCGACCTGCCCGGCATACACCGGTTGATAAGCACCGTTGGTGATCGGAAAGTTTGCACTGGTTGTTCCACCCGCGAGGAAGATGTTGTTGAGGCTGTCGAATTTGAGCGTATGGGCAGCATCCGTGCCGGTGCCGCCGATGAACGTTCCCCATAAAACCTGAGAAAGATTGGGATCCATTTTGAATAATATGGCATCAGATGCGCCTCCGCCGTAGGTTGTGCTGATACTGTTCGCCACAGGAAAATCAGCGGAAGACGTCACAGAGCTTACGTAAACATTTCCTTCGTCATCGGTGATGATATCCCCCCTCACCTGGTCCCCGTAGTTTTTGGAAAGCTCGCCATTCTGAGGATTCAGTCCGTCATTGTTTGTTCCGCCAATAAACGTGGATGCAAGCAGCTGTGTGCCATCCCCACTAAACCTGGAAATAACGATGTCGGACCCTGCGCTGTAGGTATAACCCACCACCCATGGGATGGCCGGCCCTTCATTAAAAGTCCGGTCAAATGCGCCGGAGGTTGTTGCAAAGTTAGAAGAGCTCGTCGACCCCAGCAAGATCAATTCCCCGGCGGCGTTCATGATCAGGCTGTGTGGAGAGTCAGCCTGGCTCCCTCCGAGGTAGGTGGCGTATAAAAGATCGCTGCCCAGTGAATCGTATTTGAGAATTCCGATGTCGTAGAGTCCTCCTGATGCAGTCTGAAAGGCGCCTCCGGTTGCCGGGAATACTCCTCCCTCGCCCTCGTTGGTGACGCCTGCCGAATACAATTTTCCATGTTCGCCCGGAGTAGCGGTACTCCCCCAGTTGTCGGCACTTGACCCGGAGAACGTTGAAAAGATCAGAAGCGGATCGATGACAAGTTCATAACACGAATCGAACCCATCTGGAAAAAGGAAGAACACGAGATCCTTATCAAGGCGGAATTCGCATTTCACTTCTGCCTTTTCCCCATTGATCACCTGCCAGGCAACCGGATCTTTTTCGATGATATCTGCAAGAGGCGTTTTGATGTTCAGGTTTCCATTATCGAGAAATATTTTATCCGCTCCCTGGTAATGTAAGCGGATGACCGATGGATCGCCATTCGGTGCGACCACAAAATCGTATTTTACATTTTCGCCCGCGGAATAAATTTTCAAATCAACACCCGGATAAAATGATTGGTAGAGCATGCCCTGATAAGCATAAGCTTTCGAAGCCCAACGGTGGGGATCGCTGCCGATAAAATAGTTGTAATATTCGTCGGACCGTCCAAAAGCCTGGGGTTTCACTGAAAGATCTGAACCAGGAAAATCAACGAACACGGCATGTCCGCGAATGCGGTCGTCCACTTCCATTCCGTCCGGCTGCGCCTGGTGCGATTGGTGGTGCAGTGTTTCAAATTTGTCGTAGTCGACAAAAAAGTATTTGAACGAACCAGGGCCTACGAACATTCTACCACCCGGGATACGGGACGCAAAATGAACATCTTGAGCCCACTGATTTTTGTTTTCAATAAATTTAACTTCAACCTGAGCTTGTGTTATCAACGCAGGCCAGAGCAGAAAGCCACTACAGAGAAAAAGCACTTTGAACAAAACGCACATACACGATCAATTTCGTAATGGCTCTGATGGACAATTTAATGAAATTTGCTAACTATTCCGTGGTATATTTTGCTAATCAGTGTACTGTTTTAATTGCCGCAAAGTGGAATGTTGCATAGCTAAAGAAGTTAATCATGGCAAAAGATGCGCGAAGGAATTTGTTGTCTTGGTATACCTTCGCCTTCCCATTCGAGATTTGCCAACGGTGTTTTTTTTTCATCAAATCCGCAAAAGAACCTGAAGGGATGAAGACCTGCTTCTAACAATACTTTTCCCTCGTTTCCACCGCTGCCGAACGTCGCATCGATCACAGTAGCCTCATGGATGCGCAGAAGAGCGGAGCCAGGTGCGGATGAATAAAAGTTGTAGGTTCCAGCATGCGGAATGCGAAGGTATCCTTCAAAAACGACGACACCGGCGCGGTTAAATTTCCGCAGCAATGTTGCCTCCGGGCGTTCTGCTGCTCCTGTCTTCGCAGGAGTAAGGTCATAGACACCCGGGATCCATGGAAAGGAACCGGAATATATTTTCCACGTCACCCCTTCTTCTGTCTTCCGTTCAATGACAGCAGGCACCAACTCTTGATCATATGGCCTTGGCGCTGACGGATTCGGTCGACGTACCTGAAGCACACGGTCGTGCATGACCTTCTGCAGTGAATCCATTCCCTTCGAATCTGCAAGGTTGCTTTCCTGTCCGGGATCTTTTACAACGTTGTAAATTTCAAAATCATCTTCATGCGACTGAATATCGTATCGGACGCCGGAATAATCCCCTATCCTGATCAGCTGCATCTGGTTGCGTTTTCGTCTGCGATGATCCGGATGAAATTCTTCCAACCCGGGGGTGGAGCCATTGTTGAAATACTCTACGTACACCAGTCCTGCTCTTTGTATCCCCTTTCCTGTAAGGGAGGGCAACAATGAAACACCATCGCAGCGGGCGGGTGCGGGAACTCCGGCTGCGCTGGCGAAAGTAGGGAGCCAGTCATAAGATGCGCTGGGATGCTGGATCACCTGGTTGGCGGGAATGCGGGCGGGCCATGTGGCAAGTGTGGGCATCCGTACACCGCCTTCCCAGCAATCGCGCTTAACGCCATCAAAGGGTCCGTAGCTGTCAAAAAAATCCGCATCGTTCTTCGCGTAATTTTCCGGCAGGTAGGATTCAAGGGAAGGCCCGTTGTCGGAAGTAAAAACGATGAGTGTGTTGGAGAAGATCTTCAGGTCTTTTAACAACTGCACTATATCGCCTACGCCGCTGTCGATGCGCCTGACGGAAGTTGCATATCTTTTGTATGTCTCAGGCCATGGCGCTTCCATGTTGGAGGAATCCGTGTCGGTGTGGTAAGTGCCATTAGCATAGTCGGGATGGATCCATGAATCAACTTTTCCTGAAGCGGTATTGATCATATGACCGGGTTCGTTCAGCCATTGAAGACCGCCTTTGATCCCTGCTCCCTCCGGATAGCGTTGCGTAGGTAATTCAAGTACCGCATGTGGTGTATCGTATGCCAGGTACATAAAGAAGGGAGTTTTATTTCCTGACTGAGTATATTCCAGTATCCATTTTTTGGCAGCCGCCGTCCACAGGTCGGCCGTGTAGCATTTATCGAGTTTGTCCGCGATGTTGGTTCTGTTTTCCCACACCTCTTTTGACTCGCGGTACAGACCTTCCTTCGGATAATGTTCATGTCCGTCTCTGTGGCGGATGTATCCGAGAAAATAGTCGAATCCCCTGTTCAACGGATGCGCCGGCCACTCTGAACCGTTCTTATCCCACTGGTCATCACCCTGAAGACCCCACTTTCCAATCGCTGCAGTCGAATAACCTGCCTGGCGTAACACCGAGGCCATAGTATGGTTGTCCTCCAGCGCTTTATCAAACTGATTGTCCCTGATGTTGGCGTGGCCCTGACTAACACCCAGCAAGATCGAAGCCCTTGAAGGAGCGCAAACCGGGGCGGCGCAGTAGTGGTGTGGAAGCAGGGCGCCCTGTTTAGCCAGTTCATCCAGATGCGGTGTAAACATCCAGGGTTCCTGTTTATTATTCGCACCTTTCCGCTGATTTTGAAAGAACACTCCCAGGTCGCCGAAACCCAGGTCATCGGTAAGGATGAAGATGATGTTGGGTTTATCACCGTCAGGGGTTTGGCCACTGCCGTGGATGAAAGTATTAGACGTTAAAACGATCACGAGGATCAGTACTTTTTTGAAAGTGTTACGCTTATCAATGGGTTGCATGTCTCGATAAATATTTTAAGCCGATGATTCCAAACATACTAAGAACGATGATACGGTTTTGCTGGCACGGGTAGGAGAGCAAACAGGTTTATATTTTGGAATAGTTTCTCATTTGTCAACCTTCCTTTCGCAGAACCTGCAAAGGTGGTGTGTTGATCACCTCCCGCGAATTGAACCATCCGATGGCGACGGTGAGGATCATCACTCCGATGCTGATCACAACAAGTTCCACCCAGTCGAATGCGAAGGTGATCTCAAAAAAGAATTTTGTCAGCAGATATCCGCCGCCGAGAGAAAGCGCCATACCCGTCAGCGCAGAAAACAATCCTAAATACGCGTATTCAATGAGCGTGATGCGCGTCAGCTGTTTGGTCCTGGCCCCGATGGTCCTCAGCAGAACGTTCTCCTTTATGCGGACAAACTTGCTGTTGATCACCGCGCCGGCCAGCACGATCAGCCCCGTGATGATACTGAACAGTGCCAGGAACCGGATGACCAGTCCCAGCTTATCAAACAATTCATTGACCGTGGTGAGGATCAACCGGAGGTCGAGCAGCGACACGTTCGGGAACTGCATGACAAGTGATTGCTGGAAGCGGTTTGCCTGCTCCACCTTCTCCACCCTGGTGGAGGTGACATAAACCTGCGGTGCATCCTCTAGCACACCGGCAGGAAAGACGAAAATGAAATTCGGAGGATCCTTCGGCCAGTCCACTTCACGCACGCCGCTGATGAATGCCTTAACAGGTACTCCCTGAATATCAAAGACGAGCGAATCCCCTATTTCGATATCCAGGTTGTCCAGCATGCCTTCTGAGATGCTGACCCAAACCGAATCCCTGCCTTTCTTTTTTTCGTGCAGCGCACCCTCGATTAACTTTTCGGAGTGATGCAGACTGTCGCGGTAGGTCACCCGATATTCTCTCCGGATTGCCCAGTTAGAAACATGGTCTGTCGTATCTTTCTGCAGCGCGTCAGCCGACCTTCCGTTCAATTCACTGATCCTGCAGGTTACAATGGGAACCACCTGGTTGATCTTCAGGTCGTTGTCTTTCATCAGCTGAATCACCCCATCGCGTTGCGAGGGTTGGATATCAAAAAGAATGGTGTTGGATTGATTCTCCTGTCCGGTGAACTCCACCTGGCTCAGCATGCTTTGTTCCACAATATTCAGTGTGGATATAATGAAGGCACCCAGGCCGATGGTGACCATCAGCATTTTTGTCTGATTATTCGGTCTGAACAAACTCGACAAAGCATGTCGCCAGATGAACCCGGCGCCGTGGGGAAAGTAACGGCGCACGAGATAAAGTAACGCCACGGCTACTGCTGTAAGAAAGGCAAGCGCTACGACAAGTCCCAGGAAGAACATGGATCCCGTAAACCAGCTCCGCGCCTGCAGGGACGCAAACGCAATGGGGAAGGCGGCAATGAGGATAATGGCGATGATCTTTGTCTTGGAAATGATCCTGGCGCCTTCATAGTCTGCGCGCAACACGGAAAGCGGGGGAACAAATCGCACCGCCACCAGGGGAAGCATGGAAAACAAAACGGACACCACCGCTCCCACCGAAAATCCAAGCAACAAGGATTTCCAGGAAATGGCAAATCCCATTTCAAAAGGAACAAGGTTACTGATAAAGAGCGGCATCACCTGTTGGATACCGATGCCTAAGAACGACCCGATCGCGCTGCCGATAATTCCCAGTATAAAGATCTGGATAAAGAAAATATTAAAGGCCTGCCATCCGCTGGATCCAACACAGCGCAGTACGGCAACCTCTTC
>JBBEBN010000337.1:0-13412 GCA_040882305.1 Cyclobacteriaceae bacterium
TATCGCGCCCCTTCAGGGCTGCACACACATTGCGTAGTTTTCCCCGGACAACAATAATTCTGCAATTCTGCAATTTCTTTCTTTTCGTAACGCGTGGGTAAATGAGATTATTCGCTTTACTTTTATTGCATCGCAATTTCGGTCCCCTGAAAAATATATAGATTGCGCTAAATTAACCTGCGCAAGAACCTTGGCAGGTTCTAATTGCAGAATTGCAGCATTGCCAAAATTGATTAATAAAGGTTAAATACCTTTCTTATGCGAATCCTTGATCTTACACTCCGGCCGGAAGAAGCCTTCAACGATTCTTTGTTTCCTGAACTTCTTTATGAGCGCCTTGGACTGAAAAACGATGGTAGCGTTTGGGTTAATCCTGTTAAGCGTTCCATTGACGCGCGGGGAAAGAACGTTATTGTGCGTTTTCAATGTGAAGTATACAATGCCGGTGAAGAAAGGCCGGTCGCCACCTTCAGAAAGGAATATCCGAATGTAAAGGATAGAAAAAATATACTGATCATTGGAAGCGGCCCAGCGGGATTGTTTGCCGCGTTGAGGGTGATATCACTGGGATATAGACCCATTGTATTTGAAAGGGGCAAGGATGTGCAGTCGCGCAGGCGCGACCTTGCAGCCATCAACAAGGACCACATCGTCAATCCTGAATCGATTTACTGTTTTGGGGAAGGAGGGGCGGGTACTTACTCCGACGGAAAACTCTACACGCGGTCGAAAAAGCGGGGCGACGTCCGCAGGATTTTGGAAACACTTGTGGCCCATGGCGCAAGACGGGATATTTTGTTCGACGCACATCCGCACATCGGCACAAACAATCTGCCGAAACTGGTTTCAGCATTGAGCCAAACTATCCTTGATCATGGCGGAGAAATTCACTTCAATACCAAAGTGGTAGATTTCATCCTCCCGGGTGACAGCATCCAGGGGGTTGTGCTTTCGTCAGGAGAAAAGGTGCGGGGAGAAGCGGTTATCCTGGCTACGGGACATTCTGCGCGCGACATCTTTTATCTTTTGCAAAAAAGGAACATGCTTATTGAGTGCAAGCCGTTTGCGCTTGGCCTTCGTGTTGAACATGCGCAGGATCTTATTGACCGGATCCAGTATCATTGTCCGGCAGACCGCGGACCGTACCTTCCTGCTTCTTCTTATGCGCTTGTTCACCAGGCAGTGGTGCACGGTCAGGCGCGGGGAGTGTTTTCTTTTTGTATGTGTCCCGGCGGATTTATTGTGCCGGCCGCGACCGCTCCGGGAGAGGTTGTTGTCAATGGAATGAGTCCCTCGCGCAGGGATTCCGTCTTTGCCAATTCCGGAATTGTGGTGGCCGTAGAGGAGAAGGACTTTGTATCTTATCAAAAACACGGTGCGCTTGCCGGACTTGCTTTTCAATCCGAAATAGAGCGCATCGCCTGCGCGTCGGCCGGCGGCACACAAAGTGCTCCCGCTCAGCGGTTAGTGGATTTCGTCGAAGGAAAGATTTCGAAGGAATTATTGCCAACATCTTATCAGCCCGGCGTGACGTCGGTGGACATGAAAGAACTGCTCCCTGATTTCATCTATCAGTCACTGAGGATCGCTTTCAGGGACTTTGGAAAAAAAATGAAGGGATACTATACCAACGATGCACAGGTCCTTGGAGTGGAGAGCCGTACTTCGTCGCCTGTGAAAATACCAAGAGATAGGGAAACCCTGGAACATCTCCAGATCAAAAAATTATTTCCATGTGGCGAAGGAGCCGGATACGCGGGAGGAATTGTGTCCGCGGCGATGGATGGGGAAAGTTGTGCGGAAGCGGCTGTGAAAAAAATTGCGGGTTGAGGATAGAGATAGGGCGGTACCACAATCGTTTTGGTGGAATGCAGGGAAAAAATGCCGGTCGAATGCAGATTAAAAATACACGTTGAAAGCAGGTTGTTTTAAGGAAAATGCGCATCTTCAGGCTGCAAATGTTGTTAGGTCAATCCTTCTATTCGAATGGATTTGACCTTTTTGTATAACCTGAAATCAGATCCATTGGAAAAAAATAATGTTATGAGACAGGATACAGAAATCTATAGAAAATTAAATAATCTATTGATGGAGCATATTCAAAAAGGCGGTTCGGTTTCATGGCAGAAACATGAAAAGTGAGAATTCGGTGTTGCTTTGTCTGCTTCTTACGGTTGCCTGCGCTCCGCAGAAAGACCAAAGTAGCGATACCGCGCGCAGGCCAAACATATTGTTTGCCATAGCTGATGATGCTTCTTTTCCGCATATGAGCGCTTATGGTTCTTCATGGGTAAACACACCTGCATTTGACAGGGTGGCAACGGAAGGTATTTTGTTCATGCGCGCCTATACCCCTAATGCAAAATGTGCGCCTTCACGCGCCTGCATTCTTACTGGGAGAAATTCATGGCAACTGGAAGAAGCGGCCAATCATTCACCTTATTTTCCGGCCAGGTTCATGACCTTTATTGAGGCGCTCACAGCGCACGGATATCATACGGGCTATACAGCGAAGGGCTGGGCACCCGGCGATCCTGGCGAAGTGAACGGCAAAAAAAGAGAATTGACCGGACAGGCCTATAATCAGTTCACCACCACGCCTCCTGCCACCGGTATTAATAAAAATAATTACGCTGCAAATTTCGAGGATTTTCTGAACCAAAAACCCGAAGACCAACCTTTCTGCTTCTGGTATGGCTCTACTGAACCACACAGGTCCTACGAGTTTGGCTCAGGTATTGAAAAGGGGAGGAAAAAACTGGCTGATATTGGCAAGGTGCCTGCCTTCTGGCCGGATAATGATACTGTAAGAACAGACATGCTGGACTATGCCTATGAAATCGAACATTTTGATCAGCACCTCCAAACCATGCTCTTGCTGCTCGAGGCGCGCGGTGAACTGGAAAATACCATTGTGGTAGTCACCGCTGACAACGGCATGCCGTTTCCCAGGATAAAGGGTCAGGAATATGAGTACTCCAATCATTTGCCCCTTGCTATCATGTGGAAGGGGAGGATCAAAAAGCCAGGAAGGCAGGTAGAGGATTTTGTGAGCTTCATTGACTTTGCTCCTACCTTTCTGGAAGTGGCCGGCATTCCTGCGGACGCTGTCTCCATGGAACCGATGACCGGGAAAAGTTTAACAGATATTTTTTTCAGCGAAGATGCTGGGCAGGTAATTCCTGACAGAAATCATGTGATTATAGGAAAAGAACGCCATGATGTAGGCAGACCCCATGACTGGGGATATCCCATCAGAGGAATAGTAACGGCGCGGTATATATATCTGCATAACTTTGAGCCTGACCGCTGGCCCGCGGGTAATCCTGAAACGGGCTACTTAAACACAGATGGAAGTCCTACTAAAACGATGATCCTCCAGGGCAGAACGAGTGCTGAAACAAAACACTTCTGGATAGCTTCTTTTGGCAAGAGGCCTCAGGATGAGCTATACCAGATAAGCAGGGATCCTGACTGTATGGATAACCTGACGCTGCACCCGGAGTTTCAGAGTATTAAGGCAGCGCTGAAAGACCAGTTGTTCGAGCAGCTTAAAGCTGAGGATGATCCCCGTATGTTTGGCAAGGGACATATTTTTGATCAGTATGAATACGCCGGCGACAATTCCCGCAACTTCTACGAGCGGTACATGAATGGGGAAGATATAAAAGCCGGATGGGTGAATCAATCGGATTTTGAGAAAGACTTTCAGGAAATTAAATAGTTTTAATCAAATTCAAATCCTCCTTCAACAAAAGAACCATGGATAAAATTTTAAAAGCACTGTCAGTTATCGGGTTGATATTATCATTATTGCCTGCCCTTCTCTCTTTCAACGGTGTGATTTCTTTTGAGCAATTCAAAATATTATTGCTGACAGGAACCATCCTGTGGTTTTCAACAGCTCCATTCTGGATAAACAAAAAGAAGGCCACATAATCCTGACTGTACAGAATAGCATCTGCTCTTCATTTTTTTATTTACCTGACCTGAATTTTCAATAACTATGAACCTTACCAGGAAGTTTTTTTTAGGGAAATTAAATGCGGTTAATGAATTTGAGCGCGAGCCTATACCCAGCGGAAAGCTCCAGGGGTGGAAGAGCTTTTTAGGTATGTATGCGGGAGAACATACGGCGGGAACTGAATTCGTCATCGGACCACTATT
Source organism: Cyclobacteriaceae bacterium (assembly GCA_040882305.1). Classification (GTDB taxonomy): domain Bacteria; phylum Bacteroidota; class Bacteroidia; order Cytophagales; family Cyclobacteriaceae; genus Chryseosolibacter. The sequence goes on from JBBEBN010000337.1 coordinate 4,168, forward strand.
TGTGGCTCATGGTGTAACAGCTCCGGCACTTGTAATTGGCTTACTCATTGGAAATTTACTGGCCGTATTAAGCTGGGCTTTTTTATGTGCGCCGATTGCAGTAAAGAAAAGGTTAACGCTCTACTATCAACTCGAAAGAATTTGCGGTCCGCGGTTAACAGCTGTTTACAATCTTGTAAATGCGCTCATGTTTTGTTTCCTGGCAGGCGCCATGATCTCGGTATCCGCCACGGCCGTGGGAATTCCTTTTGGCATGACGATGCCTTCGCTCCTTGACATTTATCCTACCAATATAGGGTGGATAGTTGTTGTTTTTGCCATAGGCTTCATCACAACTATTGTTGCTGTATTCGGGTATGAGCAGGTTTCAAAATTTGCCAATATCGCTTCGCCATGGATGATACTTATTTTTATTTCGGCCGCGATTGCCGTTTTGCCCGAGATGGGTGTCCATTCCTTTTCGGAGTTTTGGAATGTAGCTACGACGAAAATATGGACAGGCACGCCGCTGACAGGACAAAGCCAGTTTACCTTGTGGCATGTTATATTTTTTGCATGGTTTGCCAACATGGCGATGCATATCGGGATGGCTGACATGTCTATTTTGAGGTACGCAAAGAAATGGCAATACGGGTTCGCTTCTGCCGGTGGTATGTTCGTCGGACATTATATTGCATGGATTGCCTCGGGCATTTTATATTCCTTGTTCCTGCTCGAATCGAATAACAGTCTGGAATTTGCACCGGGAAATATCGCCTTCAGGGCAGCGGGTACGGCCGGTGCCATTTGTGTAATAATTGCCGGCTGGACAACGGCTAACCCGACAATTTACCGGGCGGGATTAGCCGTGCAATCGGTAATGCCAATGACCAGAACGTGGAAAGTAACGCTCATTGTAGGTTTGGTGACTACAATTGCCGCGTGTTTCCCGGGTTTGGTGATGAAGCTACTGGATTTTGTTGCCCTTTACGGGCTTATTTTAATGCCCATGGGCGCAATCATCTTTGCCGATGTCCAGATATTTCCGAAACTCCATCTTCAGTCAGATTTTGCCATGCATCATAAATCTTCTACTAATTGGGCGGCCGCCATAACATGGTTGCTTACGATAGCCTTTTGCATAGGGCTGAACTTTTGGGCAGGTATTGAATTGTTCTTTTTAGGTCTTCCCGGGTGGTTTGTTGCCGTTAGTGTATATATACTGGGCAGTAAGGTCTTACAGAAGAGTAAACGCAAGGATTCGGTTAAAGTTGAATCATTTTAGGTAGTAAGGTTAATGTGGTTACAATGTTGCAAAATTAATTGGTCGCTATACTAGCATATAATATGATGAGGCTTTCCGGTTTCCTGATCCTTTTGCTGTGCATGAGCCTTCTCGCAAAGGCACAAAAGCCCAATATTTTATGGGTCACCATCGAAGACACCTCTCCTCAATTCATCGGTTGTTACGGAAACAAAAATGCCGGTACTCCGGTGATTGACGGCTTAGCCAGAGAGGGTGTCCGCTTTACGAATGCTTTCTCCACTGGTACGGTATGCGCACCGAGCCGGAATACGATCATCACCGGCGTAAGGACATATGAAATGGGAACGGGAAATCACCGCAGTACATTTCCCATCCCTGATTTTATCAAAGGTTTCCCTTACTACATGCAGCGGGCTGGTTATTACGTAACGAACAATAATAAAACCGACTACAACATCGCAAATGAAATAGAATTCATTGCTGAAACGTGGAACGAACGTTCTCTGAAGGCCGGATGGTGGGGCCGAAAACCCGGACAACCATTTTTTGCCATTGTGAATTTCGAGGATTCACATCAGTCCAGAACGATGACCCATCCCTACGAGTGGTATCAGGAAAACGTCCTGGCACAGTTGCCGGAAGCAGACCGCATCTCTGAAAATGATTTTGAAATGCCGCCCTTTTACCGGGACAGCCCTGAAATGCGCAGGCAGTTTGCCCGCGTATATAACAGCATCAAATTAACAGACAACAAGATCGCGACACTACTGGACCGTTTGAAGAAAGATCATCTGATGGATAGCACCATCATTTTCTTTTATGGAGATCACGGAGAAGGCATACCACGGGGAAAGACCAATGGCATTAACCTCGGACATCGGGTGCCGTTTGTTATTTGGTTTCCACCGATGTATAAGCATTTGTCACCATGGGGTACTGGCACAGTGAGCGATGAACTGATCTCTTTTGAAGACCTCGCGCCCACCCTGGTCAGCCTGGCAGGAGAAAAGGTCCCGGATCACATGAAAGGAAGAGTTCTTCTTGGAAAGAATAGGATGCAGCCAGTCGATAGACTTTTTCTCGCTACAGACCGCTCTGACAATGGCATCGACATGGTGCGCAGTGTTACTAACGGAAGATATTTTTATTCACGTAATTTCATGCCACATATGCCAGAGCTCAGGTATATCCGCTACATGGAGATTGGCGATATCAAGAAAATTATGAGGGCAGATCTGAAAGCGAACCGGCTGAATTCATTGCAGAAAAACCTGTTTGATCCGCGACCCGCGGAAATGTTGTATGATATTTCACAGGACACATGGGAAACGAAGAATCTTGCAGTCTCTTCAGGGCATCAATCGCTTCTGAATGAAATGCGCTCTGCTTTAAAGGACAACATGGTGAAATCAAGAGACGTGATGCTCTTGCCGGAGTATGAAATCGGTTTGATTTCGGGAAAAATGACGCCTTATGAGTTTCGCCTCGACGAAGGAAGATTCCCTGTGGAAGAGATTTATGCTGCAGCCTCATTATCGGGAATGCGCGGTGAGATGATAGCCGCACAACAGTTTGAACTGCTTCAGCACCGGAACAGCATCATTCGTTACTGGGCAATTACCGGGTTGAGGTCACAAGACAATAGCTTACTAAAGGGATATGCGCTTCAGCTGAGAAATGCGATGCAGGATACTTATCCACCGGTGGTCATCACTGCGTCCGCCATTCAATACGATCTGTTCAGAGATAAGATTGCTGAAGAAAATCTGAAAATGTATTCTCAACACGGGAATAGACAACTGGCGCTGATGACACTTCATTTGCTCTTGTATTTACAGGATCCTGAACTATTTGTTGAAACGGTGAGGAAAGTTTATGAGAGAAAAGAGATTCCCTATGATGTTTCGGCTGCCACAAAAGATTTCCTGGGCAGGTTCGGACATATTCACAATGATTGGGAAAACCGTTAAAGGAATATTGGCCAGGCACCCGCCAAAAAACGAAGTAATTCTTCCAGTGGAAGAAATGTGCTGTCTGTTGTCCGTATTTTTGTATATATAGCGTTGGGCTGAGTTCCTCCAAATAACATGTTATGATCACTTTTTTTGCTTCCATCGCAGCTTTAATCCTTGGTTATTTTGTTTACTCCAGAATAGTGGAGAAAATATTTGTGATCGATCCTCAGCGAAAGACGCCTGCTGTGAGCATGGCCGACGGCGTCGACTTCGTCGCCATGCCGGGATGGAAGATCTTCCTCATCCAGTTTCTGAACATCGCAGGACTGGGGCCGATCTTCGGCGCTGTAGCCGGAGCCATGTGGGGGCCGGTAGCGTTTCTGTGGATCGTGCTGGGCGCAATCTTCGCCGGGGCAGTGCATGATTATTTTTCAGGAATGCTCTCCCTCAAGCACAAGGGTAAAAGCATCACGGAGATTTCAGGTATTTATCTCGGGAACGGCGTAAAGCAGTTCATGCGTGGCTTTACCGTAATCCTCATGATTATGGTGGGCGCTGTGTTTATCATGGGACCTGCCAGGATCCTTGATGACATGACGGGTAGCGGTATGGGTATGACCTTTTGGGTATCGGCCATCTTTGTTTACTATGTGTTCGCCACCATGCTTCCCATTGATAAACTCATTGGCAGATTGTATCCGGTATTCGGATTCGCGCTGCTGTTTATGGCGGTTGGCATTACCATCATGATGGTAGCCAAAGGCCTGCCGATACCGGAGCTGACGTGGGCTAACCTCAGCAATCAGCACGTTAATCCTGAGCGTTTTCCCATTTTCCCGATGGTGTTTATCACCATAGCGTGCGGCGCAATTTCCGGCTTTCATGCGACGCAATCGCCGCTTATGGCCCGCTGTATGACAAATGAAAAGCAGGGCAGGCCAATCTTCTATGGTGCAATGATCACCGAGGGTGTCGTCGCGCTGGTCTGGGCAGCTATCGGGATGAGTTTCTACGGTGGTACTTCCGGACTTAACAATGTCATGGTGGAGAATCAGGGCAATGCAGCTTTCGTGGTGAACGAAATTTCCGTTTCTCTTCTGGGAACGATAGGTGGTTTTCTCGCCTTGCTTGGAGTAGTGGCGGCGCCGATCACTTCAGGCGATACGGCTTTCAGGAGTGCAAGAATTATTGTCGCAGACTTTCTTAACTTCAAACAAGGCCCCATCAGAAATCGTTTGATCATCACCTTGCCTTTGTTCGCTCTTGGATTCCTTCTCACGCAAGTGAATTTTGGTATTGTCTGGCGATATTTTGCATGGACGAATCAAACGCTTGCGACGATCGTGTTATGGACGATTACATCGTACCTCATCAGGGAGAAAAAGAACTATTGGGTCACTTTAGTTCCCGCAACGTTTATGACCACCGTTGTAATTTCGTACCTCCTTCAGGCTCCCGAAGGCTTCCAGCTGCCTGGTGATATATCTTACTCCATAGCGATCGTGGTAGCCTTCATGCTGGCGGCATATGCAACGTTGCACATTTACCGCGGAAGAGTAGAGAGGGGATTGGTGGAAGATTGATTTCTCCCCTTCACGAAGGATTTTTTAAAAAAGGTAATCATGAGGAAAAGAATTGGTTTTCTGGCTGGTTTGTTGTGTCTCATGATTCTGGCACCTTCTCACGCGCAGACTCGTGTAAATGATTTAATCGAAAATAAAGACGGCAACACGAAGCTCGACAATCCCATATCAGCGCAGTACCTCAAAAAGCATTTAAATAAGAAATCACCAAAATTATTACTGACACCTGCAATAGAAAAAAAGCTTATACAAAAGCTGAAATCGGATCCACTGGCACAAAACTATTACCGGTATCTGCAGAAAGAGGCCGATCTTATTCTTGAAAAACCTCTATTGAAAAGGGAACTTGAGGGATTCAGGCTACTTGCAGTTTCGCGTGAAATGTTGGGGCGGATGGGAATTTTATGCATGGTTTACCGGATCGACAAAAGCCCTGAAATATTAAATAGAATTGATGCAGAATTACAAGCCGTTTGCAAGTTTCAGGATTGGAATCCGCAGCATTATCTGGATGTGGCTGAAATGTCATTGGCTGTAGCTTTGGCCACCGATTGGGCGGGCACGAATCTGCCCAAAGAGACGTTAAAGTTGGCAAAATCAGCCCTCATTGAAAAAGGGATATTGCCCAGTTATAACGACAGCGGCGAGCGCATGGGTTGGGTCAATGGTTCGAATAACTGGAACGCAGTTTGTCATGGAGGAATGATTGCAGCTTCCCTGGCGATTGCCGATATGAACCCTGAATTGGCCGCCAGAACTATTTCGCGGGCATTGGAAAAATTGCCCAATTCATTGAAGGAATATGCACCCGATGGTGTCTATCCGGAGGGACCAACGTACTGGGCGTACGGAACAAGCTACACCATCATAGCTGCAAGCATTCTCACCACGGCATTGGGAACGGATTTCGGGATCACCAAAAGTCCCGGCCTGATGGAAAGTGCGAATTTCATTTTGCAGGTGACATCGCCGTCGGGAGACTTTTTCAATTTTGCGGATTCCGGTGACAAGAAAGGTGGAAATGAATCGATCCTCCTGTCATGGTTCGCCGCGAAAACCGGCGACGGATTGTATTTTGATAGATCTTTTCTTGAAAACCCTGAAAATGCAGGACGATGGGCAGGCCCCGGGTTGATTTGGCTTTCACAATTCAGTCAGGAAAAGGTCAGTGATTTACCGCTTAACTGGCACGGCCGGGGCACGAATCCTGTGGTCGTTTTCCGCGGACAAAAAAATGACCCGGGGAATTTCTACCTGGCAGCTAAAGGTGGAAAGGCGCAGCTGAGCCATGGGAACATGGATGCCGGAACCTTCGTCTTTGAATTGAACGGCGTGCGTTGGGTTATCGATCCGGGAAATCAAAACTACTATTTATTGAACAGAATTGGATTTAATCTGGCCGGCGGTTGTCAGGATTGTCCGCGGTGGACGTTGCTCACAAAAAAGAACCAGGGACACAGCACCATTTCTATAAACGATAATCGGTTTCAAGTGACAGGATATGCGCCTGTAACTGATTTTAAAGACACTGAAAAGCCCGAGGCTTCCATCGATCTAACGGAACTCTACGGTGGAAACATTGCTTCGTTAAAACGGAAAATTGTAAAGGAAAGTAACGTGTCAATTTTGATTGAAGATCAGATTGAGGTCAACGATTCAACCAGAAATGTCACCTGGGGCCTCATGACCGTAGCCGATGTTGTGCTGGTTAAGAACGGCGCTATTTTGAAACAGGATGGAAAAGAATTGCGGCTTTCCATCTTAACTCCGGAGAATTTGAATATTTCTATCATATCGCTGGACCCGCCACCAATGGAGATCGACAAATCCATTAATAATCTGAAACGGTTGGAAATCCGCATTCCGGCCTGGACCATTGAGAATGGAAACGGGACGTTAAGAGTAAGGCTTTCGGGAAAATGATGATTGGTTAAAAAATTGTGGATCCCACTTATGTCTTTGATAAGAACAGGCAGTATCTCTGGCCTATTCCTGCCAATGAGAGGATCCTCAACCCGAATTTATCACTTAATAAATTCAAGATCATTTAAAAACTCTTTATAATGTCAAGGTATCAAATTGTTCTTACCGTATTCACCATCATATTTTTTCTTTTCTCCTGCAAATCCCCCGAACAGAATGGCCTTGCGAGCAAGCAAATGAATTTCAGCGGCGTCTATCCCCACCTTGCTTACTATAATAATGAATCCGAATGCGGCACAGGTGCCGTCGTTCCATGGGCCGACCGCCTCTGGGTGGTCACTTACGGCCCGCACCTTCCTTTCGGATCTTCCGATAAATTGTACGAGATCACGGACGCCCTGCGGATAACACCCCGACCTGAAAGCATCGGCGGCACGCCTGCCAACAGGATGATCCACAAGGAAAGCAATCAGCTTTTCATTGGCCCGTACGCCATCGATTCAAAGGGGAGTGTGCGAACCATTCCGTACGAAGTCGCTCCTGGTCGTCACACAGGCATGGCCCGGCACCTGACTGACCCGGAGAATAAGATTTACCTCGCCACCATGGAGGAAGGCTTTTATGAAGTGGATGTGCATTCCCTGAAAACGACAATGCTGTTTGAGGATGGCAATGTGAAGAACAAAAAAGAAAATGACATCGCCGCCAATCAGCCTGGTTCCCTGTTGCCCGGCGCGCACGGAAAAGGCGCTTATTCCGGTCAGGATGTACTGGTATATTCAAACAATGGTGAGGCTGTACCTGAAGCATTGAAACAATTTGATATTGAATCAGGCGCGCTGGCCGAATGGGATGGAAGTGAATGGAAGCTGGTGCGCCGCAATCAGTTTGTTGAAGTTACAGGCCCGGGTGGGATATATGGAAATAAAAACGACACCGATCCCATATGGGCCGCGGGATGGGACCACAAATCTGTACTTCTCGGGGTCAGGGACAGGGGCAAATGGTCTTTTTTCCGGCTCCCAAAAGCCAGTCATAGTTATGACGGCGCTCATGGATGGAATACGGAATGGCCCCGGATCAGGGACATCGGAACGCATGAAAAACCGGATTATCTGATGACCATGCATGGAATGTTCTGGAATTTCCCTGCAACCTTTTCATCGCAGAATTCAACCGGCATCCGCCCCCGGTCCGCCTATTTGAAAGTCATCGGAGATTTCACCCGGTGGAAGGATCAGTTGGTTTTTGGGTGTGACGATTCGGCGCAAAAAGAATTTCTCAACAAAAGAAAAGTTAAAGGAAATATTGAAGGGCCAGGCCAATCAAACTCCAACCTCTGGTTTACTCCGCTCTCGCTTCCCGATCAACTTGGTCCCAATACGGCTGAGGGCGCGGTCTGGCTAAAGGAAACTTTACAGGCAAACCAGGTGTCCGAACCATTCCTGTTTGCCGGGTGGCCGAGACGCAGCGCATGGATACACAATCAGGGAAAGCAGTCTGTTGATTTTACTTTTGAGGTCGATAAAGAAGGCAATGGCTCCTGGAGACAACTGCGTTTAATAAAAGTGGGCCCTGGTAGTACCGAAATGATAGAGTTTCCAGCAAGTGACCCGGGCGAATGGATTCGTGTGAAAAATAATCGTCAAACTTTCGCCACGGTGCATTTTTGCCTTGCCGACGAAGACACAAGGTCTGACACGCCGGACAAAATCTTCAAGGGCCTTGCCCCGGTAACGGAGGGAAGCGCTATGGGTGGCTTAATGTATGGGTTGGGAAAAGATCGCAGGGCCCTGGGTATGCTGGCTATTGACTTCAGGGGCACTCAAAGATCGCAGGTCGGTTATTATGAGTTGGATGCCGAAATGAACCTTATACGGAAAGATGATCCGGAAACAAGTCAGTTCATCGCTGAAAAATTCGAGATACCTGAGAATGTCCTCACCATGGATGAGTCCTCCGTGTTGATCGTCGATGACCAGGGTCGTAGATGGAGGTTACCACTGGGAAATGCCGCTTTTTCAGCGCTTACTGAAGCAGCCGCGCTGCGTATAGACCGGGAGGTTGCCACAGAACGCGATCTTTTCAATTGTCATGGAACGTTCTACGAGCTGCCCGCTGAGAATGCCGATGGATTTGCCAAGATCCGGCCTGTCGCCTCCCACGATTTTCGAATTCATGATTATGTAAGCTATCGCGGAATGCTTGTGATGACAGGGGTCAGTCTGCAGCAAGCAGATAACAACCCGCATGTGATACGCTCAGAGGATGGCAGGGCCGCTGTGTGGGCCGGCGTCATTGACGACCTGTGGAAACTGGGAAAGCCCAGGGGACGAGGCGGGCCCTGGAAAAATACGGCGGTGAAGGCAGGAGAGGCGTCTGATCCCTACCTTATCGGATTTTATGACGCGCGCACATTGAAACTTTCACATGATTTAAATGAACCGGTCTCCTTCCTGATTGAAACTGAACCCATAGGACATGGCCCATGGATGAAATACAAGGACATCACCGTAGGTGGCGGAGAAACGTTTGAAT
>JBBEBN010000338.1:0-13405 GCA_040882305.1 Cyclobacteriaceae bacterium
AGGCAACACGGCCCGCAACACCACCATCATCCGATCTAATTATCTGTGGGACGAATCGGCGGCCATCTACGAGCACTCACTAAAATTATGGGAGACTTTGGAGGAAGACCTCGGCTATGAGATGTTCTTCAGCCAGCGCGGTGTGCTCACGCTCGCGCATTCAGTAAGTGATGTTAAGTCGAAGCGCCGGAATTTCTTTTCTAATGCCTTGAACGGAATCGATAGTGAGTGGCTCACACCAGCTGAGGTGAAGAAGCTGGTGCCCATTATCAACATCAGCGAAGATGTCCGCTACCCGGTGCATGGTGCAACGTACCAGCCACGTGGCGGAATCGCCAAACATGATTGGGTGGCATGGGGCTATGCGAAGGCAGCGAGCGACCTCGGGGTGGATATCATCCAGGGTGCCGAGGTGGCTGGCTTTGACATCCGGAACAATAAGGTCCTGGGCGTACACTCTTCCCTGGGTACCATCGCTGCCGGCAAGGTGGGCATCGTTGCGGCAGGTCACTCCTCGCTGCTCGCCGATCTCGCCGGATTCTCCATACCGATCCAGAGTCGTCCGCTGCAGGCACTGGTTAGCCCACTGCTCGAGCAAGTGCTCAACACCGTGGTGATGAGCGGCGCCGTTCATGTATACGTCAGCCAGGCACACAAGGGTGAGCTGGTAATGGGAGCGGGCACGGATGCTTTCAACTCCTATGCGCAACGTGGTGGCTTCCATGTGATCGAGCACCAGCTTGCTGCCGCGCTGGAGTTGTTCCCGATCTTTTCCCGAGCGCAGGTTTTGAGAACCTGGGGTGGTATCGTTGACATCGCTCCGGATGCATCCCCCATCATCGGACTTACGCCAGTCGAGAACCTGTTCATCAACACCGGCTGGGGAACAGGTGGCTTTAAGGCTACACCCGGTTCGGGCTGGGTCATGGCGTACACGATGGCGCATGGTATGCCGCATGAATTGAACCGACCCTATGCGCTCGATCGCTTTGTAACAGGACATCTCATCGACGAACATGGTGCCGCCGGAGTGGCCCATTAAAACGTAATAAAATTAAAGGTAAGAGAGGTTTTGTGGTGAAGGGCGCGTATCCGGAACCGCAAAACAGCAAAACGCTAAATGTAAAATGTAAAAGTCAGCCCGGCGTCGATCAAAGTTCAGGTCTACTTTTACATTTTGCGGTTTTAAATTTTTCGGTTTTGCGGTTTATGAGAAATTGTCAGGAAAACCTGACACTAAAAGAAAAGAAATTTCTAAATTATTTTATGCTTCACATTCCTTGTCCCCACTGTGGCCTGCGCAACGAAACCGAGTTCCATTACGGAGCTGAGGCCGGGGTAGCCTACCCGGATCCCAATGCGCTGACCGACAGCGAATGGGCTAAATATCTTCATATCCGTGACAACCCCAAGGGGTGGCTTGCTGAGCGGTGGGTGCACTTCGCTGGATGTGGTCGCTGGTTTAATCTGTGGCGCAATACCGTCACGCACGAGATCGGGCCGGCATACCTTCCGTTCACACCACAACCTAAAGCACCCGGTAATCCCGATAGCTATCGGGACGGGCAGGAGGGCTCAAGGGCATGAGCGAAGTTTCATTCAGTTTTGATGACAAGCAATACAAGGGGCATCAGGGTGAGCCGATGGCGGCTGCCTTGCTGCGCAGTGGCTTGTTGTCAATAACTAACAGCACCTACCATGGCCGTCCGCGCGGTGTCGTGGGATTGGGTGTTGAAGAACCAAATGCACTCGTTCAGTTGGTATCAGGTACACAGGAATCGATGCTTCCGGCCACTGTCATTGAAGTGGCTTACGGATTGGCTGCACGCAGCTTGACCGGCATCGGTGCACTGCCTGAGCCCCCCGATGGAGCACGCTACGACAAGACTAATCGCTATGTCGATACGCTGGTCATAGGGGCAGGTCTTGCGGGACTTATGGCGGCGGATGAGCACCTACGTGCAGGCCGTGAGGTTCTCCTGCTCGACGACCAGTCAGGACCCGGTGGTCACCTCAGGCACCTTGGACTGGAATTACCATCTGCCCTGCGGGAGGTTCTCGCGCACGGAAACCTCACTTATCTGTGCAGGTGCACTGCGGTGGGTTTGTATGACCAAAATTATGTCGTCGCCATTGAGCGGCGCAGCGACCACCTTTGGAATAACGCGACGGCTATGCGCGCGCGCATTCGGCTCTGGCATATCCGTGCCGATCGGCTCGTGCTGGCACCCGGTGCGTTCCAGCGCCCTTTGATCTTCGCCAACAACGACAGGCCCGGCATCATGCTCTCCCATGCGGCAGCCACCTATGTTGCCCTTCATGGTGTGCGGATCTTCAGGCGTGCCGTGGTTGCAACGGTTGACAACCAGGGATACCGTGATGCGCTTAGGCTTCACGTTGCCGGGGTAGAGGTGCAAGGTATCTATGATGCGCGGCCCGGGGCCGGAGGTCCCAGTGTCGATGCAGCAAGGGCGGTGGGGATTCCGGTCCGCTTCCGCGCCACTGTTCTCGATACTGATTCCAATGCAGAAGGGGCTTGCCACAGTGTCACCATAACGGACCTCGACACGAACGAAACATTTCAAACAGTTGCCGATCTGCTCGCAGTATCCGGGGGTTGGACCCCGATCGTAGATCTGGCGACCCACATCGGCATCAAGCCGAAGTGGAGTGAGGAACACGGGGCCTTCCTGGTAAGCCACTCTACCGACCAGCTCCGCACCGCCGGCATGCTGGCCGGCGACTTCGGCGGCGACGACGATCCATCGGTATTCTTCGGTCCGGCGCTCGATCCCGAGCAGGCGCGTCATGCTTACATCGACTTGCAGCGCGACGCCACGCTGCACGATCTGCGCCGTGCAGTAGGGGCAGGGTTGTCGAGTATCGAGCACATCAAACGATACACCACCATAGGCACGGCACACGACCAGGGCAAGACCAGCGGCATGCTCACCATCGGTGCGCTATGCCAGCTTCATGGCGTTGCGCAAGGCGGCAAGTCCGGCCTGTCACCTGCTGATGTGGGTACCCTTTCCTTCCGGCCCCCTTATGTGCCGGTGCCGTTTGCTGCACTTGCCGGACGCGAACGCGGACCGCTTTCCGATCCCATCCGCATCACACCGCTTCATCAATGGCATGTTGAAGCTGGTGCAGTATTCGAGGACGTAGGGCAATGGAAGAGGCCTTGGTATTTTCCCAAGCCGGGAGAGCGCATGGAAGATGCCGTTCTGCGTGAGTGCGCGGCAGCCAGACAGGGTGTAGCCATGATGGACGCCTCCACCCTCGGAAAGATTGATATCCAGGGTCCGGATGCTGCGGTTTTCCTCGACCGCATCTATACGAATATCTTCTCGACATTGCCGGAAGGGCAGTGCCGCTACGGATTGATGTGCAAGGTTGACGGCATCGTCTTTGATGACGGTGTCACCACCCGGCTGGGTAAAAACCATTTCCTGATGACCACCACCACAGGAGGTGCTGCCCGGGTGCTGGCATGGCTGGAAGAGTGGCTGCAGACGGAGTGGCCTGACCTGAAGGTTTATTGCACCTCGGTTACCGAGCATATTTCGACGGTCGCGCTGGTGGGCCCGAAAAGCAGGCAGCTCCTCCAGGAACTGGTCACAGACATTGACCTCTCAAAAGGTGCATTTCCCTTCATGCACAGCCGGGTGGCGACGATCGACGGTATCCCTGTACGCATCGCGCGAATTTCCTTTTCAGGAGAGCTGGCATTCGAGATCAATGTTGTCTGGGGCGATGCCCATTATGTTTGGGAACGACTGTGGGCGCTCGGACGTCCCTATGACCTGACTGCCTATGGCACAGAGACCATGCACGTGCTGCGGGCTGAAAAAGGTTACATCATCGTAGGACAGGATACCGACGGAACCCAGACGCCGTATGACCTCAACATGTCCTGGATCGTCTCCAAAAAGAAAGAGTTTATCGGAAAACGTTCCTTCCAGTTGCCATATCTGATGGCCTCGGGAAGGTCGCAGCTGGTCGGCCTGTTGCCGGAGAACCATGAAGAGGTCATTCCGGAGGGAGCGTACCTCACTGTGCAGACGGCACAACCTGACAACCATGGCAAAACCCCGCATATTGGTTATGTGACGAGCTCTTACCATTCACCTGCGCTGGGCCGTGCTTTCGCCCTGGCACTGGTGGCCGATGGCCTGAACCGGATGGGTGAAGTGGTGGCCGTGACCATTGGAAAAAAAGTGCTGCGCGCCACCGTCTGTGACAGTGTATTTATTGACAAGGAGAACATCCGAAGAGATTCTTAAGACCCATACATGATCAATAAAGAGACTCCGCTGGCAGGAATGAACATGGGAACCGTCGCTACGGTGGCCATTTGTGAATTGCCAGCATTGCATACCATCGATCTTCGTGTGGCGCCCGGGACCTCAACGCAAGCCGCAGTCGCTGAAGCGCTGGGCATGGATCTCCCGGGGAAGCCAGGCCAGATCCGGGCGGGGTCAGTATCCGGTGGAGGTGAAGCCCATGCGCTGTGCCTTGCACCGGACTGGTGGCTTATTGTAGGATTGCAGGAAGCTGAGCAGAAGATCGCGCCGCTGCTTTCGCAGAACCAGCATCACTTCAGCGTAGTTGATGTCAGCGGCCAGCGAACTACCCTTTCACTTGAAGGACCTAAGGCGCGTGAAGTGCTCGCCCACCTTTGGGATCAGGATCTCCGGGAAAAAAGTCTCTCTATAGCAAGTGTCTCCCAAGGACTCATGGCGAAGGCACCGGTGATCGTCTGCCATATTGCTCCGTTTCGTTACCGTGTCATGGTACGAAGCTCTTTTGCTTTGCACTTGTGGAGGGCGCTGGTTGACGCGGCCGAGGAGTGGGTGTAAGTGCTTTGTTCCTTCGGCCAGGAAATGGTCTGCGAGGATTATTTCAAACCGTCGGCCGTTAACGTTTTTAATGCAGGCTTTCCCGACAGTTCCCCATAAACCGCAAAACCGAAAAATGTAAAGGTAGACTGAACTCTGCTCTCCGCCGGACTTACTTTTACATTTTATATTTAGAGTTTTGCTGTTTTGCGGTTCGGGTTTTCCTGAACAATTTCTCAAAAACCGCAAAACAGCAAAATGTTAAACCGCAAAATGTAAACGTAGACTGAACTCCTCCGCCGGACTGACTTTTACATTTTACATTCAGCGTCTTGCTGTTTTGCGGTTCAGGTGAGGTCAGTATTCGTTAACTCAATAAATCAATTCATCGACCAGGAGTTGCGTTCAGTCTGAGCATAGACAATACAGTTTGCTCGTAATTTTCGATCCGTTCCCGGTATTCAGACTTGTCGCTGACCATGGACAAATAATAGTAGGCGCCCTCGACGAAAATAAAAATGAGGTCTGCGGTTTTATCGACATCCGTTATATCGATTACTTTTCTGTCTCTGGCTTCCTTTAAATTTTCTTTCAATAGATTTCTCAGGTCATCATGTAGTTTTTTATAGAGTGACTTTACGCGCCGGTCTCTGAATATGAGGGCATAGCTGCTATAGAATACACCGTCATCAAAAAGTTTATTCCACTTTCTTGAAAAAAGATTCCGGATCGTTTTTTTTAGTTTTTCTTTCGGGTCGGAAGTGCCATTCTCGGGAACATATAATAAGCGGTATCGTTCGAGAATATACTCAATGAGCCCCTGCATCAGATCTTGTTTTGTGCTGAAGTAATGAATGACGAGGCTGGGGTTGACTTCTAGAACCGCGGCCACTTTGGCAATGGAAGCATTTTCAAGTCCTTCCTTGCGTGCCACTTTATAAAATGCTTTGATAATGCCCTTCTGGCGGACGGATTTCAGGCTTTTGCGACCCATTGCGATTTGATTAAAATATCATAACACTAAAGTAATGATCCCGTGGTAATTTTACCAAGAAATGCGGCTGGATTTACTCAAATAAATTAAACGAACGTTCAAATAATAAAAAAATGTAAAAAAAATTGGGTTGTATGTAGAAAAAAACTATTTATGTATTAAAATGGAACTACCATTCAATATTTATTGAATTTTTATTTTTTTCTTAGTTCGTGAAACCAAATCCCATGTTTTATGATGAATGAGCTTTACAAACACATTATTGGCGGAACAAAAAGCTTATTGCCAGGCCTGCTGATGCTGGTGGCTTTTTTTGTTCCTGCTCAGGAATTAGTTGCGCAATCGGACCGTGCGACTATACAGGGTACTGTTACTGACGCGGGCGACGGATCACCTCTTATTGGCGCCAATGTACTTATCAAGGGTACTACCCAAGGTACAATCACCGATGTGGATGGAAAGTTTACCGTAGATGCGGAACCGGAAGACATCCTGGTAATTTCCTTTATCGGATACCTCACACAAGAAGTTGCTGTGGGGAACAGGTCGCAGGTTGTTATTTCACTTGAACTCAACTCCACATCTCTTGAAGAAATAGTGGTGGTAGGATTTGGTGAGCAAAAGAAGGTTAATCTTTCCGGTGCGGTCGACGTTCTTGACAGCAAGATGCTGGAAGCCCGGCCCATACAAAGTGTAGCGCAGGGATTACAGGGCACAGTGCCTAACCTGAACATCGATTTTTTAAGCGGTGAACCTGGTGCGGCGCCGAATATCAACATCCGCGGAATAACTTCCATCAATGGCGGAAACCCGCTGATCCTGGTTGACAATGTTCCGATGGACGCCCGCGAACTCAATTTTATCGCCCCGGCAGATATCAAGAGTATATCGATACTGAAAGATGCTTCCTCGGCGGCAATCTATGGCGCACGGGCGGCATATGGTGTGATACTGATTACTACCAAATCTGGTGTTTCCGATGGTTTCAGCATTGACTACAGCAACAATATTGCATGGAGCAAACCCACGGTGCTTCCCAATAAGGTCACCGATCCCTATATTTACATGCGCACACTGGAAACTTCTACCGATAATACACCCTGGGATTATGTCAACTATACAGCTGAACAATATGCATGGGCAAAGGAACGCTCCGACGACCCGAATGCCTCCGGCCCGGTAAGGGTGAATCCGCTCGACAATTCGCTGTGGGACTATATGGGTAACCGCGACTGGACCCGGCACTACCTGGATAATCCCACCACCTCTCAGCGCCACAATATTGCAATCTCCGGAAAGTCGGGGAACACTTCCTACTATCTTTCCGGCGCATACGACCTTCAGAATGGCGCCCTGAAACTTGCAGAAGACAAATTTGACAGGTACGCCGTGCGGGGCAAAGTAAACTTTAAACCGTTTAGCTGGCTTTCATTGGGTAATAATACCTCGCTGTCACTCACGAACAGGGAAAAACCTTTTTATCTTTCCATTCCAAACCTGTATAATATTGCCCCCACTGCCTGGGATAAGAATCCCGATGGAACCTGGGCTAACAACGCAGCGGGCCGAACCGGGGCACAGTTGACAGATGGCGGAAAGGATCTGGAAAAAATAAACATGTTCCAGACAACTTTCAGCGGAGAACTTTCATTCCTGGATCGCATGATCCGTGTGAACAGCGATTTCACGGTGCGACGCGATAATATTAACTATAATGGATATCAAACCAGGTACAACATCGGTTACGGGCCGGATGATGTTCGTGAAGAAGGATCGAATATAGCCCGTCGCCGTGCTGGCTACCTGTCCTATTACGTATGGAACACGTTTGCCACCTTTGAGAAGAGCAAAGGCAAGCATTACTTCAATGTCATTGCGGGTTACAACCAGGAATTTAACCGGTTTGAACAATTCACCATCAATCGGAGCGGTGTGATCTCCGGCTCCCTGCCGACCATCGGGTTGGCGACAGGCGTCGCCAACGTGACTGAAGACATAGGCGAATGGGCCATCAGGGGCGCATTCTATCGCCTGAACTATATCTTCAATGATAAATACATCCTGGAATTCAACGGACGGTATGACGGATCCTCAAAATTTCCAAAGGATAAACGTTTTGCCTTTGTGCCGTCTGTCTCCGCAGCATGGAGAGTAGACCAGGAGAATTTCTGGGAACCTTTGTCGGGTACTATCAATGCCTTCAAAATCCGTGCGTCCTATGGTTCCCTGGTGAACCAATCCGGTGTCGGGAATTATGATTACCTGGAAACCTCGGGCTCATACCTGGGCGGATACCTGGTAGATGGAGCGCTTCCCCAGGTTGTGTCGGCACCGCCTCCGGTTTCTTCGAACTACACCTGGGAGCAGGTCAATTCTCAAAACCTCGGCGTTGATCTTGGATTATTTCAGCAACGCATCAGTGCTTCTTTTGATATCTACAAACGTGAAACCCTCGACATGCTCACACAGGGCAGGGAACTTCCAAACGTATTCGGCGCTGCAGAACCACGTGAAAATGCAGCGGACCTGGAGACAAAGGGATGGGAGCTGTCAGTGGGATACGATGATGAGTTCAACGCAGCCGGGAAACCACTTCATTTTACCGCAAAGTTTATCCTGTCTGACAATCGCACACGCATTACACGCTTTGACAATCCAAACAACAATCTGACTCAATATTATGAAGGAAAAGAATTAGGGGAGATCTGGGGTCTGAGGAGCGATGGGTTCTTCTCGACGCAGGGAGAGATTGATGCGCTTGACCAAACATCGGTTATTCCATGGGGTGCGCTTACCATCGTTCCGGGCTGGCCAAAATACCAGGACCTCGATGGAGACAATGTCATCCTGAAAGGAACCTCGGTCGATGATCCGAAAGACCTGTCGGTGATCGGGAACATCACACCGCGGATGCGTTATGGCGTCAATCTTGGCGCGGAATGGGGTGGGTTTGATGTTCGTGTTTTTTTACAGGGAATCGGTCAAATGGATTACTATCCCCTGCATTATCTCTACTGGGGATTTTATCAGCAACCCTATGCCGGAGGGTATCACCATTTGCTTGATTTCTATCGCGGCGAAGCTGACAGTGACATTGAGCGCGCGCAACATTCTCAGTCTTATATTGCTGCCGGCCTGGCGGATGCCAATACCGATGCGCAATTTCCGATACTGCAGGCCTGGCTTGCGGACCGCAATCTGGGTGAACGGGTTGACCAGGCACAAGGCCTTGCTCTTCCACAGACCGGTTACATGTTAAACGGTGCCTACCTGCGGCTGAAAAACCTCACCGTCGGCTATTCGTTACCGCACTCCCTTCTTGAGCGCATTCACCTGAAAAGGCTGCGGGTTTATTTCAGCGGAGAAAACCTTGCGGAGCGGTCAGAGGTGAAAGCCTACTTCGACCCGGAATCCATTACCGATAACATTGCGAAAGTGAATCCGGCAACGACCGCTGGATATGGCTGGGGTTATGCTTACCCATTCCAGCGCAGATACTCCTTTGGCCTTGAGTTACAATTCTGATAACCTCTAAAGATCTGATAATGAAAAAAAATATAATATTTTTGATCGCCGGCATGTTGGCTTCTCAGTCGTGCAATGATGATTTCCTGGAACGTTTCCCGGAGACAGAAATCTCCCGGGAGAACTTCTTTAACAGCGCGGAAGACCTTGAAACATATTTATACAGCCTGTACGATTTTCCCGGATTCGATATCTATGTGGCAGACAACTCAACAGACAACGCGGCGACTACTGGGTCCACGGAAGTAAAGAATATGATGATCGGATCCCCCTCTCCTTCCAACATTACCGGGGGCTGGAGTTGGGAACAGCTAAGAAGGGTCAATTATTTCCTTGAGAATTTCAGCAAGGCGGAGATAGACCCATCGCTCTTAAGTCATTATGAAGGTATCGGACGTTTTTTCCGTGCTAAGTTCTACATGGATAAAGTGAAACGATATTCCGATGTTCCCTGGTATGACAAGGCACTGCTCACAGATGACCCTGACATGTACAAAGCACGTGATCCGCGGGCCCTGGTTGTCGAAAAGATATTCGAAGATTATGAATTTGCCCGACAGCATGTGCAGGAGGATGCGCGTGCCGGCGCTGTAAACAAGTGGGTTGTGATGGCCCACATGGCGCGACATGCCCTGCATGAAGGGACTTTCAGAAAATATCACACTGAACTTTCACTGCAGGGAACGGCAAATACTTACCTGGAACTCGCAGCCGACATCGCACAGCAAATCATGGATGAAGGTTCGTTTGCCATACACAACACCGGAAATCCTATGGAAGATTACGGGTCCCTGTTCCATAACCCGTCTCTCGACGGCTCACCGGAGGTAATCCTGGGAACCTTTAGCGAATTCGATGTGCGCAACAGCGGATGGTGGGGATACATGTTTGGAAACTACGAGGTAAATCCTGCCAAAGATCTGCTTCAAGCCTACCTTATGGATGATGGAACGCCCTATACAAACCAGGCGGGTTATGAGACCAAACTATTTGTGGAAGAATTTCAGAACCGAGATCCACGTTTGTATCAGACCTATGCCTATCCGGGATGGGAGCTGATCAACACATCAACCTATGCCCAGGGCGAGGGCATTTATGTGCAACAGCTTACCAAAAATTTCTCAGGATATCACCAGATCAAAGGTTTTGTCAACGACAGGGATGCAGCGTTGCAAGCCAATATCGATGTTCCTGTTATCCGGTATGCAGAGATCCTGCTCATTTATGCGGAAGCCAAAGCAGAACTGGGTGTGTTGACCCAGGGCGACCTTGATATATCCGTAAACGTTTTGCGGACCCGGGCCGGCATGCCTTCACTTTCCCTGGGAGTTGCGGCAGATGCTATTCTTGAAGAACAGTATCCGAACGTCAGCGGACCACAGGCAAGCGTGTTACGTGCAATCAGGAGGGAACGAAGGGTGGAACTTGCGCTCGAAGGTTTCCGCTTTGACGACCTGATGCGCTGGCATGCCGGCAAGCTCATCGAAAAGGAGCCGGAAGGATTATACTTCCCAGGCCTGGGTAAATACGATCTCACCGGCGATGGCGTCGATGACATTATTCTTATTTCCAACGCCGGGACTATCCCCGCCGAAGGCGATAAGGAAGTAAATGGGCTTGGCAAAAAACTGATATACTACCGCGTGGGCCCACAGGGAAGCGATGCCTCGTTTTATTTAACCAACGGCACCAGCGGCACGAGCGTAACCGATCCCGAACGCGGTACTTTCACTGAACCAAAATACTACTATCGTCCTGTACCGCAGGATCAGGTAGTACTCAACCCCAGCCTGGAGCAGATATTTAATTGGTGATGGGTGTATCTGATGTTTAATTAAAGTTTGCGGAAACTTGGAGAGGATAGCTTCGCGTTTATCCTCTCCTTTTTACTGCACCTGTGAATATTTGGCAGAATGGAAGAAAGTTTGAAATTAATATTTTTAGATTTATTGCAATGAAAGGTATTCCAAAACAAAGTTATTCGCTATTACATATCCGTGAACATGCTTTCTGCTTCCCGATAGTGATCGGGATGCATTTTGCTTTTTGCCTATTATTGTGGTCATGTAAGGAGGAATCAGGTCAGGCCGGGAAACGCAAGGCTGTCTTTATCATCGTCGATGGCATTTCTGCCGATGTGATTGAAAAACTAAATCCTCCCGCACTGGAGGAGATATCAAAAGCCGGTGGTTACACACGCGCTTATGTGGGCGGAGAGAAAGGAACTTACACGGAAACGCCGACGATCTCAGCTGTCTGTTACAACAGCCTTCTAACTGGAACCTGGGTCCACAAACACAACGTATGGGGGAATAATATCAAGGACCCAAACTATCATTACCCGGATATTTTTCGTATTGCGGAAGAATATAATCCGCAACTTAAGACGGCGATATTCTCTACATGGACCGACAACCGCACAAAACTGATCGGCGAAGGACTGCCTCAAACGGGCGAGATTCAACTGGATTATCAATTTGACGGACTGGAGCTTGACACAGTAAAATATCCACACGACGATCATTCAGATTATATCCACCGGATTGATGAAGCAGTGGCCGCGGATGCGGCTCGCTATATTCAGGAGAATGGACCGGATCTCTCCTGGGTTTATCTCCAGTACACCGATGACATGGGGCATCGTTTCGGAAACAGCGAGAAATTTTATGAAGCCATCAGGACCGCAGATACCCAGGTTGGCAAAGTATGGGAGGCCATCAAATTCCGCGAAAATAAATTTTCCGAAGACTGGCTTATCGTCGTGACCACAGATCACGGCCGCGATTCCATTAACGGCCGGCATCACGGCGGACAATCAGACCGGGAGCGGTTAACCTGGATCGTCACGAATGCTGACAGCTTGAATGAAAGGTTCAATCAAACTCCCGGTGTTGTGGACATCATGCCCTCTCTCGCCAACCATTTGCAAATACCCATCCCTGAGGAAGTAAAAAAGGAGATTGATGGAGTGCCTTTCATTGGCGAAGCCGATTTTGCTGATCTGAAAGCGGAAAGAAAAGGAAGTGAGATCATACTAACGTGGAAAGCGCTTTCAGGTGATAAGGAAAGCAGGGCAGAGGTTTTTATTACGGAGACCAATCACTTTAAGGAAGGTGGCACCGATAATTACCGGAAAGTCGGGGAAGTGGAAATCAAGGAAGAAGAATACACCATCGAAGTGCGCAACGGATCCTTTTATAAGATCTTAATGAAGGGACCGAATCATTGTGTGAATGCGTGGGTTGTTCAGTAGTTTCCTTCTTCAATTACCCGATAAGCGTGTGGCTGGATATTTTTTTGGCGATCGGAAAAAAAGGCATCAGGCATCGCCGGCCATTAATCGCATCAAACATAAAATAAAGATTGTCAAATATTCTGTCAGAGAATTTCGCAAGTGCTTTAACGCCCGTGTCAGGTAATTTTCAACCGTTCTCGGTGATATATTCATGCGTTCCGCTATGCGGGGTATCGGTTCATTCTCAATTCTGCTCATGCGAAAGGCGGAACGACATTTTTCAGGCAATTCAGAAATACTTGTATCGATGCTGTGTTGAAGATCCTTCAGGTTCATTAGTTCCTCGTTCGAATTATCGAGGCGTTCTGAACTGAATATCGCGAAGTGAGCCGCATATTCTTTCCGCACTCTTTCTGATCGGATATAGGTTAATATTCTGAACTTCGCTGCTCCGAACAAATACGCATCCAGCGATGTGTTGATTTCCAGGGCCCGGCATACTTTTGCCACCACTGTAACTTTGACGAATGGAGTGCCGATTGAGAGGGTGAGGTTTGTCGCCTCCACCTTGCTTAGATCCTTGTAATTGCCTGTACAAATTCTCGAGCTCAGGAGGAAACTCAGGTAATGCATAAATTGAGTTTGCTCGGCAGGGATCCATAATCGTCCGCCGGAATAGGAGAGTCAGGAGAAACTGCCATAAGGAATAAGATGCGTTCGATGCCACTAATTCCAATAACCACTTCCAAATCGTGCTAGTACCTAATTGTTAAAATACGCGTATCCATGAGATCATTATCGTCTTCCTGC
>JBBEBN010000339.1:0-13090 GCA_040882305.1 Cyclobacteriaceae bacterium
GTCTATTATTGGGAGACCAACGGTCAGCCAATGGGAGAAGTACTTCAGCGCAAACCACAATTATTGAAATACACTGAGGAGCCGCAGGGCGAAGCCATTGCCTTTACCCTCGATGGCTCAGGATTTTATACACTGAGCGAAACGGTCGCAACCGAGAAGATCTTTCTTTATTACTACGAAAGGAGAAAACCTTAGGTACGCGAGCTTTTCAAACCATTACATACTCTTATCCCTCCACCGACCGCTGCGCATGTAGTAGTAAGCCATTGAAAACATGGATAACCAGTAAACCCATTCGGAGGCCCAGCCCCAGGTAATGGGCATCCTGTAGTATTCAAGCACCACGTATACGTAGATCACATAGATGGTTAGCGTGATCATCTCAATGAGAAGGTTGACGGTGGTGTTGCCGGTTCCTGTAACGGCGTTCAGCCACACAGGACCGAACGACATCATCAGCAGGGCGATGGAGACTACCCGCACAACAGGAATTGCATCGCGGATGAAATCCTCATCCTGACCGTAAAAAGAGAGAAACCACTCCGGCCAGAAATTGAGCAGTAAGAACATGATCAATGAGATCGAGAAACTCACTTTCACAATCCTCATCACCAGTGCCATCACTTCGTCTTGACGGCCCTGACCGATAATGTTGCTCACCATCGTGTTGGTGGTGGCGCCGAAGGACCATGAAAAAATTCCGAACAAACCGAAAATATTCCGCATAGTATTGGAAATGGCGAGTGGTCTTTCCCCATGGTGTTCGATGAGAATGTAAAAATATTCCCAGGTGATGATGCTAATGGAAAACTGAGCAATGAGCGGTGATGATTTTACCAGGATGAGTTTTGCCAACGCGGGATCCCACTTGATGTCTTCAAACAGGGAGAAGGTTTTATTAATCCCCTTCATGTGGATTACAGCATAGATGACCACCAACCCGGTTCCTTCTGCAATGATGGAAGCGTAAGCTGCGCCGTTGAATCCCACGGCCGGCAATCCCAGCTTCCCGAAGATCAAACCGTAATCCAGCACAATATTTGTGAGCGCCTCTGCCAGGGTTCCCCACACGAGGAGCCTTGTCTGGTTGGTACCCACCAGCAAGGCGTTGCGCATTACATACAGATAGAGCAACGGTAATCCCCATATCCTGATGCCGAGAAAGCTGATCGCCATGGAGGAGATCTCCTTATCATGGATGGCCGCACGAAGGATAGTCGGTGCAATTGTCTGCGTGATGAGTATTCCCAGCCCGGCGATGGCCAGCGCGATCCAGATACCATGGAAAAAGATCGGCCCGATAGCCTGCGGAAGATTCTGGCCCGCCCTTCGCGCAATCAGTGCCTGAAGGCCGTTGTTCAATCCGTTTCCGATAACGGCAAAGATGAGATAGTACACCCCCGTAATGCCGGCCACGGCCAGTTCCTTCTGTCCGAGACCGGCGAGAAAAATGTTGTTCGTGATAAAGTTGATCTGCGGCACCAGCATCGCCAGCGAGATTGGCAACGCAAGGTTTAAGATGGACTTGTAACCGGTTGAAAGCTTTAACCCCATACCGCTAAATCCCCTGGCGCTCACAGGATCCCCTGCGCCTGCATCGCGCGGGCGACTTTCACAAAGCCAGCGATATTCGCGCCTGCGAGATAGTTTCCAGCGATACCATATTCTTTTGCTGCGGACAGACAGGAATCGTGAATATTTTTCATGATAGAGTGCAGTTTGTCGTCCACTTCTTTTGCCGGCCAGTTAGAACCCATGTAGTTCTGCGTCATTTCCAGGCCTGAAGTCGATACACCTCCTGCGTTGGATGCTTTTCCCGGCGCATACATGACGCCGTTGTCGAGAAGGGTGTTAATACCTTCAATCGTTGTGGGCATGTTCGCACCTTCTGCCAGGAGTTTAATTCCGTTTTTCACAAGGTTGGCGGCGTCCTTTTCGTTTACTTCATTTTGGGTAGCGCAGGGGAAGGCGCAGTCCGCCTTGATGGCCCAGAGAGGATTGTGGTCCAGCCTCCCGTCAAGATCTTTATAGACAACATTCTTAAACCGGTCTGCGTAATCTTTTATTCTTCCGCGCCGCACGTTCTTTAATTCTTTAAGGAACTCCAGCTTCTCCATTGAGAGACCATTTGCATCATAGATGAAGCCTGTAGAATCTGAAGCGGTGACTACCTTGCCGCCCAGTTGGATGATCTTTTCAATGGTGTATTGCGAAACATTCCCGGAACCTGATACGAGACAGATCTTATTTTTGATGGAATCATTTTTTGTCTGCAGCATATTTTCCGCAAAATAGATCAGTCCGTAACCCGTGGCCTCCGTACGGATGAGGCTTCCACCCCATCCAATGCCCTTGCCGGTAAGTACTCCGGTAAATTCATTCTTGATCTTTTTATAGGCTCCGAAGAGAAATCCGATTTCGCGCTCACCCACCCCGATATCTCCCGCGGGAATATCCAGCCGGTGATGGATATGGCGGGACAATTCACCCATAAAGGCCTGGCAGAATTTCATCACTTCGTTATCCGACTTCCCTTTTGGATCAAAATCGCTTCCTCCCTTTGCACCGCCCATAGGAATGCCGGTGAGGGCATTCTTAAAAGTTTGTTCGAAGGCGAGGAACTTCAGGATGCTCGGTGTGACGGAAGGATGAAAACGCAAACCCCCTTTGTAAGGTCCGATGGCGCTGTTCATCTGAATCCTGTATCCCCGGTTGACCTGAACATTACCGAGGTCGTCCAGCCAGGTGACCCGGAAGCTGATAAAGCGCTCGGGTTCCAGCATGCGCTCCAGTATTTTTAATTTGACTAAAGAGGGATTTCTTTCAAGCACAGGAATGATGGAAGTGATCACTTCTTCCGCGGCCTGAATGAATTCGGGTTCATTGGGATTGCGTTGTTTTACCTGTTCGAGAATTTCCTGGGTGTCCATAGACGGTTGTAAAAGGCCGACAAGTTAAGGGTTATGGGGAAATAGGGAAATAGGCATATAGGGAAATAAGGATATAGCTATTATCGGGTATACGGATATCGGGTATCAGCAGCAAGGGGATGTGCGGTTATTGAAATCGTTTTTCAAAAGAAGCTGAAGGTTGACAGGCAATTTAAGGATGCCTTTCCTGGATTATTTCAACAATTGGAGGCGAAGGTAGCATAAATACAACTTAAAATATTTTAATTGGAGGGGGGATAGGTTCCCTTACTAACTATTATTCGTATGCGCAAGAAAAAAATTGCCATCCTCGGCGGCGGAAACCTGGGAGGCGCAATCGCTGAAGGGTTGATCAAGAGTCAGTTTGTTTCCTCCGGGCAGATCATCGTTACCCGCAGGAACGTGGATGCTATAAGCCATCTGAAAGCGTTGGGTGTTACCGTGACAAGCGAGAATGATACTGCCATAAAAAACAGTGATGTCATCATTGTTTCCCTGAAGCCCTACAATGTGAAAGAAGTGCTGGAAGGGGTAAAGAAGCACTTCGATCCTTCAAAGCATATTATCATCAGTGTGGTCACAGGACTTTTCCTGAAGGACCTCGGCGCAATCGTCGATCGCGGTATTCCGATTTTCCGCGCCATGCCGAATACGGCCATCGCCATTCAGGAAGCCGTTACCTGTATCTGCCAGACCGGCGCGTCGGAAGAGCATATCAAATACGTTACGGAGCTCTTCAACCAGCTTGGTATCACCATCCCCATAGATGAGAAGTTGATGGATGCCGCCACGGTACTGGGCGCATGTGGGATAGCCTACGCGTTGCGTTTCATCCGCGCCGCCACGCAGGGTGGGATCGAGATCGGATTTGATGCGCGCACGGCCAACCTGATCTCGGCTCAGACGGTGAAGGGGGCGGCGGAGTTGCTGCTGAAATTGAACCGTCATCCGGAGGAGGAAATTGACAAGGTTACCACGCCGAAGGGTTGTACGATCGTGGGGTTAAATGAAATGGAGCACCAGGGATTCAGCTCGTCGCTCATCAAGGGGATAGGCGCCTCGTATGATAAGATTGTGAAGTAAGATGCTTCAGTAACGTTGGCCCGTCACTGCTGAATGATCCTGAAATAGAACGGCAGCACCATTTTCACTTTGACAGGCTGACCTAATTTTACTCCTGGCTTCCACCCTTCTTTGCTCAGTTCTTCGAAACCCTTCAGGGCGGCCTCGTCGCATCCGAATCCTATACCTTGCTTTACGGCTGCATCCACAACGGAGCTGTCAGATCTTACCACAAACTCGATAAACACAATGCCCTGGACTTGTTTCTTAATGGCATCTTCCGGATACTTTACCATTTTGCTCCACTTTTCCCGGAAAGCCTTCAGACCCATGACTGGTTCAGGCTTAACGCTTACTTCACTTACAGTGTAGATTTTCTCTTCTTGAAGCGGGTCGACAGAAGAAGTACTCCCAAGGGTTGCAAAAAGAATAATATGGTAAAGAATGATTAACATTTGTCTTCCCAAACGCACGGTCTTATAGACGGAAACTCTTTTTTTGTTGACACGCCTGCATCAGTACTGAGCGATAACCCTTACCAGGCCCAAGGATGGTCCGTGAGTAGTTTTAAACCCATTCCGCGTTTGTCAATACCGAAAACCTTTGTGTCACAACCTTCATTCGGCAACGGGAAATATAAGCAATTCTAATGAGCTTTGAAGGACGATACAGCCGCCAAATTCCTGATGCCGATGCCAGAGGGTGGCCCGCGGCATTTAAAGCTTGGTCTTCAAAAAGTCCGCTGTGTACCCCTTGCCCTTCATCACCATTTCCTCCGGTGTTCCCGCGAAAAGAAGGTTACCACCTTTCTTCTCACCTCCTTCAGGTCCGAGGTCAATGATCCAGTCCGCGCACTTGATCACTTCCAGGTTGTGCTCAATAACAATTACCGTGTGTCCTACATCCACCAGCGCGTTGATGGCTTTCAGCAATTTTGAGATATCATGAAAGTGCAGGCCCGTAGTGGGCTCATCGAAAATGAAAAGGATGTTTCCATCGGGCGTATTTCTTCCCAGGAAGGACGCGAGTTTCACGCGCTGCGCTTCACCCCCGCTGAGTGAGTTGGATGACTGGCCCAGTTTGATGTATCCGAGCCCCACGTCAAAGAGCGGTAGGATTTTTTCGTGGATGTTCTTTCTTTCTCTGAAAAATTCCAGCGCTTCTTCTACTGTAAGGTCAAGGATGTCGGCGATATTCTTTCCATTGTATTCAACTTCCAGGGTCTCCTGTTTAAAACGTTTTCCGTGACAGCTTTCACAGCGTAAGAAGATATCCGCCATGAACTGCATTTCAACTTTTATTTCCCCTTCTCCCTGGCAGGTTTCACAGCGCCCGCCCTCCACGTTGAAGGAAAAATGCGAGGGCTTGTATCCGCGCGTTTTGGAAAGCGGCTGATCTGCATACAGCTGCCGGATGATGTCGTATGCCTTGATGTAGCTGATCGGGTTGGACCGAGACGATTTTCCGATAGGATTCTGGTCTACGAATTCCACCTGTGTGATGCGCGACGCATCGCCTTCGAGTTTATCGTATTTTCCGGGAATTTCCGCCACGGTCCCATTCATCCTTCCGACAGCGGGATAAAGGATTTTTTTGATGAGCGTTGATTTTCCGGAACCACTGACTCCGGTGACCACGGTGAGCACTCCAAGAGGAAATTTCGCTGTGATGTTTTTCAGGTTATTTTCACGGGCGCCGATCACGGTGATGGAATCTTTCCACTTCCTTCGCCTTTCGGGAATGGTAATGCGCTCACGGTGACTGAGGTAGTCGGTCGTATGGGAGGTGAACTCACCGTTGAGGTCCTCTATGGTGCCCTGGAAGACCAGTTCACCGCCGTGACTACCCGCATCCGGCCCGATGTCGATGATCTGGTCGGCAGCGCGCATGATCTCTTCTTCGTGTTCAACGACAATGACGGTATTTCCCAGGTCGCGCAGTGATTTTAGTACTTCCACCATTTTTTCCGTATCGCGCGGGTGCAATCCGATGCTAGGTTCATCAAGGACATACATTGAACCCACCAGCGCACTGCCCAGCGAGGTTGCCAGCTTGATCCTCTGATACTCTCCTCCGGATAACGTGGAAGTGATCCTGTTAAGGGTGAGGTATCCCAATCCCACCTTCACCATGTATGACAAACGGGTGCTGATCTCGGTGAGGATACGCTCGGAAACTTTTCGCTCAAAGTCCGGAAGTTTCAGGTTTTCGAAATATACCAGGGCATCTTCGATTGGCATCAGGACGATATCCGTGATGGAGATCTTGCCGATCCTTACGTATTGCGCGTCCTTGCGCAGGCGGGTGCCGCGACAATCGGGGCAATCCGTTCTTCCGCGGTAGCGCGAAAGCATCACGCGATACTGTATCTTATAGGATTTCGATTCCAGGTGTTTGAAGAATTCGTGGATTCCTTCGAAATATTTGTTACCCGTCCACAACAATTCCCGCTGTTCCTGTGTGAGTTCATTATAGGGACGGTGGATTGGAAAATCGAATTTGATACCATTTTTCAGTAAAGGCTTCAGCCATTGGTTCATGGCTTCACTGCGCCAGGGCGCGACGGCCCCTTCATAGACAGAAAGGGATTTGTCAGGGATCACCAGGTCTTCATCAATGCCCAGGACTTTGCCAAATCCTTCGCAGGTCTGACAGGCTCCGTAGGGATTGTTGAAACTGAAAAAGTTTACGGATGGCTCGGTAAAGGTCATCCCGTCGAGTTCAAATCTATCGGAGTATTGAGTGCGCCTGAAAGTGCCGGTCTCCTGTTCTCCGTAGACGAAGCAATCGCCTTCGCCTTCGAAGAATGCGGTCTGAACCGAATCTCCAAGCCGGAAGGTGGTGTCTTCGTCGTCCGGGCTGACGGAAGCGCGGTCGATGAGTATTTCAGTTTCTCCCTGGACCTTAGTCGCCTTCATTTTCTTGCCGGAGGTCTCTCCCGGGTTCAGGAGTTCTTCTATGAACTTTACTTCGCCGTCAAGGAGCACCCTGGCGTAGCCCTTGCTCAGCAGCAGGTTGAGTTCATCATTCAGCTTGCGTCCCCGGTTGACGTGAACAGGGCAGGAGACCATCACGCGCGTCCCGGGTTTGAGCTGATTGATGATGTTGACAACGTCCGTAACCGTGTCGCGCTTTACTTCCTTTCCGCTTACTGGTGAGATGGTTTTGCCGATACGGGCAAAGAGAAGTTTCAGATAGTCGTAGATCTCTGTGGTGGTCCCAACGGTTGACCGCGGATTGCGCGTGTTGACTTTTTGCTCGATGGCAATGGCGGGTGATACGCCTCTTATATAGTCGACATCCGGTTTTTCCATTCTGCCGAGGAATTGTCGGGCATAGGAGCTTAAGCTTTCCACGTACATACGCTGGCCTTCAGCGAAAAGCGTATCAAATGCAAGCGACGATTTACCCGAGCCTGAGAGGCCGGTGATCACAACAAGTTTATTTCTGGGGATGGCAACGCTGAGGTTTTTAAGGTTGTTAACCCGGGATCTCTTGATGACAATGTATTGTCTGGGGTCAAGGTCATCCAGGTACGAGTCATTACCATTTACAGGGAGTGTCCGGTTCACGTTTTCGGTGTCAATTAAGTATCGGGTGTAACAAAACTTTTAGTATAAAGATTTAAAAAATCACCGCTGGGGAAATTTTGCCTCGTTTTTAAGCTTTTGTGCAAGTTTCCCGTTCTGTGGGGCTTAAAGGGTGTTCACCTTTCTTGCCTTTTCAGGGACAGGGTAAGCAAATAAAAAACACCATCGTCACTGATGGTGTTAGCATACATGAGTTAACATAACTTTAGTTGTCGAAGTCAGGATCGTAGCTGGCTTCCCGGCTTTTCCTTGGGCCTCCATCTTCTTCATAATCATCCTCGCCATCCGTGGATGCTTCATATGCGTCATCTGTTGCAAAATTATCATCTCCAGTTTCAGGGGCTTTTTCGAATTCGCTTTCGGGGTTCGATTCGACATCGTATTCGCCATCGCTGTTTTTAGTGGCAGGCACCTTGATGAGGTAAGTTGCATCCTTAGTTTCCAGGGGAAAGACAAAGATTGGCTCTTTCTTTGCATTGGTAATGCGGGTGATGCTTCCCTCGTAGCCACTGGGATACTGATCCCTGATTAAATCCCGCAAATCTTCAGAGAGATTTTCAAGGCTTTTAATAACGCGCTTTTTGCTGACTGCCATAGGAAATACTGCACAAAAAATATGCTGTAAATACCTTAAGAAATTGCGTAGAAGGCAAGATTTTTTTTAAAAATTTTTTGTGGTTTCTGGACTTTTTTATATCTTTTCAATCCGATTACTCACCAAACCCAGCACAATATCGAGCAAGACGTCTACGTTACCTAAAAGTGAAGCAGAATGATAGAAAAAGGATTAAGCGACAGCCAGCTCGTGTCGCTGTATCGCAACGGTAACGAAGATGCTTTCGAAGTGCTTCTGTACAGACACAAATCGAAGATCTACACCGCCATATACCTGATTGTAAAAGACCGGTATACCGCTGAGGACTTATTACAGGAGACCTTTGTTAAGGCGATCAACACCATCCGTGGTGGGCGCTATAACGAGGAGGGAAAGTTTCTACCCTGGATCTGTCGTATCGCTCACAACCTGGCGATCGATCAATTCAGGAAGGAAAAGAGATATCCTGAAGTTGTCCTCGAAGACGGGAGCAAGCTGTTTAACTCTATGGATTTTGCAGAGGAATCCAGTGAGGATAAGCAGATGTTCCGCGAAACGCGGTCAAAGTTGAGGGATTATATCCGGGAACTGCCGGAAGAGCAAAAACACGTGCTGATAATGCGGCACTATTTTGATATGAGTTTTCAAGAAATCGCCAACCGCACAGGCGTAAGTATAAATACGGCCCTGGGCAGGATGCGATATGCGCTCATTAATTTGCGCAAAAAGATGGTTAAAAACAGAGCCTATGATAAAAACATTTACCCAGACGGACTTAATCAGGTATTTATACCACGAGACTACGGAGGAGGAGAAGAGAGAAATTGACCGCGCGCTGGTTCGCGACGGCAAACTGAAAGCCTTGTATAATGAAGTGCGCGCAGCCTTAAAGGAACTGGACGAGGCCGCGCTGCAGCCTTCAGCGGAAACGGTGTTCAATATTTTGAACTATTCACGCACACTGCAGACCAAGGAGTGAATTAGTTATTAGTCATCTGTCATTTGTAAATCTGTCACCATCAGGGTCTAACCTCTGATTTGATGGAGTATAATGCGCTGCGACCGACGACGGTGCTGCGCAAAATGCCGTCCAGATGGCTTTCGGACAGCCAGCAGCATTGATCGCCGTGGATTCCACGGCGATTTTTTTTTGCATGCAAGAGGGAACCACCCTGTCGGGCATTCGTTCGAATGCTTTTCTTTGCATCGTGAAAGTTTTGATCCTTCATCAGCATTTTAAAGTTCCCGAGCAGGGCGGCGCCATCCGGTCATACTACCTTGCAAAAGCGCTGGTTGAAAAAGGAATCCATACAGTGGTCATCACTGCTCATAATGAACCAGAGTACAGGAAGGAACAACTGGAAGGGATTGAAGTTCACTATTTGCCCATTCCGTACGACAACCGATTTGGGTTTTATGAGCGGATTTTTTCTTTCTACAGGTTTATTGTGAAGTCGGTGAAGCTGGCCGCCAAAGTTAGGGATGCCGACCTGTGTTATGCTATATCAACTCCTTTGACGACAGGGATTGCCGCCATGAGGATCCGGAGACGCTACAAAATCCCCTACATTTTTGAAGTAGGCGATCTGTGGCCCGATGCACCCATAAAGATGGGCGTTATCACGAACCCCTTTTCAAAGTATTGGCTCTACCGGTTGGAGAAAGCCATTTACCGAAACGGTTCATCCATCGTCGCCCTATCTGCTCCCATCCGCAATGCTATCCGGAAAAAGATTTCAGAAAAATCCATCCATGTTCTTCCCAACATGTCGGATACGGATTTTTTCAGACCGGAGAAAAAAAATCCTGCACTGGACGAGAAATTCCAGGTGAGGGGAAAATTTGTTGTTTCTTATATCGGTGCCATTGGCGTAGCCAACGGACTTCAGTATTTCATTGACTGTGCCGCAGCAACCGGGCGGGAAGGCTTGCCGATTCATTTCTTCCTATGTGGCGACGGGGCCATGGTGGAGGATCTTAAGCAACATGCAGACAGGCTCGCGCTCACGAACCTGACCTTTATTCCTTTTCTAAACCGTCAGGGTGTGTGGGAGATGATGAACCTGACTGATGCGAATTTCATTTGTTACAAGCCCCTGCAGATCCTGGAAACGGGTTCACCCAATAAATATTTCGATGGCCTTGCGGCCGGGAAACTGACCATCATCAATTTCGGAGGGTGGATCAGGGATGAAATTGAAAAGGAAGGATGCGGGATTTATGTTAATCCTGAAAAACCGGATGATTTTGTAAGGTCGATTAAACCGTTCCTCTCCGATCCAAAGCTCCTGAACCAGTACCAGCATGCGGGAAGGGAGTTAGCAGAGAGCAGGTACTCGAGGAGGATGTTGGGGCAGAAGTTTTTGGAGATTGTGAGGAGTGGTCAAACAAAACCATTTCCTCCTTCCCCGTTCCACTGCAAAAATTGAAGATCAGGACACCACCTTTTCCGAGATCTTTCCGGTCTTTTTGTTTTTCAGGATCACTTTCTTCACTCCGTAGTGCGTCATTTCTTCTTTCACGAGGTAGTGTTCCTGATCATACTCCTGTAAGTGACTGTGTTTGGATACACCGGACCTGCCTCTCCAGATGTCAAGTTTTACGGGCTCCCACTGTTTTGTTTTGGCGGATTTGTAGGCGGCATCGAGAACGGAATTGACAACATATCCATCATAAAAGGTTTCCTTTGGCGGCGAGCCTTTTTCCATGGCGTTGAACATGTCCGCAAACATGTGGTTGTAACCCAGCTCATTCAACTCATCGCCTACCGGAAACAGCCAGCCGGTATTGCTTTCAGCTTTCTCCGCGACGTAGTCCGCTCCTTTTCCTGTCGTAAACATTTCAAAACCTGTCCGGAGGAAGCTGTTTATCCAGATGGTACCTTCCGTACCCATCACCTCATCGCGGAGGTCGAGGCCGCCGCGAAAAGTCCAGCTCACTTCGAACTGGCCGATAGAGCCGTTCTCATATTTCACAAGGCCGATCGCGTGGTCTTCTGCGTCGATGGGCTTCACCTGTGTATCCGCCCAGCACATCACCTCAACAGGTTTGATATCCTTTCCGATATAGCTTCTGGTGATCTCCACGCAATGGCATCCCAGGTCGAGGATACATCCGCCTCCGGCCTGCTCCAGATCCCAGAACCAGTCGCTGTGCGGGCCCGGATGTGTTTCGCGTGACTTCGCCCAGAGGATCCTTCCCAGCGCACCATTCTTCACACTTTCAAATGCTTTCAGGAACTTTGGCGTATAAACGAGGTCTTCGAGATAACCATTAAAAATCCCGGCCTTCTCAACTGCTTCAAGCATTCGTTTTGCTTCCGCGGCATTTCTTCCCAGGGGTTTGGTGGTGATCACCGCTTTTTTTAGTTTACAGCAAAGCATCACCGCCTCTTCGTGCAGGTTGTTGGGCAGGGAAATGCAGACGACATCGACTTCGGGGCGGTTGATCGCCTCTTCCATCTTGATGGTAGAGAAGGGCACTTTGTAATCCTGTGCAAATTTCTTAGCGCTTTCTTCCCTGCGCGAGTAAATGGTTACGATCTTGTCTTTGCTTCTGTAACCCTGAAGGGAGTCAGCATAAAATCTTCCGATGAATCCGGAACCGAGCATGGCGATGTTCATAGTCTATTGTTTAGAGTTCGAAGTTTCAGGTTTGAAGTGTTTGAAGTTTGAAGTTTGAAGTTCTTTTTCGATCATCTTGACTGCCTATGGATAGGGACGTTGACTAAATTGAAGATTTAAGATGTAAAATTCAAGGTCTAAAGTCAGGATGCGGGTTTGATCTCCCTTTTCTCATTGAAGAAAAGTACGAAATACACCAGGACGAAGATGGCGATGCCGGCGGGCACATACCAGATGCTGGTCCAGTTGTATTCGCCGTTCACTGTATAGTAATCCGCCACGAATCCGGAAACCCAGGTTCCAATAAACATACCCAGCCGATACGTTGCAAAGGTAAACAGACCCTGTGCCGCATTTTTTATTTTCTCACCCGCTTTCTTTTCCGTGTACATGTAACCGGTCACAAAGAAGAAGTCGTAGCATATGCCGTGAAGCACTATGCCCGCGTAGAGCATCCAAAGGTTCGATCCCGTGTCGCCGTGGGCAAAGCACACGTAGCGCAGGAACCATGCGACCATTCCGATCAGCACCATGTTCTTGACGCCTATGCGGTAGAATAGGAAAGGGATGGCGAGAATGAACACCGCTTCCGATACCTGGCCGAGTGTCATTTTTCCTGCCGCGTTTTCCAGCCCGGCCTGATTGAGGAAAAGGTTTGCAAATCCATAGTAAAATGACAGAGGAATGCATACCAGTATGGCGGCGATGAAGAAGACGAGGTAAGGTTTATCCCTGAAGAGCACGAAGGCATCTGCTCCCAGGGCACTGGAGGCCGTTGATCCGGCAACTTTCCCCTTTGGTGGTGTTTCAGGCAGGAGGAAACTGAACAGGCCAAGGGTAAGGGAGGCAATTGCGGCCATCTGGAAGGTAAACTTCGATCCTTCAATT
Source organism: Cyclobacteriaceae bacterium (assembly GCA_040882305.1). Lineage (GTDB taxonomy): Bacteria > Bacteroidota > Bacteroidia > Cytophagales > Cyclobacteriaceae > Chryseosolibacter. Next base: position 12,689 of record JBBEBN010000339.1, read on the forward strand.
TGCAAGGCGGTGATCATGAGGCCCGCGATAATCCACCCGATCGTACCGAATACTCTAATCCACGGAAACATCCTGCCGGGGTCACTCATCTGGTGGAACGCAATGCTGTTGGAGAGTGCGATGGTCGGCATGTATAAAAGGGAATAAAACAAAATGATCCAGTAAAATGCGGTGTTGTCCTGGATCTGCGTTGCGAAAAAGAGTAACGCCGCCCCTACCACGTGCAGGAACCCCATGATCCTTTGCGCGGCGAAATAACGGTCTGCCACCATGCCGATAAAAAATGGAGAGATCATGGTGGCGATGGCCAGCGCACTGTACGCGGCTCCGATTTGTATTCCCGTCGATTCCAGGTGTCTGGACATATAAGTGCTCATAGTCACATACCACGACCCCCATATA
>JBBEBN010000340.1:0-13009 GCA_040882305.1 Cyclobacteriaceae bacterium
CAAAATCAGCCTTTCTCCATAATTCATAGTGGTCAACACCGCCAGGCCATCCAAAATAATGATTCCAACCGAGGCTGATAAATCCGCTGGTGGTATCCGCAGCTCCTGTCAGGAACATGTTGTTGTGGATGGCGGTTGAGACCCCTTCATCACAATAATTGGTTACCGATACATAATATTCATGGATTCCCTCCATCGAAAAGTCCACCACATCCTGAAAGACGCCGCTTGCAGGAGGCAGCGCTGTAATTAATTGCCAGTCAGAAGAGCCCTGGCTCCTCTTGTTCAGCAGGAGCTCGTTTCCTTTCACCGGGTTCGACTGGTTGAGCGCCCAGTCCAGATTTATGACGCGGGCCAGCGCGGTATCCGCACTCACAAAGTTGAGAATGACGTCGGTGTAGTCTCTGAACACGTAAACTGACAATTCATCGGAAGTTCCCTCGCAGACCGTGTCCATGGTGACACTCGTTTCCCTGATCCACAGAAGGTTCAATCCCTCTGACCAGTTGATCATCACTCCCTCAGTTCCCTGGCCGCTCGTGATCTCTCCTCCTGAAATATTCCATTCATAAACAGAACCATTGGTGACGGGAGTGTTGTACAGGACCTGTTGGCTTTTATTAAAACAAAGGGTGTCTGGTCCAATGGGAATCTCAGGCAGCAGGACAACATTGATCCTGACTGGATAAGAGAGTGTGTCACCCGTGCAGCCGGCCCCATCCGTGATCAAGGCTTTTATCATGGCGGATGCATTGCTATCCAGCCAGTCGACATTGAATTCATGTTCGTTGATACTACTGATGGATCCCCCATCGACAAACCACTGGTAGGCTGAGTTCGGGATGGGCTCCACACTGTACCGAATATCCACCGCATGCGGACAAACGGAGGGGCTACCAAATATTGAATCCTGTAAGGGGCCGGGCAGGTTTTCAACTGACATGCTGTCCGTCGCTGTGCAGCCATTCCGGGTTACGCTAACCCAATATGTTCCTTCCACCAGGACGTCTCTCGACGGTCCGGATATTCCATCCTGCCAAAGGTAAGTGGCATCAGCAAAAGTGACGTCAAGAACAATTTCGTCGGTTTTGCACTTCCGAATATCATCGCCAAGATCAGCAGGTGGAGGTTCCTTGAGGCTTACCACGATCGTGTCGGAAGCAAGACAACCTGTGTAATCGCGAACAGAAACCCAGTGTTTGCCCTCTTTTTTCGTCTCCAGAAATTGTCCCGTGCTTCCGTCAGACCATTGCCAGGAGAAGTTTTCCTTTCCATCGATCTTTGCTGTGTCACCGCGGCATGTGACAACATCAGGACCAAGGTCCAGGTGACCTGTTTTCACATCAACCCGAATGGTATCGTATAAGATACAGTCCTCCCTCTCCACCTTTACCCAATATTGCCCTGCAGTGGACACATCGATTTTCTGAGAACTAGCCCCTGTACTCCACAAGTAAGATTCTTTTCCTGGTCCGGCATCGAACGTCGCAATTTCACCTTCACAAAAATCAAGATCGTCACCGATGAACAGGGTACTGAAGGAAGAAAAATAACCATATCGACAGGTAGATGTTGCGTTGCCATTGATGATGCCGACCTGGAAAGAGTTTTGAGGATTGCTGATGAGGCTTGCCCGCCCTACCGGGATTTGTTGGATGCTAAAACTCAGCTGAGCGGTGTACCATCGATCATCGGTACCGGACACCGCGGTAAAGGCCGATGAAGGTATCAGCGATGATGAGCCATTCAAAACGAAACTTCCGATGCCTTCTTTGGGAACCAGCACATTCAGGCCGAAGAATTCCTCCGTTGTTCGGGTAAACCCGATTTGTGGCGAGCCCTTGCAGTTGATGGACGGCAAGATTGCCAGGCCCATCTCGCATCCGAAACCGGTGACGTGAAAAACATAGATTGTCTTATTGGACAAAATATACGTTGACTTCAGTGTGACCGGATGGCGATAAAGTTCACCTGCCGACAGCACACTCACAGGAGAAGCGCTGCCGCCGATGAAAATTTCCGTGTCATCTTCCGTTGCTGTGATAAACAGATATTCCTGAGTGTCAAGGAATCCTTTCAACACGACATACTCGGATCCCGCAACTTCCACAGGCACAAGCTGATCCCCGAGAATATCCCTGCACCCACCATTAATCACCGAATCGTCCTTGATGGTGATCGCAATGGGTTTATTTGATTCAACGACCGTTCCAACCGGGTTGTCAGCTGCGGATAAACCCTGTTTGCGAAATGAGTATGTTTCGCCTGCGTTCAGCTTTACGGTGATGATGGAATCCGAAAGATGCCCGACAATTGGTTTTGTCGGACGGACCCTTACCACGGTGTTGTTCTGCGTCGCTACGATGTCAAAGGATGACGAGGGGGTCGGATTGTACTGGCCGCTGTTGTGATAAAAATTCTGACCGGGGATCACGAATTTATTTCCGAGTCCATTTCTTCCTTTCAGGGCGAAGATATCCGAGTTCCACGGCGCTCCAACTTCGTAATAAGCTGAGATCGGCGCGGACGAAACGATGTGAATACCCGTCTTCATGACTGTGGCGGGGGAAATGGTTTCAAGGTTGGTGATGTGACTTGTCAGGTCGATGGTATGGGTTGTATTTGCGGGAACATTGGCGACGCCGATCTGAACATTGTTCCGCCCCGGTTGAAGTACGCTTATCACTGCGCCTTTATCCAGTGTCGATATTCTTAAATACAAAGGCCGGTCGCCATGCCCCTCCGTAACTTCCGGAGGGGCAAACCAGAATTCCGTATCTATCTGGGCATAGCTCCAGGGCACCATAAGAAGGCTAAACGCAATAAGAATAAGAAAGAAGTATTTGAGCATATCAGACACTGGCTTTGATCGTGATCATATGAAAACCCTCCTTAGGCCCTATTTTTCTCCGAACGGACTAGTCGTTATTTAACGTGAATATATCGGTTGTTTAATAAGCACTTACAGGTTCAAGTTAAAGAATTATTACTAATGGGATTGCATCTGTTGAACGCTGCGAGGGTTATCTTAAAATACTCATGAGACCTTTGTGGGTCTTATTATTTCTCCTGAGATCCAGGACAAAATAGTACACACCTGGTGCCAGACCTTCTCCACTCCAATCATTATTATAATTGACAGCATCGTATACTTTCTTGCCCCAGCGATCCATAATAATTAATCTTGAATTTTTATACAATCCGATTTTGGAGATATGAAAGTGCTGATTGAATTCGTCCCCGTTTGGAGTGATGACGTTGGGAATGGTTACCGTATGCTCGAAATTAATTTTTACCATGTTCGACCAGCTTTCATTGGGGCCTGAATTTTCCACTGCTCTGATGACATACTGGTGTAAAAAGCCATCGGATCCCAGGCTGGCTGAAAAATTCGTGTCCTCTCCGGGGAGAAGCGCTAAAAATCTGTATCCCCCTGCCCCGTCGATCTTTCTCCAAACCTCATAGTGGTGAATCCCCAGTGGCCAGCCGTGGTAGTGATTCCAGCGGAGATCGATCACGTCAGTTTTCGCGTCGCCCGAGCCGCTGAGAAAAACGGTGCTATGAACATCGGTAGCGATTACTTCATCACAGAAGTTGACGAGCGAAAGGTAATAGTCGAAAATTTCGTCGGTGAAAAAATCAACTTCGTTATCCGCAAAGGAATCAGTTGAAGCAGACAGCGGTGTAACCAGCTGCCAGTCAGCGGACCCATGTAGTCTTTTGCTTAATTCCACATGATCATCGAGTACGGTTTCCTGATGCGCGATTCTCCAATTGATATTGATCCTGTTATTGACGGCGGTGTCGACACTTACAAAGTTAAGTATTACTTCGGCCATCAGTTCAAAAACATTCACCGTCAGCACTGGTGAAGTTCCCTGACACACGGTATCTATCGTCGTGCTCGTCTCTTCAATCCACAAGCGGTTCAGACCTTTCGTCCAGTTGATCCGCACTTCGGCAGTTCCCTGCCCTGAAGTGATCTCGCCGCCGGAAATGTTCCATTGATAAACAGATCCATTGGTTTCGGGGGTGTGGTAAACGATCTGTTGGCTTTTGTTTAAGCACAGCGAATCGGGTCCGAAGGGTATTTCAGGAAGAAGCACGACATTGATCCTGACGGGATAAAAGATGGTATCTCCTTTACACCCATTGCCATCTGTTACCAAAGCTCTTACCAGCGCATTTGAATTTGTCTCATACCAATCTATTTTGATTGTATTTTCTTCCATCCAGTTGATCATTCCGCCGGAGACAAACCACTGATAGCTCGAGTGGGGTACCGCATCAATACTATAGTCAATGCCCTCAACAAACGGACACACGGATGGACTGCCAAATATGGAATCCTGTAAAGGTCCAGGATAGTTTTCAATCCGGACGCTGTCAACCATACTGCACTCCCCCCATGTGATCCTGACCCAATACAGTCCTTCCTGACCGATGACGCGCGAAATTGAATCATCGCCGTTCTCCCATAAATAAGTTGCCCCGGGAAAGGAAGCGTCCAGAAGCACTTCATCGTCCCTGCATTTTAATATATTTTCCCCAAGAGGATTTTCCACAGCTCCATCTTTCAGGCTAACCATGACGGTGTCTGAGGCCTCACACCCCGTATAATCAAAAACATTTACCCAGTACTCGCCGGCGGTTTTTATTTTCAGTATTTGATCCGTGCTCCCATCGGACCATTCCCATCGGAAATTCTCTTTTCCATCAATTCTGGCAGTGTCTCCAGGACATATTTCCAAGTCTGGTCCGATATCGACAGTACCTTTTTTGACGTCAACGCGAATGGTGTCATACAAGACGCACCCTTCCCGCTCAGCTCTCACCCAGTATTCACCGGCAGCACTGACATCTATTTCTTCAGTCGTTTCCCCCGTGCTCCACAGATAGGATTCTTTTCCCGGACCCGCATCGAGGGTCGCGCTTTCGCCCTCGCACATATCAAAATCATCGCCGATGAAAAGCGTGCTGAAGGAAGAGAAGTATCCGTAGCTACAAGTAGCTTGCGTACACCCGATTATTCCTATCTGAAAGGAATTTTGGCTATTGCTGATCAGACAGGTTTGCCCCACCGCGATTTGGTTCGTGTTGAAGGTCAGTTGGGCTGCATACCAGTTTCCACCTGTTCCGGGCACGGCTGTAAAGGCCGAAGAAGGTACCAGGGCAAAGGATCCATTCAGTTTAAAATGGTCAATACCTTCCTTTCTCACCAGTATGTTTAGCCCGAAGAACTCGTGTGTCGTTCTTGAAAATCCGATTTGGCGCGAACCCTTGCAATTAATAGAAGGCAAAATCGCAAGGCCCACTTCGCATCCGGACCCCGTAATATGGAATATGTATATGGTTTTGCTGGCTAAAACATAAGTAGATTTCCCGGTGATCTCATAGTTGAATAATTGTCCTGCGGATAGTGTCATCACCGGATTGCTGTCGCCATTTACAAATATCTGAGTATCATCCTCCGTGGCAGTGATAAATAAATATTCGGGTATATTCAAGAACCCCTTAAGTACCACGTACTCGCTACCCGCTACTTCAACTGGCACCAGTTGGTCTCCAATAAGGTCCGCACATCCCGTAATGATCGAATCGTCTTTGATAGTTATGGCAATTGGTTTGTTTGATTTTACGATCGTGCCCGCGGGATTCTCCTCTGCTAGCCCGCCTGGCTTTCGGAAACTATAAGTCTCTCCTGCATTTAACTTAACTGTAATTACACTGTCCGATAAATGCCCAATGATGGGTTGCGTAGGCCATACCTTGACAATTGTGTTGTTTTGGGACGCCACAATGTCAAAGGAAGATGAGGGCGGGGGAGCCCAGCCTCCATCGGTGTGATATAAATTTTGCCCGGGGATTACGAAGTTATTTCCGAGACCGTTCCTGCCCTTCAATGCGAAAATGTCAGCATTGGCGCCAGCGGCTATCTCGTAATAAGCCGTAACAGGTGCAGAAGAAATAATCCGGATTCCCGTATTCATTGCCCTGGCCGCATAAATGGTCTCCAGATTCCCGATGTGACTCGTCAGATCGATTGTTTGTGTTGTGTTGGCAGCAACATAGGCTGACCCTATCTCAATATTTCTTGCGGGCTGAAGGACCCTTACCGCCGCAGCCTCATCCAATGACGATATTCTTAAATATATTGGCCGATCTCCATGGCCTGCAGTAATCTCGGGAGGCGCAAACCAGAATTCTGTATCCACCTGCGCGTATCCTTGGATGTGAAGGACGAACAGGCATAACAATGTTAGTCCACAGCGGGGCATTAGTTTGAAGGGTCTGTAATTTCAAAGGCGGCGAAAGGGATAACCTGAATTACTTTTGCAACGATTCTTTGATCTCCCAAGCCCATTAAGTTAAAGAATTATCCTGCCTAAAGCAACTCAGCTTATCCTTTATGTCAGTTTAACTTCAGCCTTTTCCGTATTCATAATTTATTAAAACTCAACGAATTATCCCCATATATTGAAAGTGATGCCTGGGGTCGGGAGCCAACACATCAACACATCAACACTTCAATACATCCACACACCAACACCTCAACGCCTCTAATTCCACAGGTGGTGAATCATGTCATCTTTTTTTCCTTACTTTCGAATGCGTTTACGCACACATCCTGCGCAGAATGCAATGAATTTTCAATAATAACGGAATGAAAAAGCAGACAGACATCCCATTAAAAAACAGCAGTCGAAGAGACTTCATCAAGAGATCAGCCATGGCGCTGGGAGCGTTTTACATCGTGCCGCGCCATGTACTTGGCGGTAAAGGATATCTCGCTCCCAGCGACAGCCTCACCAAAGGGATCATCGGCGTCGGTGGCATGGGCCGGGGACATATCCCTTATGAAGGAGCGAAAGTCGTGGCAGTGTGTGATGTTGATACCCAACACCTCAAACAAGCCATAGACATGATCGGCTCCGGCGTTCGCGGCTACGCCGACTTCCGTGAATTAATAGCGCAACCCGATGTGGACATCGTGCACATCGCCACTCCTCCACACTGGCATGGTATCATGTCGGTGATGGCAGCGCAGGCAGGAAAGGATGTGTGGTGTGAAAAACCCATGACACGGACCCTCGGCGAAGGAAAGCGTGTAGTCGAAGCGATGGAACAATATGGCCGCATGTTCAGGCTCAATACCTGGTTCAGGTTTGAAGATAATTTTTACGGCATGGGCACCACCGTGAAGCCCATCAAAAAACTAGTCGAGAGTGGGATCCTCGGATGGCCCTTGAAAGTCACCATCAGCGGTGTGACGGGATTTAACTGGAAGTTTTACTGGGTGGGAAAAACCAACCTCGAGCCTATGGAGGTCCCGAAAAACCTCAACTATGATATGTGGCTGGGTCCGGCGCAATATAAACCCTACAACCCCCACCGCGTGCACACAAACTTCAGAGGGTATTGGGATTATGACGGAGGCGGACTCGGCGACATGGGTCAACACTACATCGACCCTGTTCAATACTTCCTGGGGAAAGACGACGCTTCTCCCATTCGCGTGGATGTCGACGCGCCTCAACAGCATGATGACGCTGTCGGAACCTGGAGGAGAATTGAATTCACCTATGCGGATGGATGCAAGATCATTCTCGATGGAGAGAACAAAGACGTGAACGCCCCTTACATTGAGGGGCCGAAGGGAAGGATCTACCGAGGTTTCAGATCCGACATCCCCAACATCCTGAAAGTGATCGACGCCATGCCGGATCCGGATCCGCAGGTGCCGAGATTTTCAGAATCTGTTTTGACACGTAAAAAATTTGCTCTTAACGAGATCAATGGGCATCGCTCTTCCACGGTGGTGAACATGGGCAAGATCGCCCTGCAACTTGGTCGGTCACTTGAATTTGATCCTGTGAAACAGGTATTCATCAATGATGATGAAGCAAACCGGCTGATCGATCAGCCGATGAGAGGCCCCTGGAAAATTTAATTAACCCAACTTTTACACCGAAAATGAAATTAAGAAATATCACCCTGCTTGCTCTTATCTGGATTGGATTCTTTCTTCCGCCTGCAGCGGCACAGGATAATCGGACACAAAACACACGGGTCGCGGATGTACTCGCATTCCTGCCCGCCAGAGACAGCAAGGAAGCAGACCGGTCTTTCCGGGACCTTATAAGCCTGAATGATGAAGGCCTGGCGATGATTGCCGCGCGTGTTTTGCCGAATGGCAAAGAGGAAGGCGTAGCGCCCCGTTACGCCGTCTCACTTTTAACGCATCATTCCTCCACGAAAGGGGAAAAAGCGCGCATTGAGAAAGCTTACCTGCTGGCGCTTGAACAAGGAAGTGATGCAGAGGTGAAGGCCTATTTTATTGACAACCTCAAGGTGATTGGGTCAGATGCATCCGTGAAACCTTTGTCGGAAATCCTTGGCGAGGAGGGATTAACCCAACAGGCGATTTCCGCGCTTGTTAGTATCGGAACAGCCGGAGCCCGCGATGCCTTGCTGTCTTCTCTGCAGAACAATAGAGCTCCCCATGCCGAAGCGCGGTTGATCCAGGGACTGGGTGAATTAAAACACCAGTCCGCAATTCAGACCATATCGAAGTTTGCTTCAAGCGATGATCTTATAACCAGGAAACATGCCCTGTGGTCACTGTCGCTGATTGCCGATGCGGGCAGTTATAATGTTTTATTACAGCAGGCAAAGAAAGTCAATTTCAAGAATGACCCTTCCGAAGCCACCCAGGCGCTGGTCGAGTACATGCACCAGCTCGCAGCAAAAGGGAACAAAGATCTCGTTCTTCGGGTAAGCCAGGACATCCTCACCAATACACTTGAACCTGCGCAACAACATTTCCGGCTGGCAGCCCTGAAAGCGTTGACAAAAGCCCTTCCTGATGAATCCAACAAAACGCTTCTCAAGGAGATGAACCGTTTTGACACCGGTTATCAAAAGGAAGTCTTAAAGGTAGCCAGCCTGAACATAAGGGATGGTGCCGCCATGAAGCAATGGGTAAAAGTCTACAAGAAAAACACTAACCTCGCTGGCGAGATACTCTCTATGCTGGCAAAGGCGAACCGCAATGATACTTTCATTGAGTCTACCTTAGTGCCTGCGTTGGTGTCGAAAAACGCTTCTGTGAGGATGGTGGCAGCGGAGGAAATAGCCTATAGTGATAATAAGAAATTCCAGTCTCAACTTGTGGATTACCTCGTCAAGGCTACGGCTGAAGAGGAGATCGTTGCGGCGAAAAAAGCCTTGCTTCGGATGATGGATCAGGGTGATACGAAGTCGCTGGCAGCAAAGATTGAATCCGCGCAGCCAAAAAATCAGGCTGCTATAATTGATATCCTTGCAGAAAAAAGGGCCGTCGATCAGTTTAATGTTGCCTTCTCAAAAACCTCCTCCCCGGATGCGGGTGTTCAAAAGGCGGCCTTCGCTGCGTTGCCTCGTCTGGCGTCAGGAGGGAATACGACTGGGCTGCTGGACTTGCTTGCTCAGACCGGAGAAGACACCAACACGAAATGGGTGCAGGCTGCGCTCATTGAATCAATGGATGAGAGTGGAAAGAAACTGGTGAATGAAACGTATGCAAAGAATAAGGCAAAGGTACTCCCGCTTCTCCCTTATGTAAATGACAAGGAGGCTCTGAATAAAGTCACGGATGCTTTTTACAACGGGAATGAAGCGGAACAAGCAGCGGCGTTTGAAGCGTTGTTGAACTGGCAGAACCATGAAGCTGCCAGAACTTTACTTGCCATCCGCAAAGATTCAGGTCTTAAGAAGTATCATGAAAAAGCCTTTAATGCTTTCGTATCACAGGTAGGCAGATCTTCCTGGCCGGATGAACAAAAGCTTCTCATGCTTGATGAAGCGATGGATCAGGCGAAGACTACTCAGGAAAAAACGGGCGTTGTCCGGGCGGTTGGGAATCTGAGGACGTTCCTGGCGCTGATGTTTGTATCAAAATACCTTGACGACAAAGATCTCAACAGGGCGGCGGGCCGTTCGGTGATGCAGATCGCACTCCCTACGGCGGACGCCCGGCCGGGACTTACAGGAACGATCGTTCGCGCTACACTGCAGCAGATCCTGGATAAGCTCGAAGGACAGGACAGCCAGTATGAAGTGATCGATATCCAGACCTATCTGGCCAACATGCCGTATACAAAAGGATTTGAACCGATCTTCAACGGAAAGGACCTTTCCGGATGGCAGGGCCTCGTTGAAAACCCGATCGCCCGTTCGAAGATGTCGCAGCAGGATTTTGCGAAAAAACAGCAGGAAGCCAATGCGAAATTGAAGGAAAGCTGGAGTGTGAAAGAAGGCGCTATCTACTTTACCGGCCATGGCGACAACCTCTGCACTATACGCCCTTATGGCGATTTTGAAATGCTTGTAGATTGGAAGATATCCAGAGATGGTGACAGCGGAATCTACCTGCGCGGCTCCCCGCAGGTACAGATCTGGGATCCTACGGGAAAAGAGCCCGCAACAAGAGTGGGCTCGGGCGGATTGTTCAACAACCAAAAGAATCGCAGCACACCTCTGACGGTTGCGGACAATCCGGTAGGTGAATGGAACACCTTCCATATCAAAATGGTAGGCGAACGCGTTACCGTTCACCTGAACGGTGTTCTCGTGGTGGATGAGGTGGTGATGGAGAACTATTGGGACAGAACCATTCCCATTTTCCCGGAAGAAGCGATCGAGCTGCAGGCGCATGGCAATGAACTGGCGTTCCGCAATATCTATGTGAAGGAAGTCAGCAACAAACCTTACACGCTCACCGAAGAAGAAAAGCAGACTGGATTTGAGCTGTTGTTTAACGGTAAGGACCTCGACAATTGGATTGGTAACAAAACTGATTACGTGGTGGAAGACAATGCGATTGCCATTTATCCGACCGGCGAAGGTCACGGCAATCTCAGCACTGAAAAGGAATATTCCGATTTCATTTTCCGTTTCGAATTCCAGTTGACCCCGGGAGCAAACAATGGACTGGGAATTCACGCTCCCTTAAATGGGGATGCAGCTTACGGAGGAAAGGAGATCCAGATCATTGACAACACCGCGCCTGTATACGCGAAACTTGAACCCTACCAGTATCACGGGTCAGTATATGGTGTCATGCCTGCGAAAAAAGGTTTTCTAAGACCCGTCGGTGAATGGAATCAACAGGAAGTGTACGTAAAGGGTGATCATATAAAAGTAACGTTAAATGGAACAGTGATCCTGGATGGAGATCTGAAGAAAGCAACTAAGAACGGAACCATGGACAAGAAAGATCATCCCGGACTAAACCGCCACTCCGGCAGCATTTCATTTTTAGGACATGGCACCATCGTAAGGTTCAGGAATATCCGTGTTAAGGATATTTCCAAAGGCTCACAGGTTGGCAGCAGATAAGCGGGTTGTGAGCCTGCCTGCCAAACGGTGGCCTATGCGCCGGCAGGTCGGGAGCGAAAACCATTAATAAAAAAACCACCGCAGGGTGGTTTTTTTTATTGACAGATAGAATAAATCTTTTTATCCCAGGAAAGGCTTCAGCGTATTGCTCCTCGAGCTGTGTCTCAGCCTTCGGGTGGCTTTCTCCTTGATCTGGCGGACGCGTTCGCGTGTCAGATTATATTTCTGGCCGATCTCTTCCAGCGTCATTGCCTGCTCGCCATTCAATCCGAAATAATAGGAGATCACATCGGATTCTCTCTGGGTCAGGGTCGAAAGTGCGCGCTGTACTTCCCTTCTTAATGAATCGATCATCAAACCGGAATCAGGTGTTTCTTCGCTGTCGTTGGCAAGCACATCGAGCAGGCTGTTTTCTTCACCCTGAACGAACGGTGCATCCATCGATACATGGCGGCCTGAAATCTTCATGGTATCCGCCACTTCTTCTGTTGTTATATCCAAGACTTCGGCAAGTTCTTCGGAAGAAGGTTCGCGCTGAAATTTTTGTTCCAGTTCAGAAAATGTTTTGGAGATCTTGTTAAGCGAACCAACACGATTCAAAGGCAGACGAACAATACGCGACTGCTCAGCCAGCGCCTGCATGATAGACTGACGGATCCACCATACGGCATAGGAAATGAATTTGAACCCGCGGGTTTCATCAAACCTTTTTGCGGCTTTGATCAACCCCAGGTTGCCTTCATTGATAAGGTCGCCCAGGGTAAGTCCGTTATTCTGATATTGCTTAGCAACTGAAACAACAAAACGGAGGTTGGCCTTGGTAAGTTTTTCAAGGGCGACCTGATCGCCTTCCCTGATCCTTTTTGCCAATTCCACTTCCACGTCGGAAGTGATCAAATCAACCTTTCCTATCTCCTGAAGATATTTGTCCAGAGATTGGCTTTCCCGGTTCGTAATCTGCTTGCTGATCTTAAGTTGTCTCATGAATTATAACGTATGAATTATGCTTGTTTCACTAATGTAATCTCGTTCTCAGGAGGTACAACCGCTAATGGACCGATTAGGTTCGGCAAAAGGTTGCAATTTGGGTGGGAAATGGCTCCTATGGTTATAAATTTCCCTAAAGATACAATTTTCCGGGCCATTTGGTTCCCGAACGGAGCCCCTAACCCTAAATAAAAGGCTTGGGGGCTATTTTCAGCCAAATTTGGCTGTTTTTTTACTACCCAGCTCTCTGAATAATTATGCAACGAACCAACACTAGATTCCCACATAATGACCGAAGTAACCGGCCAAGCGGGAGTTTGGCGCCGTTGCAGACATTTAACTTGCCTGAACTACTGTAACACCTTAATTTCAGTCTCGCTAATGGTCGCGGCATATTGCCGGGAGAATAATGAGTTGTTTAAACGGGTGTCATATCCAAAAATTTTTCAGTCATGATAAAACGAAGAAAATTTCTCAAAGGAACGCTGGCGGGAATGGCCGGCCTTGCTATCAGCAGCCAGGAAACGTTCGCTAACATTATCATTCCGCAGAACAGGAAACTCGGCGTGGCGCTCGTGGGTCTTGGTTATTACAGTACCGATCTCCTGGCTCCTGCACTGCAATTGACGGAACATTGCTACCT
>JBBEBN010000341.1:0-12959 GCA_040882305.1 Cyclobacteriaceae bacterium
GCTTGTCGTTGATTTTCACGCCTTGCAGACGGTACACTTCCTGAATTTCGTTCACGAGTTATTCCTGAACTGCGGTAGGTCCTTTGATCAAGAGGATATCAGAAGGTGTAATGCTGCCGTCCGATAAAGGCTGGCCTGCTTTTACGAAATCGTTATCCTGAACGAGAATGTGTTTGGATAACGGCACCAGGTAACGCTTCTGAACACCATCGCGTGACTCGATAAAGATCTCACGGTTACCGCGTTTGATACCTCCGTAAGTCACCACGCCGTCGATCTCACTTACCACGGCCGGGTTGGACGGATTCCTCGCCTCGAATAATTCTGTTACGCGGGGAAGACCACCGGTGATGTCGCGCGACTTACCCATGGTACGGGGTATTTTCGCAAGCACCTGACCAGCTTTGATCTTTTCTCCTTCATCTACGGCGAGGTGAGCACCCACCGGTATGTTGTATCCCTTCGTTTCAGACTTTCCTTTTACCACCACCGCAGGGTTTTTCGTTTTATCCCTCGTGTCAGTGATCACTTTTTCACGGTGACCAGTCTGTTCATCGGATTCTTCCTTGAAGGTGACACCTTCAATGATGGATTCGTATTCAATGGTACCGTCAAATTCTGACAGGATAACCGCGTTGTAGGGATCCCAGTAACAGATCTCGTCACCTTTTTCAACGGCCTGTCCTTCATTCACCTTGAGAAATGCGCCATAAGGAACGTTGTTCGTAATCAGCACTCTACCCTTCTCCTTATCAACGAGCCGGATTTCACCGGTACGTCCCATGACCACCCTTACAGGTTTGCTGTCATTATCAGTTGTTGCAATAACACGGATACTTTCGAACTCAACAACACCCGGGAATTTAGCCTTAATGTTGGCCTCCACGGCAATGTTGGATGCAGTACCACCCACGTGGAAGGTACGGAGTGTAAGCTGGGTGCCGGGTTCACCGATTGACTGCGCTGCAATCACACCAACCGCTTCACCAGTCTGCACCATATTACCAGTTGACAGGTTTCTGCCATAGCATTTTGCGCAACCACCTATTTTAGACTCGCAGGTAAGCAATGACCGGATCTCCACCTCTTCAATTGCCGTCTCTTCGATCTTCTTGGCAATCTCGTCGGTGACCTCCTGGTTTGCATCCACGATCATTTCTTCGGTCAGCGGATCGTAAACAGCATGTACGGTCACACGACCAACAATTCTTTCGGATAATGGCTCGACAATATCTTCGTTGTCTTTCAATGACGTTACCTTCAGACCGCGCAGGGTTCCGCAATCATCTTCAGTGATGACGAGATCGTGCGCCACGTCCACGAGCCTTCTTGTGAGATAACCCGCATCCGCTGTTTTCAACGCAGTATCGGCCAAACCTTTACGCGCGCCGTGTGTTGAGATGAAGTACTCCAACACATCGAGTCCTTCCTTGAAGTTTGAAAGGATCGGGTTTTCGATAATAGAACCTACGGAGCCGGCAAGGTTTTTCTGAGGTTTTGCCATCAGGCCACGCATACCACCTAACTGGCGGATCTGCTCTCTTGAACCCCTTGCACCCGAGTGCATCATCATGTAGATGGAGTTAAAACCCTGCTGGTCTTCTTCCAGTTGCTTCATTAGCGTGTTGGTGAGCAGCGTGTTGGTGCGCGTCCAGATATCGATAACCTGGTTGTACCGTTCGTTATCCGTAATAAGACCCATCATGTAGTTGTTCCACACGGCGTCAACTTCTTCCTGGGCATTGGCAACGAGTTTCTCTTTTTCCACAGGGATCTTCACATCGTTCAGACCCATGGACAGTCCGCCCTTATAGGCCATCTGGAATCCAAGGTCCTTGATATCATCCAGGAACTTGGCGGTCTTCGAGAGGCCTGCGAGCTTGAACACATCGGAAATAATGGCTTGCAATTTCTTCTTTGTGAGAAGTTCATCCACAAATCCTACTTCTTCCGGCACATATTGGTTGAAGAGAACCCGGCCGACAACAGTTTCAATTTGTTTGTGCTCTATTTTTCCGGTGTTCTTATCCCTCAGGTTGACTCTTACTTTAATGAGGCCATGTTTTGAGATCTTACCTTCATTATACGCTACGATAACCTCTTCTGCTGAATAGAATTTCTTCCCTTCGCCTTTGATCGGATGCTCAGGCGTGGTCTTTCTTCCCTTCGTGAGATAATAGAGACCCAACACCATATCCTGTGACGGAACGGTAATAGGCGCACCGTTGGCAGGGTTCAGAATGTTGTGAGAGGAAAGCATCAGCATGGATGCCTCCAGCACAGCCTCCTGGCCCAGCGGGACGTGAACGGCCATCTGATCACCGTCAAAGTCGGCGTTGAACGCCGTACAAACGAGTGGATGCAACTGGATAGCTTTTCCTTCGATAAGCTTCGGCTGGAAGGCCTGGATACCCAATCGGTGCAGTGTGGGAGCGCGGTTCAGCAGAACCGGGTGCCCTTTCAACACATTCTCCAGAATATCCCAGATCACAGGATCTTTCCTGTCAACGATCTTTTTCGCCGACTTAACAGTCTTTACGATTCCCCTTTCGATCAGCTTCCGGATAATGAACGGCTTGAACAGTTCGGCTGCCATGTCTTTTGGCAATCCGCATTCATGCAATTTGAGTTCAGGACCAACGACGATAACGGAACGACCGGAATAGTCGACACGTTTACCGAGCAGGTTCTGACGGAAGCGGCCTTGCTTACCTTTCAGCATATCGCTCAGGGATTTCAGGGCGCGGTTTCCATCCGAGCGCACAGCGTTCACCTTCCTTGAGTTGTCAAAGAGAGAATCAACTGCTTCCTGAAGCATACGCTTTTCATTGCGCAGGATCACTTCAGGAGCTTTAATATCGATCAGCCTTTTCAGGCGGTTGTTGCGGATGATCACACGCCTGTACAGGTCATTCAGGTCGGACGTGGCAAAACGGCCACCGTCCAACGGCACCAATGGACGCAATTCCGGAGGAATCACAGGAACCATTTTAATCACCATCCATTCAGGTTTGTTCTCAATGCGCGTACGGGCTTCGCGGAATGCTTCCACCACCTTCAAACGTTTCAGCGCCTCCGCCTTGCGTTGCTGGGAGGTATCCGTTGCAGCCTGGTGGCGCAACTCATACGACAGTATATCCAACTCGGTTCTTGCCAATAACATCTCCAGTGCTTCAGCACCCATCTTGGCAATGAACTTCTTGGGATCATTGTCATCGAGAAGTTGGTTTTCGCGCGGAAGCTTATCAACGATATCCAGGTATTCTTCTTCCGTGAGGAAATCAAGACGGTTGATGCCATCTTCTTCCTTCAACCCCGGCTGGATGACCACATAGCGCTCATAATAGATGATCTGGTCCAGCTTTTTCGTAGGCAGGCCGATCAGGTACCCGATCTTGTTGGGAAGGGAACGGAAGTACCAGATATGGGCGACAGGAACGACAAGTTCAATATGGCCCATGCGTTCGCGTCTTACCTTCTTTTCAGTTACCTCTACGCCGCAGCGATCGCAGATAATTCCCTTATAGCGGATCCTCTTGTATTTCCCACAATGACATTCCCAATCCTTAACAGGACCAAAAATCCTTTCACAAAACAAACCGCCCATTTCAGGCTTGTAAGTTCTGTAATTGATGGTTTCCGGTTGGGTCACCTCACCATGGGAGCTTTCCAGAATCGATTCGGGCGAAGCAAGGCTGATGGTGATCTTGGAGAAGTCGTTGTTGATCTTTTTATTTTTTCTGAAAGACATATTGTGAGTTTTCAGTTGTTTCGAAATTCTGTTTTAAGTCCATGGTCCATGGTCCATGGACGACGGCCGATAGTGCTGTTGACTATGGACCATCGACTGTGGACTATCGACTTAATCCATTGTGATTTCCAGCGCCAGACCTCTCAGTTCATGAACCAACACATTGAATGATTCAGGAATATTGGGTTTGCGCATGTTTTCGCCCTTCACAATAGCCTCATATGCCTTCGCACGACCAATCACATCATCCGACTTAATGGTAAGGATCTCCTGCAGGATATGCGAAGCACCGAATGCCTCAATAGCCCACACCTCCATTTCACCGAAACGCTGACCACCGAATTGTGCTTTACCACCCAGCGGCTGCTGTGTAATAAGCGAATAAGGTCCGATCGAACGGGCGTGCATTTTATCATCTACCAGGTGACCGAGCTTCAGCATGTAAGCGATACCCACCGTCACTGGCTGATCGAATCTTTCACCTGTCAGGCCGTCGAATAGGTAGGTTCTTCCAAACTCAGGAAGACCCGCATCCTTCAATTCTTTCTGAACTTCTTCCAGAGAAGCGCCATCAAAGATCGGAGTAGCATACTTCTTATTCAGCTTCAAACCTGCCCAGGCGAGTACGGTTTCGTAGATCTGGCCAAGGTTCATACGCGAAGGTACACCCAGCGGGTTCAAACAAATATCCACCGGCGTTCCATCCTCGAGGAATGGCATATCTTCTTCGCGCACGATCCGCGCCACAACCCCTTTGTTTCCGTGGCGACCCGCCATCTTATCACCCACTTTCAGTTTGCGTTTCTTGGCAACATAAACTTTTGCCAGCTGCACTATTCCGGTGGGGAGTTCATCTCCGACTTCCAGGGTAAAGCGTTCGCGCTTGAACTCACCCGCGTAGTTATTGCGCTTGGTGAGGTAATTCTTCACCGTTTGAGCGATAAGGTCATTGGTGTGGTCATCGCTGGTCCAGTTCTCCATGCTTATATCCGCGATCAGGTTCACTTCCTCGGCAACGTTGTAATTGCTTTCATCCCGGTAAATATTCTTATCAGGGAAAAGGTTGGTCTCGATAACCTTTGAAGTGAATTTCACCCCTTTGCTTACGAGTTCATCACCAAATTTATGCTTCACACCATTGCTGTTTCTTCCATTCAATAAGGTGGTGAGCTTCTTGATCATTCCGTCACGGAGGTCCGTGAGGTTCTTGCTGTATTTGTTTTTCAGCGAATCCAGTTCTTTCTTGGACTTGGTCCGAACATCTTTGTCGCGCTTGGGTCTCGAGAAAAGCTTGGTATCGATAACAACACCTTTCAGTGATGGCGGTGCCTTTAGGGAAGCATCCTTCACATCGCCGGCCTTGTCTCCAAAAATCGCGCGCAACAGTTTCTCTTCAGGCGTCGGATCTGTTTCCCCTTTAGGAGTGATCTTCCCTATCAGTATATCGCCTTCTTTCACTTCTGCACCGATGCGGATAATACCATTTTCATCCAGGTGCTTAACAGCCTCTTCGCTTACATTCGGGATCTCCGACGTCAGTTCTTCTTCACCACGTTTTGTATCGCGAACCTCCAACTCAAATTCTTCGATGTGGATGGAAGTGTAAATGTCATCGCGGACAACGCGTTCGGAGATAACAATCGCATCTTCGAAGTTATATCCCTGCCATGGCATGTAGGCAACAAGCAGGTTGCGACCCAGCGCAAGTTCACCGGCCTGCGTAGCGTACCCTTCACAGAGCGGTTGGCCTTTTGCAACTTTGTCGCCTTTCTTCACAAGCGGAGTCAGGTTGATGCAGGTATCCTGGTTCGTTCTGCGGAACTTGATCAGGTTGTAAGTTTTGAACTCATCATCGAAGCTCACGAGTCTTTGCTCTTCATTCACTTCATATTTGATGGTAATCTTCTTGGCATCAATGCTTTCAACAACTCCATTGCTTTCGGCCAGGATGAGGGCGCGTGAATCGAGGGCCACCTGGCCTTCAAGGCCTGTTCCTACGATAGGCGCTTCCGGACGCATCAGCGGTACGGCCTGGCGTTGCATGTTCGATCCCATCAGCGCGCGGTTGGCATCGTCGTGTTCCAGGAACGGAATCAACGAAGCGGCTACTGAAACGATCTGGTTGGGAGCGATGTCCATATACTTCAGGTCTTTGGGCTCCACTACGGGGAAGTCACCCTCAAACCTTGATTTGACCTTTTCGTCTATAAATTCACCTGAAGCCTTGATCTGAACATTAGCCTGGGCGATGTAATTCGTATCTTCCTCTTCTGCGGTCAGGTAAATCACAGGTTCTTTCACCTTTACTTTTCCGTTTTCAATTTTGCGGTATGGTGTTTCGATGAATCCCATCTTATTCACCTTGGCATGCACGCAAAGAGAAGATATCAATCCGATGTTCGGACCTTCCGGAGTTTCGATGGTACAAAGTCGGCCATAGTGCGTATAGTGCACATCACGAACCTCGAAGCCGGCGCGCTCTCTTGAAAGCCCACCCGGACCGAGCGCCGACATGCGGCGTTTGTGCGTGATCTCCGCCAGCGGATTGGTTTGATCCATGAACTGGGAAAGCTGGTTCGTTCCGAAGAATGAATTGATGACAGAAGACAGCGTCCGCGCATTGATCAGGTCAACGGGCTTGAAGTCTTCGTTGTCGCGCACGTTCATTCTTTCCTTGATGGTCCGCGCCATGCGGGCAAGGCCTACACCGAACTGCGAATACAACTGCTCGCCTACTGTTCTTACCCTCCGGTTGCTGAGGTGATCGATATCGTCGACAACTGCCTTCGAGTTGATCAGACCGATGAGGTATTTGACGATGAGGATAATATCTTCTTTGGTCAACACCCGCTGGTCATAACCCAGATCGAGACCTAATTTTTTGTTGATCCGGTAGCGGCCTACTTCACCGAGGTCATAGCGCTTTTCGCTGAAGAACAGGCTTTGGATAATGTCGCGTGCCGTTTGTTCATCAGGCGCTTCTGTGTTCCTCAGCTGGCGGTAGATATACTCAACCGCTTCTTTTTCGGAGTTCGAAGTATCCTTGGCAAGCGTATTGAAAATAATATTGTAATCGGCGATGTTGATATCATCGCGGTGAAGGATAATAGACTTCACGCCGGATTCTATAATGACGTCTACGTCTTCCGTTTCGATGACGTGGTCGCGTTCAAGGAGCACTTCATTGCGGTCAATAGAAACAACTTCACCGGTATCTTCATCCACGAAGTCCTCAGTCCAGGTTTTCAATACCCTGGCAGCGAGTTTCCTTCCGACAACCTTCTTCAGTGTGTTTTTATTTGCTTCCACCTCTTCGGATAATCCGAACAGGTCGAGTATATCCTTATCCGAGCCGTATCCAATTGCGCGAAGCAGGGTGGTGACCGGGAATTTTTTCTTCCGGTCGATGTAAGCGTACATGACAGCATTCACGTCAGTGGCGAATTCTATCCAGGAACCCTTGAACGGAATGATCCTTGCAGAATATAATTTCGTTCCATTAGTGTGTTTGCTCATTGCAAAGAAGACACCCGGCGAGCGGTGTAACTGTGAAACGATTACGCGTTCGGCCCCGTTGATCACAAAGGAACCTTTCTCGGTCATATAGGGGATGTTGCCGAGGAATACTTCCTGCTCAATGGTTTCAAAGTCTTCATTGTCCTCATCGTTGCAGGTGAGCCGCAGTTTGGCCTTCAGTGGAACGGAGAATGTAAGACCCCGGTCAATACATTCATCGACGTTGTATTTGGGAGGGTCGATAGTATAATCAACAAATTCAAGAACAAAATTCTCGCGCGAATCACTTATCGGAAAGTTTTCAGCAAAAACCTTGTAAAGACCTTCGTTTTGTCTTTTTTCCGCAGGCGTTTCTATCTGTAAAAAATCTTTGAAAGACTGGAGTTGCAGATCCAGAAAATCAGGGTAGTCCAGGATTTTCTCAATGGATGAGAAATCGATCCTGCCATTATTGCTCTTCTTTGCCAAGGTGTGTATCGTTTTAGGTTTTAAATCCTGACTTGAACAATCGTTGAATGTCAGCTTCGTTCGAGTACAGAGGGCCACAGGGCATAAATAGGGATAGACCCCGTCTTATTCTACCCTGTTTTGCAGGGATCCGAACCAGACACGGGGTCTAACCGAAGCTTTCAGAGAAAAGTTTTCTTTTCCCCAAGAAGATTACTTCAGCTCCACTTCGGCACCAGCCTCGGTGAGCTGCTTCTTAAGATTTTCAGCTTCGTCTTTAGGCAAACCTTCCTTTATGGTTTTAGGAGCTCCGTCAACCATGTCCTTGGCTTCTTTCAGACCAAGTCCCGTAAGTTCCTTTACTAATTTTACGATTTGAAGTTTATTGGCACCGGGTGCTTTCAAAACAACGTCGAAGTTGGTTTTCTCAGCAGCAGCAGCTCCACCGCCACCAGCTCCTGCAGCAGGACCAGCAGCAACTACAGCGGCAGCTGCAGGTTCAATGCCATGAGTTTCCTTTAAGTAAGAAGCTAATTCGTTAACTTCTTTTACGGTGAGTTCAACGAGTTGATCTCCAAGAGCTTTTATATCAGCCATTTTTATAAAATTTAATTAATTCAGGTTATTAAAATTATTTTACTACTTGTTACCACGTTCTTCCAGCGCTTTTACCAGGCCGGCAACGGTGTTCTTGCCACTCAACAGGGCAGAAATAACGTTCTTGGCAGGCGATTGTAGCAGGGCAATAACGTCTCCGATAAGCTCATTCTTAGACTTGAGCTCGGCGAGCATATTGAGGTTTTCATCCCCTACATAAAGGGACGTGTCAATAGAAGCGCCTTTCAACACAGGTCTGCCTTCCATCTTCAAACGGAACTCGCGGATCACTCTTGCGGGAACATTACCGGCCTCCTTGGAGAAGATTACTCCGGAGAAACCATGCAACACATCAAACAATTGTGAGAAATCCGTTCCTTCCTGCTTTTCAAGGGCTTTGCGAATCAGCGTGTTTTTATAAACACGGTATTCAACACCGTTCTTGAAGCACAACCTTCTGAAATTATTCACCTCAGCTACGGTAAAACCGGAGGCATCCGTGATATAGAAGTGATTGTGGTTAGCAAACTTCTCGGTGAGCTCTTCTATTATACTTGCTTTTTCTTCTCTGGTCATTGTTTTAAATCTTAAATACCAGCAACGGAATTTGCATCAACCGAGACACCCGGACTCATGGTAGTGGAAAGAGTAATGCTTCGGAAGTAAGCACCTTTCGCTGAGGCGGGTTTTAACTTGGCTAATGTGTGGATCATCTCTGCAGCATTGTCCCGGATTGCATCGACCGAGAAGGAAGCTTTGCCAATACCAACATGGATGATACCTTGTTTATCAATTTTGAAGTCGATCTTACCGGCTTTCACTTCTTTCACCGCTTTACCGACTTCGAGCGTAACAGTTCCTGATTTAGGATTCGGCATTAAACCGCGGGGGCCGAGTATTTTACCGAGCTTACCCACTTTTGCCATCACGGTAGGAGTACAAATAATAACATCAATATCTGTCCAGCCGCCTTCGATCTTCTGGATATAATCATCCAGTCCCACATGGTCAGCACCTGCGTCTTTGGCTTCCTGGTGTTTATCAGGAGTGGATAGTACCAGCACGCGAACGATTTTACCGATACCGTGAGGCAGAGAAACCACCCCGCGAACCATTTGGTCAGATTTCTTAGGATCAACCCCTAAACGAATGTCCAGATCAATGGAAGCATCAAACTTGGTGAAAGTTATTTCTTTCACAACCTTCGCGGCCTCTTCAAGCGTATAGGCTTTCTCCGGACTGTATTTTGCCAAAACAGCTTTTCTGTTTTTTGAAATTCTTCTTGCCATTTGTTTTAAGTTATTTTTCCCAGGGGGCTGTTCCTGATATCGTCACACCCATACTTCTTGCCGTACCAGCTATCATCTTCATAGCCGATTCTACTTTAAAAGCATTTAAATCGGGCATTTTCGTCTGAGCGATGGTTTTAACCTGATCCCAGGTAATGGACCCGACTTTTACCGTTTTTGGTTCTGCTGAACCCTTGGGTTTCTTGGCTGCATCCAAAATCAAAATGGCCGCAGGGGGTGTCTTGATGACAAAGTCGAAAGACTTGTCATTATAAATCGTGATCAGAACGGGTAACACCTGGCCTGGCTTGTCTTGGGTGCGCGCATTAAACTGCTTGCAAAAGTCCATGATATTCAGGCCTTTGGAACCCAGCGCAGGGCCGATCGGAGGAGCCGGGTTTGCCGCCCCGCCCTTCACCTGTAATTTTAAATAACCTGTTACTTGCTTTGCCATATTCTAGCTCAATCTTAATCTAATTTTTCAACCTGCATGTAGCTTAATTCAACCGGCGTATTGCGGCCGAATATTTTTACCATTACGTTGAGTTTCTTCTTGTCCTCAAAGATCTCCTCCACCGTTCCGGTAAAGCCGCTGAACGGACCATCCATTACCTTGACTGATTCACCTTTTATAAAAGGTGTTTCCAGTTTCACTTCAAATTCGTCGATCTCATCGACCTTACCCAGGATCCTGTTTACTTCAGACTGGCGTAACGCGACGGGCTCCTTGGAAGACCCGGTTCCGTTATTTCCTAAAAAACCGATCACTCCGGGGATATTATTAACGGCGTGATAAGCCTCCCCATGGCTTAGATCCGCAGAAATAAGCACATAACCCGGAAAGAAATTTCTTTCCCGAACGCGCTTCTTACCATTTCTCATTTCATATACTTTCTCGGAAGGGATAAGCACCTGGGGAATGAATTCCGTCAGCTTCGAGCGTTCGACCTCCGTCTCAAGGTAAGATTTTACCTTCTTTTCCTGGCCGCTAACGACCCTGAGAACGTACCACTTCAATTCGCCCATTTCCGCAAAACGATTAAAATTCAGTATAAAACCACTGCAAACCGGTCTTGAAAACCCAGTCAATTGCACCAATTACAAGGGCAAAAATTGTAGAGGCCACCAGCACCAGGACGGCGCTAGATTGCAATTCACCGAACTTGGACCAAGTAACCTTATTCTTGATCTCATCCCAGGACTCCGTAATATAATTCGCTAACTTCTCCATGGTTCTTTTACTTGCACGGGTGGAGAGACTCGAACTCCCAGCCAACGGTTTTGGAGACCGCTACTCTACCAATTGAGCTACACCCGTTTGTTTGCTATTACAGAAGCAGTTTTTCACTAAAGCTTTTAGGTAACTTGCCCAATCCCCTGAGCTGCACCCGTGTACTCAGCCCAAAAGGACTGCAAAGGTAGACGAATTAAGTAGAAAAACAAAAGCGTTTCTGAGAAAAATCTCAGAAACGCCGCCCTCAATTTCTCCCCTTTAGGGGATATCTGGAGGGATTAATCCAGAATTTCAGTAACCTGACCGGATCCTACAGTACGACCACCTTCGCGGATAGCAAAACGCAGACCTTTCTCCATAGCGATCTTATTGATCAGCTGCACATCTATTGATATGTTATCACCAGGCATAACCATCTCTACACCGGCCGGCAACATGATCTCACCGGTGACATCAGTGGTGCGGAAATAAAACTGAGGACGGTATTTATTGAAGAACGGAGTATGACGTCCACCCTCTTCTTTCGACAATACGTACACTTCAGCCTTGAACTTTGCGTGAGGCGTTACAGAGTTCGGTTTACAGATAACCATACCCCTCTTGATCTGCTCTTTTTCAATACCGCGGAGCAGAAGGCCCACGTTATCACCAGCTTCACCCCTGTCGAGGATCTTTCGGAACATTTCAACACCTGTAATCGTAGAGGTAAGGTTTTCAGCACCCATACCAAGGATCTGAACCGGATCGCCGGTCTTGATTACCCCACGCTCGATACGGCCGGTAGCCACCGTTCCACGACCAGTGATGGAAAAAACATCTTCCACCGGCATCAGGAAGTCTTTGTCAATAAGACGAATGGGGATGGGAATAAATTCATCCACGGCGGTCATGAGTTCTTCCACTTTTGCAACCCACTTCGGCTCGCCGTTCAGGGCGCCTAATGCGGACCCGCGGATCACTGGCATGGTGTCGCCAGGGAAATTGTAGTAAGACATCAGTTCGCGAACCTCCATTTCAACGAGGTCCAGTAACTCGCCATCATCAACAAGGTCCACTTTGTTCATGAATACTACGAGAGCAGGTACACCCACCTGACGGGCAAGCAGAATATGCTCGCGAGTCTGAGGCATAGGTCCGTCAGTAGCAGCCACAACGAGGATTGCACCATCCATCTGTGCCGCACCGGTAACCATGTTCTTCACATAGTCAGCGTGACCAGGACAATCCACGTGTGCATAATGTCTCTTCTCGGTAGCATACTCAACGTGTGAAGTATTGATAGTGATACCTCTTTCTTTTTCTTCAGGAGCGTTATCAATTGAAGAGAAATCGCGCATAGAAGCAAGTCCTTTTGCGGAAAGAACTTTTGTAATTGCCGCGGTAAGGGTCGTTTTACCGTGGTCAACGTGACCGATGGTACCGATGTTTACGTGTGGTTTCGACCGATCGAATGTTTCTTTAGCCATATTTGAAAATCCCTTTTTAAAGTTTAAAGTATAAAGTGTTAAATTAAATTTGTTACAATCTAAAATCCTCTCATTTCCGAGAGAACCACACCCTAAACATTTTAAGCCTCTTGAATAAGGGTTAACTTATTTCTATTACTATATAATTTATCCCGGCTTTCGGGTTGATCCCTACTGTGTTCGCTAGGCACAGTATATCAGGATGCTGATGCTATCGTTCGTTCGTCTGCGATCTTCCGGAAAGGTCTCAGACAAATCAATCTTCAACATCGTTGAGCCGTTGAACAGGATTGAACTGTCGACCTCTTCCTTACCA
Source organism: Cyclobacteriaceae bacterium (assembly GCA_040882305.1). GTDB lineage: Bacteria > Bacteroidota > Bacteroidia > Cytophagales > Cyclobacteriaceae > Chryseosolibacter. The sequence continues at coordinate 12,617 of JBBEBN010000341.1, forward strand.
AGGAAGTGCTCTACCACTGAGCTACAACGGCTTTTTCCTTTGGCATTCTGCATCGGGCATCCGGTGTTTTTCCCAATGCCTAATTCCCAACGCCTAATACCAAAAAAGAGCGGGAGACGAGGTTCGAACCCGCGACCTATAGCTTGGAAGGCTATCGCTCTACCAACTGAGCTACTCCCGCGTATTACTCTTTTATAACTTGAAAGGTATCGCTCTACCTCCCGATAGCCATCGGGATGAGCTACTCCCGCATTATCGGTCTGACCGCTCAAAGCGGTCTGACCGATGGTGGGGGAAATAGGATTCGAACCTATGAAGTCATAAGACAACAGATTTACAGTCT